>JAIECQ010000199.1 GCA_029068395.1 Rikenellaceae bacterium
TCCAAGGGCCAAAAACGAAAGATAGGGGTAAAGGTGTGAGACCCGAGTCGAAACACCTTTACTCCTATCTTTCGTACTTATCCGCTTAGTTGTTCCTCAAAAATATCAAAACGGGGTCCGTGACCCCTCCCCCGGAAGGGCCGCCGGAGGCAGTGCCAGTAAACCATCACCGCAGTGACAGCAAGGACAGTGCCAGCAAACCATCATCCGCAGTGTCGGCAGGGCATTACGGTGGTATGTCAGCTGAACATATATCCGTAGAAGCGTATTATCGTCTCTATTCCTTTTTGGAAGTTTTCGACTGCATAATTCTCGTTCGGCGAGTGGGTGTTGTCATCACCCAATCCGAAGCCGAGCAACAGTGCTTTGGCGCCGAGCAAGGCCGACATCTTGCTGATGATGGGAATGCTGCCGCCGCTGAAGAATGGAAGGGCGGGCTTGCCGAGCACATCTTCAATAGCCTTAGAGGCAGCGACATAGGCCGGATGCGAAGGTGACATCATGTAGGGCGCGCCACCGTGCGAATGTCTCACGTCCACCTTTACCGATGCCGGGGCGACATTGACGACATGTTCTTTGAACAACTCAGCTATCTTGTTGTGGTCTTGGTTGGCAACCAGACGCATCGACACCTTGGCGTGTGCCTGCGACGGTATCACCGTCTTGGAGCCTTCACCTATGTGGCCGCCCCAGATGCCGTTGACGTCGAGAGCCGGACGGACACCTGTACGCTCGGGGGTGGTGTAACCGGCCTCTCCCGCCAACGCGCCAACTCCCAGACTGTTACGGTAGGCCTCCTCGTCAAACGGACGCTTGGCTATCTCGACCCGCTCATGGTCACTCAACTCAACCACATCATCGTAGAAACCTTTCACCGTCACACGGCCATCCTTGTCATGCAACCCTGCAATAATGCGGCTTATGACATTTAGCGGGTTGTCGACCGCACCGCCGAACAACCCCGAGTGAAGGTCGCGATCGGGACCCGTGACGGTCATATCCATATAGGCCAGTCCCCTGAGTCCGCACGTCACCGTGGGACAGTCGAGCGATGCCATGGACGTATCTGACACCAATATGAGGTCGGCAGCCAGCAAATCGGCATGATCTTCACACCACGTTGTCAGTGCAGGCGAACCTATCTCCTCTTCGCCCTCTAACAGAAACTTGACGTTGCAAGGCAGACTGCCGCACACCACCATCGACTCAAAGGCTGCTATGTGCATGAATCCCTGACCTTTGTCATCGTCGGCACCACGGCCCCATATCTTGCCGTCGCGCACCTGAGGCTCAAACGGAGGTGTCACCCACAACTCGAGCGGCTCGACAGGCATCACGTCATAATGACCGTACACCAAAACCGTCGGCTTCGAGGCGTCGACCACCTTATGGGCAAACACCACAGGCGCCCCGTCGGTGGACATCACCTCGGCAGTGTCGACGCCCGCTTTCAAGAGACGCTCACGTAACGCCTCGGCACAACGAACCATATCGGGTGCATGCTCAGACAACGCACTGATAGAGGGTATGCGTATCACCTCGAACAGCTCTTGCATAAAACGAGAATAATTTTCCTTAGCGTAACTTATCGTTTTTTCCATGATTATGATTTTGATTACTGTAAGACATTATCCGCAGACAATAAGACAATTAAAACCGCTCGACAACCGATGCGTCTATCTGGGTGAAATCGTCTATTATCATGTCGTAATCGGTGTGACGGTCGCGAGGGAATGTCGTGGCCAGCGCAACGACAGGCGATCCTGCCGCCCGTGCCGCCTCTATGCCCGCAAACGAATCTTCAAACACCAGGCATTCACTGTTGTCGAGGCCCAAAAGACGCGCCGCCAACACAAACACCTCAGGGTCGGGCTTGGCTCGTTTGACAAGGTCACCGTTGGCAATGGCATCGAAATATTGCGTTATACCGCAACGCTCCAGCACAAAATCGACATTGAGACTCATGCCCGCACTGCCGACCCCAATTTTTATCCCTCGCTGCCGCAACCCCTCTAAAAACGCTCTGAGCCCTGGTGTCGGCTCTATGCGCTCGGCAAA
>JAIECQ010000002.1 GCA_029068395.1 Rikenellaceae bacterium
TCCGGCGGCCCCGTCCTAGGTGTATACGCGCCCGGGGGCCCGGCGCGGCAGGGGGGGACGGCAGGTGGAAAGCAGCGGGGCACGAAAGGGCAGGGGAGTGCATAGTGTCTGTGCATGGTTGCCGCAACATGGCGGTGACGGTGTCGAACGAAAGTAATAATATGGGAGGGGCGATTTTGCGTTTCCTCTCCCCAAACCATAAAGACAATGAAAGATCAGTTTGTAAATCGTCATGTCGGTCCGTCAGCAGATCAGACAAAACAGATGCTTGAGGTGATAGGCTGTAGCTCGGTGGACGAGCTAATAAGCCAGGTTGTGCCCGACAGCATACGCTTGAAAAAGCCCCTCGACCTGCCCGAAGAGGGTATGAGCGAATATGAGTTTGCTGCCCACATACGCCGTCTGGCAGCCAAGAACCATCCTTTGCGCACCTTCATAGGCATGGGCTATTATCCCACCGCCTCGCCTGCGGTGATAGTGCGCAACATATTCGAGAATCCCGCATGGTACACCTCTTACACCCCCTATCAGGCCGAGATATCGCAGGGCCGTCTTGAGGCTTTGCTCAACTTCCAGACCATGGTGCTATCGCTCACAGGCATGGAGATAAGCAACTGCTCGCTCTTGGACGAGGGCACCGCCGCAGCCGAGGCCATGTCTATGATGCTCTCTCTGCGCAGCCGCGAGGCGGTCAAAGAGGGTCGCAACAAGCTGTTTGTCGACGCCAACATATTCCCGCAGACGCTCGATGTGTTGCTCACGCGCTCGGAGCCTTTCGGCATTGAGCTTATCATGGGTGACGCTGCCGACTATGAGTTTACCGGCACCGAGTTTGGCGCCATCGTGCAGTATCCGGGTGCCAACGGCGCCATCACCGACTACGGCGCCTTTGTCGAGCGCGCCCACAGCCATGGCGTCATGGTCACCGTGGCGGCTGACATTTTGAGCCTCGCCCTTCTGCGTTCGCCCGGCAGCTGGGGCGCCGACATAGTGGTGGGGTCGACACAGCGTTTCGGCGCTCCCATGGCCTACGGCGGTCCGTCGGCAGCCTATATGGCCACACGCGACGCCTTCAAGCGCAACATGCCGGGCCGCATCATAGGGGTGTCGGTAGACCGTCGCGGCAAGAAGGCCCTGCGCATGGCCCTACAGACGCGTGAGCAGCACATCAAGCGCGACAAGGCCACGTCTAATATATGCACCGCACAGGCTCTCTTTGCCACTATGGCGGGCATGTTCGCCGTATATCACGGTCCTGAGGGCATACGCTCGATAGCCCTTCACGCCCACTCTTGCGCCGCCGCCGTAGCGCGTGAGGCCGAGAAGATGGGTTTCAAGACGGTGTCGCGCTGCTTCTTCGACACCATCGAGTTCGAGGCCGACGCCGAGTCCATGCGTCAGGTGGCCGAGAGCCATAAGGTCAACCTCTGTTATCCGCGTCCCGACGCCGTGCGCATAAGCTGCGACGAGGTCACCACTCTCGACGAGGTCAACACCCTGCTGGCTGTTCTTGCCGACTATTGCAAGTGCGAGGCCCCGCGTATTCAGTCTATAGAAGAGAAAATCTCGTTCTGCCCCTCTATGGCGCGTCAGGATGCCATACTCACCGAGACGGTCTTTAACCGTTACCACTCCGAGACCGAGATGATGCGTTATATCAAGAAGCTCGAACGCCGCGACATATCGCTGGCCGACAGCATGATATCGCTCGGCTCTTGCACCATGAAGCTCAACCCGGCCGTCTGCATGATGCCGCTTTCGCTTGCCGAGTTCAACGTGCACCCCTTCGTGCCGGCATCACAGGCAGAGGGCTATGCCGAGCTTATGCGCGGTCTGGAGCACGACTTGGCCGCCATCACGGGTTTTGCCGCCGCATCTAACCAACCCAACTCGGGAGCGGCAGGTGAGTATGCCGGTCTTATGGTCATACGCGCATATCACCAGAGCCGCGGTGAGGGCAACCGTAACGTGGCCCTGATACCGGCATCGGCTCACGGCACCAACCCCGCATCGGCTGCAATGGCAGGCATGAAGGTGGTGGTAGTGGCCTGCGACGACCACGGCAACATATCGGTAGACGACTTCCGCGCCAAGGCTCAGGAGCACCGCTCCGACCTGGCATGCGCCATGATAACATATCCCTCGACACACGGCATCTTCGAGGGCAGCGTCTCTGAGTTGTGCCGCATAGTGCACGACAACGGCGGCCAGGTATATATGGACGGCGCCAACATGAACGCTCAGGTGGGTCTGACCAATCCCGGCACCATAGGCGCCGACATCTGCCACCTCAACCTGCACAAGACATTTGCCATGCCTCACGGCGGCGGAGGTCCCGGCGTGGGCACAATATGCGCTGCCGCTCATCTGGCCAAGTTCCTGCCCACCCATTCGGTGGTGTCGGGTGTGGGCGGAAGCGACGGTATCACCGCCGTGTCGTCATCGCCCTGGGGTAGCGCCGGCATACTGCCCATAACCTATGGTTACATCAAGATGCTCGGGGCTTCTGGTCTCAAGCGCGTCACCGAGACGGCCATACTCAACGCCAACTACATGGCCTCGGCGCTCAAAGGCGAGTATGACACCCTCTATGCCGGCGAGTGCGGACGTGTGGGTCACGAGATGATAGTCGACTGCCGCCACTTCCGCAAGAGCTATGGCGTGGAGTGCGGCGACATAGCACGCCGTCTGATGGACTACGGATTCCACGCCCCCACCCTCTCGTTCCCCGTACACGACACCCTCATGGTAGAGCCTACCGAGAGCGAGTGCAAGGCCGAGCTCGACCGCTTCATAGAGGCGTTGGTGCAGATAAAACGCGAGGCCGAGCAGATCACCGACCCCGCCGACAACCTGCTGGTCATGGCGCCTCACACCGCCGACGAGGTGTCGGCAGACCAGTGGTCGCACCCCTATCCCCGTTCACAGGCCGCATATCCGCTTGCCTGGGTGGCTGAAAACAAGTTCTGGCCCTATGTGTCTAAGATAGACAACGGGTATGGCGACCGTAACTTAGTGTGCACCTGCGCTCCACTGGAAGATTACAAGTAGTCATGCGCCCTGTCAACGGTATGCATCAATGGCAACCATTGGCAGGGCTTCCCTGTCAGGGCCTCTCGAAGGCAACAATATGAGTATTGCAAACGTTAATAAATAAAAAACAAGAATAGATGAATATCGCAGAAAACACATTCGTATCGCTCACATATACGCTTACAGTCAACGGCAAGGTGGTTGACAAGGCAGAGAGCGACCGTCCTCTTGAATTTGTATATGGCATAGGAATGCTGTTACCCAAGTTTGAAGAGTACATCGCAGGCAAGAGCGTAGGCGACAAATTTGAATTTATACTCGCCCCCGCAGAGGGTTATGGCGAGCATGTGGCCGAAAACGTCATCGACCTGCCCAAGAACCTCTTCGAGATAGACGGCAAAGTGGACGACTCCATGCTCGTGGTGGGCAATGTGTTGCCCATGTCTGACCATGAGGGTCACCGTCTTATGGGCACCATCAAAGCCGTGGGCGACAACACCGTCACCATGGACTTCAACCACCCCATGGCCGGCGAGACACTCCACTTCACAGGCGAGATAACAGGCGTACGCCCCGCAACCGAAGCGGATTATCCCCACCACTCATGCGGTGGCGGATGCGGAGACGGCGGATGCTGCGGCGAGTGCAACTGTTAGACCTGCCGTAACTGCGGATGCTGCGGCGAGTGCAACTGTTAGACCTGCCGTAACTGCGGATGATGGTGTGCAGTCACTGCGGATAATGGTTTGCTGAAACTGCCGTTATTTTACTGGCACTGCCTCCGGCGGCCCTTCCGGGGGAGGGGTCACGGACCCCGTTTTGATATTTTTGAGGAACAACTAAGCGGATAAGTACAGCTATCCCATAAATGTGTTTCGACATACGTCTCACACATTTATGGGATAGCTGTTTTTGGCACTTGGGTTGGTGCCTTAACAGTATTCAACAGGGGCAGGACTCTCGCGGAAAGGGTGCGGAAGCAAAACAGAAACAATAACAGCAGGACGGCAAAGCATAGCGGACAGTGCAGCAAAAGCACGCACAACTGAACCCCCCAGCCGGCTCCGGCCAACTCTGACCCTTACGCAAGCCCTCGGGGAAGAATCAAAGAAATCAAAGAACCAAAGTATTAATATTTAGCGGACACAACGCACGCTAAAACCGCTACGCTTATTGCTGTAGTGCACGCTCAAATCACTGCTACCGAAGACCAGACTGTACGCGCGGCTAGAATCATACGCAACTGACGACCAATAGTAGCCGCTCGCACCCGCGTCCTGCAACGTACCGGACGAGTAGCTACGGCTACCGACAGCGGGAAACTCCACGGAATTAGAGGGGGTGTTATTGGTTGGCCGGCAGGGTTTTGCACCGCATGGCTTCCGCCCCGGCAGGGCGGCGAGGCACGAGCCGCAACGGGCCTCGCCTCCCCCCGCGGAGGCCCGTAACCCCGC
>JAIECQ010000020.1 GCA_029068395.1 Rikenellaceae bacterium
CGCCGATGAGGCCGGCGCCAGCGCCGGCCCACCGCGGTCTGAGTGCAACGAAACCGCACACTATTCCTTATCACCGGGACGAGGCAACGAGTCCCGAGCGGCCCGGAGCCTCCCCACACGGAGGGCCGCAGCCCCGCACAGTAATATATATGACAGTGAATAAGTCACGGCGGTGACGCTCATTATTTTCATGCTGTGCCCTCCGCAGGCTCCGGGTCGCTCTCCGTCATGCCGGTGGTTGCGGCTGTACTGCTTATGTTTACTGCACTACCCTATTGTGCTTTGCTGTCCTGCTGTTATGGTTTCTGTTTTGTTTCCGCACCCTTTCCGTCGAGAGTCATGCCCCTGTTGAATATCCTTCAGGCACTCAGCCCAAGGGCCAAAAACGAAAGATAGGGGTAAAGGTGTGAGACCCGAGTCGAAACACCTTTACTCCTATCTTTCGTACTTATCCTCTTAGTTGTTCCTCAAAAATATCAAAACGGGGTCCGTGACCCCTCCCCCGGAAGGGCCGCCGGAGGCAGTGCCAGCAAAATAACGGCAGTGCCAGCAAACCATTATCCGCAGTGACTGCAAGTCATCACCGGTGTCGGTGTTTTGGTTTCAGCAGTCTCATTGCCTCGCCTGTCCATAATACCACCGATGTAGCCGCTATTGTTATCAACCAGTCTGATAGCGACAGGGGCACGACGCCAAACATCTTGCCTCCGAATGTGACTATGAGCCATTGGCCTGCGAGCACAACCAAGGCTATGAACATGAAACCCTTGCTTTCGGCAATATGGGCAAATGCCGAAGTGCCAGTAGAGAAAGCCTTGGCGTTGAACATGTTCCAGAACTGCAACATCACAAATATGGTAAAAAACAGCGATAACTCATAGGGTGTCAGTCCGTCGGCCTGTTGACTGAAGTCGAAGTAACAAGCCGCCGCCTGACGGAAAGAGAAGCCGGAGAGCGACGTTATGTCGACATGCTTGAAGTATTGCAATACCCCGAATAGCACCACCACCAGAGCCAGCCCCACGCCTATTATGTTCTTGGCCATGGCGCGGCTTATAATGTAGTCGCTTGTCTTGCGCGGACGCTCTTTCATGACATTGCTGTCGGGCGGCAGCGATGCCAGCGCCAAGGCGGCAAAGGTGTCCATTATGAGGTTTACCCACAGCATCTGGGTGACTGTCAGCGGCGACTCGGTCCCCAAAAAGGCACCTATGGTCACTATCAGACAGGCGGCCACGTTGATGGTCATCTGGAATAGGATGAATCGGCGTATGTTCTTGTATAACGAACGTCCCCACATCACGGCGCGCGATATGCTGGCAAACGAGTTGTCGAGTATGGTTATGTCGCTGGCCTCTTTGGCCACCGAGGTGCCGTCACCCATCGACAGGCCCACCTGCGCAGCCTTGAGGGCCGGGGCGTCGTTGGTGCCGTCACCCGTCACGGCCACAACCTGATCTTTCTGTTGCAACAGACGCACGAGCCGCTGCTTGTCCATCGGACGTGCCCGCGACATTATCTTGAGGCTGAGCACCCTTGCGAGCAGCTCGTCATCAGAGAGGGCGGCAAAGTCGGGACCCGTCAGATGGTTGCGGTCGGTGTCGCCAGGCCCCCACAATCCTATCTGCCGTCCTATCTCCCTGGCAGTTCCGGGGGTGTCGCCGGTGACAATCTTGATGTCGATGCCCGCGCCGAGACAGTCGGCAACGGCCTGCGGAACGTCGCTCCCCACAGGGTCTGAAATGGCCGCTATGCCGAGAAGTGACAGAGACACATCGTGCAGACGTCCATCCCTGATGTGGCTTTCGTCGTCGTCAACAACGCAATATGCAAAGCCGAGCGTGCGCATGGCCCGGTTCTGATATCCGAGCAGACGCTCATCAATACCCTCCTTAAGGTCTGACATGGCCGCCAGTGTGCCGTCAGCCATTAGTACGGTGCCGCACATCGACATCACTATCTCAGGAGCCCCCTTGACATATATAACTTTCTGACCCTCCATGACATGCGAACGCACCATGGTAGCCATATACTTGCGTTCGGTCGAGAATGTGAGCTGCTCTATCACCTCGGTAGTGTTGCGTACAGGCAGATAGTCGACGCCGTTGTCGTGCAGCCACAACAGCAGGGCGCCCTCGGTGGGGTTACCCAATACCGTGGCTTTGGATGGGTCTGACAGGTCGAGAAAGGCGGTGGAGTTGACGGCTATGCCCTCTGTTATCACTCCTGACGCCTCGCTTGAGAGTCCGCGTTCGCCCAGACAGAAGAAGTCGGCCTTGAATACGCTCATTCTGTTTTGTGTCAGGGTGCCCGTCTTGTCGGTACATATCACGGTGGTGGCACCCATGGTCTCGCATGCGTGCATCTTACGCACCAGGTTGTTGGCCACCAACATGCGTTTCATGCTCAGAGCCAGCGACAGTGTCACGCTCATGGGCAGACCCTCGGGCACAGCCACAACCACTATGGTGATGGCTATCATTACGGTGTCGAGCGTGTGACGCCCTAAGTCAAGCCAGTCGAACCCGTCCATGCCGTGCAGATAGGCGGCCATGCGACCAGCCACTATGAGCAACGCCACGGCATAGCTGCCCCTCGTTATCATCCTGGCTAACCGTTTGAGCTGCTTGTTAAGGGGCGTCTCGACGCTGTTGTCTATCTGCGAACCTTCATATACCTTGCCATATTCGGTGCTGTCGCCCACGGCCGTCACCTCCATGACGCCATGACCGTCGACCACCGATGTGCCTCGCATTACAAGGTCGGTGGGATATGTGGCCTCGGGGTCGAACTCCGACGGGTCGATGCTCTTGTTGACTATGGGCTCGCCCGTGAGGGTCGACTCGTTTATCTGAAGCGACACCGCCTCAAGCAGACGTCCGTCGGCGGGCACCTCCTCGCCGGTACTCAGCACCACAATGTCGCCGACAACCACATCACGTTTGACAATGAGCATGATGCGTCCCTGGCGTATCACCTTTACAGGGGTGTCGTCGTTGACCTTGTTGAGCACTTCAAATTTGCGGTTAGCGCTCACCTCGAAGGCAAAACCCACCATTGTGGCCAGTATCACAGATACGAATATGCCCACCGGCTCCAAGAAGACATCGCTTCCGTGAATCCCCTCCGTATATTGATATATCGCCACGGCCACCGACAAGGCCAGCGCTACAAGCAATATTATTATGATGGGATCGGTAAATTTGCCGATAAATTGAGACCATAACGACTCTTTTTGTGGCGGCGTAAGCACATTCTCGCCGTGCCTGGCTCTGCTTGCCGTTACCTCCGCCTCGCTAAGTCCGTTGTAGTGATGCTGTTCCATCGTACACAGGTGGTTTGTTCGTTGTTTGATTTGTGGCTTTGTCTTTCAATTTAACCGATTCGCAAATATAATGGATGTGTCTGACTTATGCAAAAGGGGCGGACCACCCCAATATATTACACAAGCCCTCGGGGAAGAATCAAAGAAATCAAAGAACCAAAGTATTAATATTTAGCGGACACAACGCACGCTACGACCGAGCTGCTTACTGTAGCCATTGGTCACATTCAAACTACCGCTAACGAAGTACAGGTAGTACGCGTAGTTAGAACCACTCGCAACTGACGACCAATAGTGTCCGTACGTACCCGCGTCGTACAACGTACCGGACGAATCTGTGGTGCGGTAACCGACAGCGGGAAACTCCACGGAATTAGAGAGACATTATTGGTTGGGCGGCAGGGTTTTGGGGTTAGGTGTTTTTTGTTTTGGGAGGCTTTGTTCCGCGTGGGCTTTTGCACCGCGTGGGCGGTCTGAGTGTAACGAAACCGCACATTTTCATTTAACCGAGATGCTTTTGCGGGGGCTTTTTGCACAGGTAGTTTTTGCGCCGCATGGCTTTCCGCGCCGGGAGGCTTTTGGATAGAAGGTTTTTGAAGCGGTAGCTTTTGCACCGCATGGCTTTTGCGCCGGCAGGGCGGCGAGGTACGAGCCGCAACGGGCCGACCCTCCCCACGCGGAGGCCCGTAACACCGCCACGCTATTGTAGACAGTGACTAAGGGTAGGCGGTTATGCGCGCCACTTACCCGCTTTGCCCCCGCAGGCTCGGCCCGTGGCTCCTTCATGCTAAAGGGGCGTTAGGTGCATAGCCCAAGCAGCCAAACCACCACCAAGAAGCTCCAGCCCAGCCAGCCAAACCACCTGCACAGACATCAAGCCAAAGTCAAACCGTAAGTCCAAAGTCTTGCCGCCATCCAGCCGCCACGCCTGCACAGGCACATAGCCAAACCACCGTCCCAAAGCCCCCGCCCGGCCAACAGCCCCGTAGCACCATATTGTCCCAACCTCCGCATAAGCACCGGGCATTGCAATAGTGCAACACCGCTCCGCGAGAATTAAAAGCGGGCCACTATGTCGACGCCGAAGCGGGCGGGCTTGCCGCGTTGTGCGAAGTGTCTGCCGAGGGCTTCAAAGTAGTACGACATGTAATCGACGGAGGTTATGTTACGGCCCCACACATCTACCTCAAAGTTGGCGCGCTGAAACGACACCCTCGCCCCCAACGTGCCGTAGAAAGGCTGTCGCACGGTGTTGGAATCGTTCCAGTATATGGGTCCCACACCGTTGTATTGTGCCGAGAAGACTATTCTGTCGACAAGGCGTCGGCACGAAAGGGTGTAATCGACAGCCGCCGAGAGGGTGTGACAAGGCACGAACGGCACTCTGTTACCGGAGTAATCGACCCCTTCGCTTACGAAATAGTCGACAAAATGCGCCTGAGTGAAACCCCAGTCACCCCTTATGTCGAGTCCGTCGACGGGATGTGCCTCTACTGAGGCCTCTATACCATAAGAACGTGATTTACCTGCATTTACAAGCTTGGTACCGATACCGTCGGCAAGGGGCTGCTGTATCTGCTGACTGCGCCAGTCGATATAAAAGAGGGCTACATAGCCTGTGAGAATGCCATTCAAGAACGACGAGCGGCCGCCAATCTCGTAATTCCAGCTGTGCTCGGGCTTATAGGTGTGTTCTGAGTCGTTGTCAAACGACACGTTGAAGCCTCCCGCCTTATATCCCTCAGAGACAGTGGCATAAACTGACGAGCGGCCCCAACGGTATTGCAACGATGCTTTAGGCATCACCTCAGAGAAGCGCAACTTATGACGGAAATCTGCCACGTGGCTGCCGAAGGTTCCCATCTCCACATCCATGGAGTAATCCATACGCGAATGCTCGAAGTCGTACCTCACACCAAGCACAAGCGAGAGTCCTTTAAGCCCTATATCGTCAATGACAGACTGGTGAAAGAGGGCGAGTCCGTATGATGGGGTGTCATAGTTCATAAACTGGGTGGCGGGCATGGGCAGGTGTTGTTGCTCATAAGCATCACGCATCTCCATGCCTACCCTCTTGTCTAACCACTGGGCAAAGCCTGATGCTCCGGCCAGCCAGCTGTAACGGCCGCCGTTGTCGCGCGAGCGGAACCTAAGCTCGACAGAGGCGAGATTCTGATGCTGCCTCTGGGTGGCGTAATAGTCGTCGGCGGGGGTGAAGTCCTGGTCGAGGCCCTGGCGGTCGTCGAAGTATTGGTAGCCTGCCGAGGCCGTCATCTCAAAACTACGCGAGGTGTGGTTGACCGACACTCCCGAACCGGCCAGCGAACGCACGTAATAGCTATAGGCATTGTAATCGACCGGCATGATATGGCCGTCGACATAGGGGGCATAAGGATAGCCTCCCTGGTCAGAGTACTGGTAATTGCCCAAGAGTGTGACATCCCATCTGTCATTGGGTCTGAAACGAAGCTTGACAGAGGCCGACACATCGTCGTCTACATCGACCCGCTTACCATTATATTGGTTGACGAAATAGCCGCCGTGATGACCGTATCGTGCCGATATGCCATAGCCCACCTTGTCGGTAAAGGCACCGTAACTCGACAGCGACACCCCCAGCTCACGGTAACTGCCGCCCGTCAACATGACCCTGCTGCCCTTATATGAGAGGGGTTGGCGGGTGAACACGTTGACAATGCCGCCCATGGTGTTGCGTCCGTAAAGTGTACCTTGCGGACCCCGAAGCACCTCGACGCTCTGCACGTCGCTGAGGTCGAAATCGAAAGTGGACTTTTCGTAATAGGGCACCCCGTCGACATAGAGTCCTACCGATGGGGCGTTGAGCTTGGAGCCTATACCTCTTATATATATGGGCGAGGTGAGGCGCGAACCGAAGTCGGGCATGTAAAGGTTGGGCACCACGGAGGTGAAGTCTTTGATGGTCGTGATGCGACGGCGCGACATGTCTGACACCGCCACGTATGACAGCGAGGCAGGAATGCCCGACAGCGTGCGGCTCTGCTTGAACGAATAGACGGGGATATCATCCACAGCCACAGAGAGAGCTGTAGTGTCGGCTTTCAGGACACTTCTGCCCGTGGGGGCAATGGTGTCGGCGGCAGACAGCAAGAGCCTTGGGGTTGCGGCGTCGGCATGTGGTGCAGACACAACGGAGACAAAAGCCGACATGACAACGGCGAAGATGGCGGTGCGATTCATCTATGACAAATTATTAGACTGACATTTTCGATAAACGAACGGACAAATGTACCTAAATATAGGTATAAAACAAATTATTTTTTTACTTTTTGCTTGCATGCAGCGCAATAAAGTATAAATACGATGCAATTCCCATACCATAACATGAATGGAACACATACGACTTATCTGAGCCGCAGAACGACAGAGCATTATGCGACAGAGAGGCTGATTGCGGTGTACGGAGAGTTTCAGCGGTCCGGAGGCTACAGGGGATTACGATGTCGCCCGGGGGAGGTTGTCGGCAACAAATAAAAAGGGGCCGAAGCATAACTTCAGCCCCTTTGTCGGGGTGACAGGATTCGAACCTGCGGCCCTCTGCTCCCAAAGCAGATGCGCTAACCGGACTGCGCTACACCCCGAAGACGCGGATGCAAAGTTATCATTTTTTTCCAACAAGACAAATACATTAAACAGCGCAGTGATAAATTTATCTCACATAACACTGACAATCACCATATTGCACATACAGATAAAAAATAACCCTCTGGCAGGCCATCTATTTGCACGGAGTTTGCAACACTCTGCATGAAAATGACAACAACCATTTTCAGAAACAAACTATACAATAATTAATAGAAAAAGCTATGAAAAAATCATTTTATCTCATTCCCGCATTTGCTTTAGGAACCATCGCCTTGGCTTCATGCGGCGGCATGAACAGACTCGAAAAACGCGGCCCCGTGGCTGTCAATCCTCACCACTTGTCACTGCAAGAACAAGACGGTGTCGTGCCGGTAACATACTCAATCAGCGACACTGAGAAGAAGGTGCCCAAAAGGGCGCAGCTGCTCTTCACTCCGCAGTTCGAATATGGTGACCAGGTGACGCCTCTGTCGTCAGTGGCGATAAACGGCAAACGTTTCGCCCGTTCTGAAGAGCGCAAGATGCGACGCAAAGGTGTCGAGATTAACAATGCCGACCTCAATTTCATGACCGAAAAGGGCGTACAGACAGTATATGTAGATGACATGGCGGCATTTAACGACATGATGCCCAATGCCCAGCTGGTCGGCTACACCATTGCCAAGACCCCGCAGCATGAAAAGGTGATAGGACGCACCGTAATGGCAAACGGCGTGGATGCGATGCCCGAGTACAACTCACCGGTAGTGACCGTCAAGAAGGTGCCTGTGGTAAGCAAAAACGAGAAGCACACACAGGTCACATTCAAAATAGAGAGTGACATAATAGACCCCGCTTTTGCAAGCAACAATAACTACATCAAAGAGTTAAAGAGCACCTTGCGCGCAATCACCGACAATCCCAACAACAAAATCACCAAGATTGTCGTAACCGGCATAGCCTCTCCCGACGGGTCGTATCAATACAACAAGGCCCTTGCCGCCAAACGTGCCGAGGCCGGTCGTGACTTTTTGATAACGCAGATGGCTATACCCTCAGAGCTGATTCAGACACGGTCTATAACCGAAGACTGGACCGGACTCAAAGAGGTGAGCGCCAAAGCCGGCGTGCCCAATGTAGCCAAGATAATCACCATAGCCGACTCGGGACAGAGCGACACTCAGAAAACTCATCAAATGCAGTCGCTGTCAAACTTCAACTACATAGCAAACAACATATTGCCTCAGCTCAGAAGAGTGACATTCGATATCTTCTACCAGACCACCAAAACCGAAAACGTGATAGTGGTACAATAATCTCTAACATACAGACATGCCCCGGCCATCATTGGTGCGGGGCATTTTTTATGAATCCACGATACGTCCGCTCTTGTGACTGCCATCCCTCAGCCTCTCTTACGAAACCATCACCAGGCCCTCGGGTAAGAATCAAAGAAATCAAAGAACCAAAGAATTAATCATTGGCGGACACAACGCACGCTAAAACCGTTACGCTTATCGTAGTTACTCACGCGCAAATTACTACTGGAGAAGTACAGGCCGTACGCGTTGTTAGAGTTAGACGTACTCGTAACTGACGACCAATAGTAGTCGTCCGTACCCGCGTAGTACAACGTACCGGACGAGTCGCCGTAGCGCCAACCGACAGCGGGAAACTCCACGGATTTTTTTTGGGGGGGATATTAGTTGGGTGGCATGGTTTTGAGGTTAGGTGTTTTTTGTTTCGGAAACTTTGTTTCGCATAGCTTTACACCCGGCAGGGCGGTTTGAGAGTAACGGAACCTCACACTTTTATTCAACCGAGATGCTTTTGCGCGAGTGTTTTTTGATTCGACAGGCTTGCACCGGCAGGCTTTTGGTCCGGCAGGCTTTTGCGGGGCTTTTGGCACAGGTAGTTTTTGCACCGGCAGGTTTTTGCGCCGCATGGCTTTTGCACCGGCAGGTTTTTGGCCCGGCAGGGCGGCGAGGTACGAGCCGCAACGGGCCGACCCTCCCCCCGCGGAGGCCCGTAACCCCGCCAAGTAATTA
>JAIECQ010000200.1 GCA_029068395.1 Rikenellaceae bacterium
CCGTTCATCTGCGACACGCCGTATGCCGACACCGATTTGAGTGCTTTGTTTGTCGACACGTCCAACGACCGCAGCGGATTGTATGAGCATACGACCTCTTCGAGCGAACTTACCGCCGACAGGTCTATGGCCGTCACATTGCAGTCGGCAAACAAAAGGTGCGTCAATGCGGGCGTGGCGGCTATGTCGATGCTCTCTAACGAGCTGTTCTTCGACAGCGTCAGCCTCCGCAACGACTCCATGCCAGACACCTCTACCCGCTCTAACGACATGCCGGCAAGGTCAAGCTCCTGCATGCTCTTAAGCCCGCGCAATGATATGTGATTCAGCGTCTTGACTGTCTTTATATACGCCAATTCGGTCAACAGAGGGGCGTTGGTCACCTTTAGGCTTGTCAATGCCACGTTGCTCAGCTGTAAGTCACTGAGGGTGCGGAGGTTGTCGGGCAGAAGAAGCTCTTCAAGCGCGGTAGCCCCATTGCAATAAATGGCTGCTAAATCGACGCAGCCACTAAGGTCTAACCGCCTTATGCCGCATCCCGATATATGCACACGCACCAACAGCCTGTTGGCCGACAGATTTAACGTCTTTGCCGTCGTCCCCTCGTAGCGGAACACCCTAAGGGACTTGAACTTAGCTACATCGTCAAGGCTTGTGGCGGCGACGGTGGCAAACTCGGGAGCCAACTCCTCGACATGCTCTATCTCGTCAGACGATATGCCGCCGTCACCATCCGTGTCGTAGTGGCGTAGCACAAGCATCCCGAACTCACTGTCTGTGAATGTTATATGCTCTTTGGCGGGAGGGTTGTTGCTATCGTTGCCCGGGGTGTCGTCTTTGCTGCCGTCTTCGTTATTGTTGTTATTGTCGTCGTTTTTGTTATCGTCGTCTTCGTTATTATTGTTGTTGTTGTTATCGTTGTTATCGTTGTTATCGTTGTTATCGTTGTTATCGTTTTTGTTGTCGTTGTCGTCGTTTTTGTCGTCGTCCGGAGAGTTTTCGTAGCTGTCGTCATACTCGGGCATGTCGCTTTTGTCGCAGTCGGTCTGCTCTACGGTGAATATGGCCTTTTGTCTGCCCGCCGATAGCACGAACTTGGCCCGGCGTGTCGGTCCTGAATTTTCGTCCAGCCGCACCATCACTTCAGAGGCTCCGTCACCTCCGTTCATGGGCGATATCTCGCACCACGAATATAATGCGTCCTCCATTTTATGGGCACCTGCCGCATCGAGACGGGTATATGAGCCTGTCATACTCGGACGATACTCTGAGATGGTCCAGTTTCCGGAGGTTTCAAAGATAAGTCTGTACGAGGCGCCGTCATTTCTCGGCAATATTATATGTGTCTCTAATCCTGTAATTTCGTCTTTGTCTATAGGTTCTGTCGAGTCGCTTTTCGCCTCATCAGAATTGCATCCCGTGAACAAAATCGCAGCCCACGAAAGTACAATAATAAATTTATTCATCTTTATTTATGTTTTATTATATAATGTTAGAGTACATAAATATAATGAATAAATAATTATTGCACAACTTTTTCTGCGTTCATTTGTTTGCCTTGAAAGTTAAGATACTGACAATGTCGCATATAGCTTCTTGAAAATATTTTGCATTTCTCATGTTTCAGCGCTGAAACGGTCGGGAAATCACCCTTCTCAAGACGATGCGCGAGTGAGATTTTCGGCAGTCGGAGGCCTTTGCACCGGTAGGGTTTGTACTGGCAGGTTTTTGTTTTGGTAGGCTTTTGTGCCCGGCAGGATTTGCTCCAGCAGTTTTTTGTTTCGTCAGTTTTTTGCACCGGCAGGCTTTTGCACCGGCAGGGCGGCGAGGTACGAGCCGCAACGGGCCTCGCCTCCCCCCGCGGAGGCCCGTAACCCCGCCACGCTATTGTAGGTAGTGACTAAGTCACGGTAGTGAAGCGCGTCACTTCCCCGCTTGCCACCGCAGGCTCGGCCCGTGGCTCCTCCAGGCTAAAGGGGTGTTAGGTGCGTAACCCCGCCAGCCAAACCAACCAAAGCACAAGCCCCACACATCCAGCCGTCCCGCCAGCACAGCCACAAAGCCAAACCGTAAGCCCCATGCGCAGGCATCAAAGCAACTATCATTGCAGCTTTCCGTACCGGTAGGCTTTTGCGCCGGCATGGCGGCGAGGGGCCCGGCAGGCTATCGAAAGGGGCTGTGACCCCCGCAACGGGCCTCCCCCGCGGAGGCCCGTAACATCGCCATGCAATTATAGGCAGTGACTAAGTCACGGCGGTTATGCGCGTCACTTTCACGTTTGCTCCCGCAGGCTCGGCCCGTGGCTCCTTCATGCTAAAGGGACGTTAGTACGCAACTAATCTGTCGCCCCAAATCAAAATTCACTTTAAAGTGAAATAATAGTTCGTTTTACGCCATTTAATGGCAATTAAGTTAAATAAAAGTGATTTGATTAAACATGACTCATAACAAAAAAGATGTTGCGCTTTGGGAGCGCAACATCCGGCAAGGGTAATTTACTTGTTAAGGCTGTCCGACACCCGTTACGGTGCTTGGAGAATTTGGACCGAACGGACTGTGCCGGCTCCGGCAGAATGCGTGTTTTAAGAGGTGACGCAAACTGTGCCTTTCTGCGAATATTAAATAACTTATGGCATAAAATATTATATGACTGTTAAACTTAGGAATTTAAGGGTTTTGCCTCTAAAAGGCAGGCCGCAACTGCTAAGTACCCCTTATCACGAGCCGCAATGGCTCCGTTAGTGGGCGACCTGCCCTGAAATCATATTTTTCGCTTTTATTTTATTGTCTTTGATTGTTCTGTCCGCTTACGCAAGCCCTCGGGGAAGAATCAAAGAAATCAAAGAACCAAAGTATTAATCATTGGCGGACACAACGCACGCTAAAACCGCCCTGCTTATTGCCGTAATTCACGCCCAAACTACTGCTGCCGAAGTACAGGTAGTACGCGGAGTTAGAATCATACGCAACTGACGACCAATAGTAGCCGTACGCACCCACGTTACTGACCAACGTACCGGACGTGTAGCGGCTACCGACAGCGGGAAACTCCAATTTCTTAGACGAGTCTGTCTTTAACGTCAAGGTAATATATCCGTAATCAGAAGTTGACCATCCTCCGCCGTTTGTGCGTGTGCAATTATCTATCAGATTCTGATACTCTGTATTGGTTGGCAGACGGTAACCGTCAGGGCAAGGGTGGATATTCCAGTCAGCGGGATAAGTCGACCTGTTCCATGAGCCGCTCGGGGTGGCACCTGAAGCAGACGACCCCGTGGTATTCCACGCCACATTGATGCCCCACTGGTAGAACTTACCGTGAGACTCTGCACGAGTACCGCTGCACTCAGAGGGCAGCTTAGTGGCAAAGGTAGCGCCGCCGGAGGCCTGACGCGGGTTTGCGAGGTTGTGGGTCGTCCACTTAAGATCCCCCATCTCAACCTCATCAAGCACCACTATATCTTTGACACAACGCACGCTAAGCCCGTACCGCTTATTCCAGCCATGCTGCGGACTCACACCACCGCTATTGAAGTACAGGTTGTACGCGCTGTTAGTAAGAGACGTGTACGTAACTGACGACCAATAGCTTCCGTACTGACCCGCGGGGTACAACGAACCGTCCGAGTGGCTGCGGTAACCGACGGCGGGAAACTCCAGTTTCTTAGACGAGTCTGTCTTTAACGTCAAGGTAATATATCCGTAATCAGAAGAAGACCATCCACCGCCGTCTGTGCGTGTGCAATTATCTATCAGATTCTGATACTCTGTATTGGTTGGCAGACGGTAACCATCAGGACATGGCTGGGTATTCCAATCTGAGGGGTAAGATGTCGATGTCTGCCACGACCCGCCGGGGGTAGCACCGGAAGCCGACGCCCCCGTGGTATTCCACGCCACATTGATGCCCCACTGGTAGAACTTACCATGGCTCTCTAAGCGGGTGCCGCTAAGCTCAGAGGGCTGTTTGGTTGCGAAAGTAGCGCCGCCGTCAGCCTGTTTGGGGTTGGCAAGGTTGTACTTCGACCATGTAACGCCGCCAATCGTCATCGCCTCGCCCGGATCGGTGTTGATTGCCTCCTGCTCGACCATCAGCGGCTTCGATATCGTGGCGCGGCTCTCAACACGCACGTAGGCCGTCCGCGGGGTGGCGGTGTTGGCTTGAGCCGTGATAGTCAGGTTGTTGCCGCTGGCGGCGGGGCTTGAGTCGGTGGTGGCCGTAAGCCAGCTTATGGCATTGCCCGATGCGTCCTTGAGGCTGTTGACAACCCATGTGCGGTCGCCCTCGGTGGTGACCACAAGGAGCTTGGTCTCGCCGCTACCCGCCACGCTTAAGCTGTTGGGATTAAA
>JAIECQ010000201.1 GCA_029068395.1 Rikenellaceae bacterium
ATGTGTTTCGACATGCGTCTCACACCTTTATGCCATATTTTCGTTTTGGCCCTTGGGCTGAGTGCCTGGAAGATATTCAACATGGGCCATGACTCTCGGCGGAAAAACGCGGCAGCAAAACAGAAACAATAACAGCAGCACGACAAAGCATAGCGGGCAGGGCGGCAAAGCACACACAACTGAACCACCAGCCAGCGCCGGCCCAACTATGCCGCTTACGCAAGCCCTCGGGGAAGAATCAAAGAAATCAAAGAACCAAAGTATTAATATTTAGCGGACACAACGCACGCTAAGCCCGTACCGCTTACTCCCGTGATCCTGCGGACTCACATTACTGCTAACGAAGTACAGATAGTACGCGTTGATAGAATCATACGCAACTGACGACCAATAGCGGCTGCACGTACCCGCGTTGCCCAACGAACCGTCCGAGCTGTAGCGGTAACCGACAGCGGGAAACTCCACGTAATTAGAGGAGTGTTATTGGTTGGGCGGCAGGGTTTGGGAATTGGTGATTTTTGTTTCGGGAAGATTTGCGCCGCATGGCTTCCGCTCCGGCAGGGCGGCGAGGTACGAGCCGCAACGGGCCTCGCCTCCCCCCGCGGAGGCCCGTAATCCAGTCACGCAATTGTAGGCAGTGACTAAGGGGCGGCGGTTATGCGCGTCACTTTCACGCTTTGCCTCCGCAGGCTCGGCCCGTGGCTCCTTCACGCCAAAGGGATGTTAGGTGCGCAACCGAAACAGCCGCCCGCCGCACAGGCATTAAACCAAATCCAAACAGCAAGCTACAAAGTCTTGCTAAAAGCAACAGCCAAAGCGCCCTGCCTGTTTCACGCCTCACGGACTAATTTCATCACGCCACATACACTCACCACGTGAGGCCGGCGCCAGCGCCGGCCCTCCGCGGTCTGAGTGAAATGAAACCGCACACTATTCCTTATATCCGGCATAACGAAGTATGCCGTAAGCAAAAAATCCTTATGACCGGGCTAAGGAACGAAGCCCGAGCGGCCCGGAGCCTCCCCCAACGGAGGGCCGCAGCCCCGCACAGCAATATGTATGACAGTGAATTAGTAACGGCAGTGATGCTCATCATTTTCTCGCTGTGCCCTCCGCAGGCTCCGCGCCGCTCTCCGATGTGCCGGTGGTTGCGGCTGTGCCTGTAATGTTTTGCCTCTCTGCTGTTATGCTTTGCAGCACTACCCTATTGTGCTTTGCCGCACTGCTGTTATGATTTACTGTTTTGCTTCCGCACCCTTTCCGTCGAGAGTCATGCCCCTGTTGAATATCTTTCAGGCACAAAGCTTAAGGGCCAAAAACAGCTGTCCCATAAATGTGTAAGACGTATGTCGAAACACATTTATGGGATAGCTGTACTTATCCGCTTAGTTGTTCCTCAAAAATATCAAAACGGGGTCCGTGACCCCTCCCCCGGAAGGGCCGCCGGAGGCAGTTTCAGCAAACCATCACCGCAGTGACTGCGAGGCGGGTGTGTCTTACAGGCGAGCCAGCATATTGTTGACGTTATTGAATATTCGGTCGGCAATATCGTCTGAGTCGTCACGGATGAATTTCTCGCCCGTTATGCTTTCGTAGAGTTCGATGTACCGGTCGCTGACGCTTTTGATAAATTCGTCGGTCATTGGGGGGACCTGCTCGCCGTCGCGTCCTTGAAATCCGTGCTCCATGAGCCATTCGCGCACAAACTCTTTGGAGAGCTGACGTTGTTGTTCGCCTTTTTCGAAACGCTCCCTGTAGCCGTCGGCATAGAAGTAACGAGAGCTGTCGGGGGTGTGTATTTCGTCTATAAGGTAAATCTTGCCGTCTTTCTTGCCAAATTCATATTTGGTGTCTACCAGTATGAGGCCCTGCTTGGCAGCCATCTGAGAGCCTCTTTCGAAGAGTGCGAGAGAGTATTTTTCAAGCATCTCGTAATCTTCCCGGCTCACAAGACCGCTCGATATTATCTCTTCTTTCGATATGTTGGCATCATGTGCGCCTTGCTCTGCCTTAGTGGTTGGAGTGACTATAGGATGGTCAAAACGTTGGTGTTCTCTCATGCCTTCGGGTATGGGCACACCGCAAATGGTGCGTGCGCCGGCCTTGTAATCGCGCCATGAGCTGCCTGTCAGATAGGCACGCACAATCATCTCTACGGGGAACGACTCGCACCTGTGGCCTACGGTCACCATGGGGTCGGGCGATGCTATCTTCCAGTTGGGACATATATCGGTGGTGGCGTCGAGAAATTTAGACGCTATCTGATTGAGCACCTGACCCTTGTATGGTATGCCTTTGGGGAGTACGACATCGAATGCCGATATTCGGTCAGAGGCTATCATCACCAGATATTTGCCGTCTATGTCATATACATCTCTCACCTTGCCGGTGTAGAGTGATTTTTGACCCTCGAAATGAAAGTCCGTTTTAAGCAAAGCCTTTTCCATGAGTATGTGTTTTATTTTTACTTGTTATCATTTGCAAATGCGCTGACAATGCTTTTGACGAGAGGGTGACGCACAATGTCGCGTCCGCTCATCTGGACGTGGGCAATCTCTTTTATGCCCGATAGCAGCCCAATGGTATGCAACAGTCCCGACTCTTGCATGGGGCCGAGGTCTATCTGGGTGGCATCGCCCGTCACGACAAACTTGGCTGAGCCTCCCATGCGCGTGAGAAACATCTTAAGCTGCGACAGGGTGGTGTTCTGCGCCTCGTCAAGTATCACGAAGGCGTTGCTGAGCGTACGTCCGCGCATGAACGCCAGCGGGGCTATCTGTATTATACCCTCTTCTATCAGTTGTGAGAGTTTCTTGTGCGGAATCATGTCGAAAAGGGCGTCATATAGGGGTTGCAGATAAGGGTCGAGCTTCTCTTTCATGTCGCCGGGAAGGAACCCGAGCTTTTCGCCTGCCTCGACCGCCGGACGCGTGAGTATTATCTTCTTCACCTCCTTATTTCTCAAAGCCCTGACCGCCAAGGCTATTGCGGTGTATGTCTTACCGCTGCCGGCAGGTCCGGTGACAAATATAAGGTCGGACGACGAATAGGCCTTGACCAACTGACGCTGTCCCGGAGTGCGAGCCTTGACGACTATGCCTCCGTTGCCGTAAACGATCACATCTTTGTCGTTATCTGGCAATATGACGGCATCGCCCTCCTCGAAACCCCTGGGAGCCGCTGCCCTCACTATCGCAGAGGGGTCGATGGTGTCGAATATCTGGTCTATCACCTCGGGCGATATGTGGCCGTAACGGTCGAAATATTGCTCCAACTGCCCGAACATACGCTCAAAGCGGGCAATGTTACGGTCGTCTCCCGCCAGAGAAATCATGTCGCCGCGAAGCGTTATGCGCAAAAGCGGAAACTTGGCGCGCAGACGATCTATAGGGCCATAGTCGGTGCCGGTAAGCTCTCGCGCCGTCAGCTGCGACAGTTCTATTTTCTTCGATAACATCATACTTGATAGAGCAGACCAATTAGTGCCAGCCCCCACGTCCGGCCCCTCGCAGAAGGAGCCGGGAAGGGGTCAGCGTTTTACTCGAATCATCTGTCCGGCACGCAGTTTTCTCGGGTCGCTGATGCCGTTCCATTGCATCAACTGCTTGACGGTTACATTATATCGTCGGGCTATAGAGCCGAGGTTGTCGCCGCTTCTGACCTTGTATGTAGCAGTGCCCTTGGTCGGCAGGCGCGATGCCGCCTCGTCTATGTTAATGGCAGCGAAGTCAACGCCTATGTATTTTTTGAGATATATGGAGTCTTTGGCGTATATCTCTTTCTCATTCTCTATAAATGCCGAAATGTCGGTCACGGGAAGCACAAGCATGTATGTCTTCTCCTTGGCCGGTATTATGTCGAGCTTGTATTGCGGATTGAGATCGCGTATCACACTCACGGGCACATCTATCGTAGAACTTATCTGCTCGAAGTGCAGCATACGTTTTATGTGCAGGGTGTCGGTAACGATAGGATGCGGCGGGCTTACAGGCTCTATGCCGTGAGCCTTGTGAAAAGTGTAGGCATAGGTCATACCTATGAACGAGGGTATGTAACCGCGTGTCTCACGGGGCAGATATTCATATATGTCCCAATAGGTCTTGGCCCCCGGCACCCTCTTGATAGCCTTGTTGACATTGCCCGGACCACAGTTGTAAGCGGCAATGACAAGAGTCCAGTCGCCGTATATCTGATAGAAGTCTTTGAGCATGCGGCATGCCGCCTCAGTCGACTTGACGGGGTCGTATCGCTCGTCGACGAAGGTGTTGCACTCGAGTCCGTAATATTTGCCTGTGCGGTACATGAACTGCCACATGCCGGCCGCACCCGCGTAAGAATGTATCTTGGGATTGAGCACCGACTCTATGATGGGCATGATCTTCAGCTCCTCGGGCAACCCGTTGAGGTCGAGATGCTCTTCGAATATGGGCATGTAATATTGCGCAAGGCCCAATATGCGCGACATCATGGAGCGATATTTTATAGTGTATCGCAAAATGTATTGCTTGACAATGGGGTTGTATGGCAGCTGAACCGCCGTGGCGAGCATGTCTAAACGGGCCTTGTAAACCGAGTCGGGAAGTGCCTCGCCGGGGTTGTACTCTTCGTCAAGGTCGAAGTTGATGAAGTTTTTGGCAAAATTGTCGTACGATTCCTCTATGTTGTTCTTATACCACACCGACAAGAGGCTGTCGTACTTTTCGGCCTCAATAAGCGGCAACACGCCATACTCATCCTGGTCATTCAGCATGCCGGGTTTGTCTTTGGCACGTGCGTCGGTGGTGCCGAAGACCACTGCAAACGTTACCAAAGACAATATGTAAAATAGATTTTTCATATATCAAAGCGTTGTTTTTCAAAAGTTTATTTTCATCGACACGCCCATGCCGTTAGAGCTGTACCTCGAGGTGGTCACCGGTGCGGGCATCATGGTCGGCTCAAGCCTCAGTGACAGGTCGTCGCTTATCTCGTAACGACGCAGATAGGCGTCCACGTGGGCGTCTATGATGTTGAGCAGATAAAAGCCGCTCAACATTATTATGCCCAAGTCGCGGTAACGACGATATGAGTCGCGGGTATTTTGAAGCACCGAAGCGTCATAGCGGCCATAAAACTCGTCGACAGTGTTGGGATCGTCGTCGGTGAGGTAATTGTATGCCTTCTTGAAGCGCTGGTAACCGCGGTTGTTGTAATCGATAACATAACCGAACGCGGCCATGCCACCCCATACGATGGGCAGCTTCCAGTAACTCTTGTTATAAATCTGTCCGGCGCCGGGGAATATGGCCGACAACATGGTAGCCTTACGAGTGTTGTGCACCGCGCCCTTATAGTTGAGAGCGGCATCGCCCACGAAGAACAGATACGAGGCCGCAGCTCCGGCAAAACAGAGCGCGCGCTGCGTGTTGTATTTATTGACTTTACGCAGCAGGGGATCTGTCTGGGCGGCAGGCAGACGGTTGTAGACGGCCTGGTTGTAGAGACGGTCATACTTCTTGTATTGCTTGTTAAGCATCACCCCTCCCGTGATAAAGCCGCCAACGCTGCCGTAAAGGATGGGTATCTTCCACGCCTGCTTGTTATATAGCTGTCCGAAGCCGGGTATGGCAAACGACACCGATGTCACCGTCACGAACGACAGGCTGTCTTTAAACAGACGCGAACGCTCTTTGGCCGTGGCCGACTCCTCTTGAACCACCTTTACCTTCTTGCCCGAAAGGGTGTCTTGCATCTGACGATACATATCTTCAAGCAGCTTCTCGCTGTTGAGCGTGAGCACACCGCCACGCACTACCGTGGTGTCGACCTCTGCAATGCCAGCCGCATCTATGCTGTCAGACACCTCCTTGTCGGTCATGTCGTCCACAGCCGCATAATCGCCACCATAGCCTCCCCTATCGGCACGGCGTTTTTTCTTGGATACCGCTTCGCAGGCGGCTATAACGATATCTTCGGGACTTCTGTCATGCCCGTATATGCTTTTACGTATGGAGTTCATCGCATCGTCGAGCGACTGACGGCCGGCTGACACTCCCGCACGGCTATCTGACACCACAGTCTCTTCAGCGGTCATCGTCAGACACAAAAGGTCATGCCGCATCGTCTCACCGGCATGACATGTGCCCGGCACCGACAAGAGGCCAAGCACTGCAAGAGCCACTATCACGATATATCCACGGCCTGCAAACACTAACTTTTTATCCTTTCAAATTTAGACAATATGTTCTCTATGTCAGAGTCGCTTTTGAACCCGATAATTATCGTGCCCTCTCCCGAAGGACGTTTCTTGATGCTTATGTTATCGTTGAAAAAACGCTCCAGATGCTCGACAAGACGCGTATAACTCTCGGGGAACTCCTCTTCGGCGGCCTTAGCCTGTCTTTTAGGCTCTTTGTCGAGCGACTTGACCAGGTCTTCGGTCTGACGTACCGACAAGGCGTTCTTGACCACCCTTTTAAGCAACGACAGCTGCTTGGCACGCGACTCGACAGCCAGAAGGGCACGGGCGTGACCCATGGTTATGATGTCGTTTTGAAGGGCCGCCTGCAACTCGGCCGGCAATTTGAGAAGACGCACATAGTTGGCTACCGTAGAGCGTTTCTTGCCAACACGGTCGGCCAAGGCCTCTTGCGTTATGTCGCACTCTTCCATGAGCCGCTGAAACGTAAAGGCTATCTCAAGGGCATTAAGGTCTTGACGCTGTATGTTTTCCACCAACGCCATCTCAAGCATAACATTGTCGTCGACCTTGCGTACATAGACAGGCACCGACTCCAGTCCGGCCATTTGCGAAGCCCGATAACGACGTTCACCCGATATGATGGTGTACATATCGTCGCTCTCTTTGCGCACGGTCAGCGGCTGTATAAGGCCGAGCGTACGAATGGAGCCGGCCAACTCGGCAAGGGACTCCTCGTCGAAATCGCGTCGCGGCTGCGTGGGGTTGGGCTTTATCAGAGACAGGCTTATCTCTTCAACCCCCTCTCTGATAACGGGCTTGCTGCCGTTGTCATACTCTTTGATGTCGAGAATCGCTCCCAGACCGCGACCTAATCCCTTTGGTTTTGTCTTTGTACTCATTGCCTGCTTTTGGTTGCTTCTTTTTATCGTTCTGTTTCTTACCTTGCGTGAGAGCTTTTTGTCCCGGTTTGATGAGACTGTATTATTCGTTATGGGCTATCACCTCTCGCGCCATGTTCAGATAGGCTATGCTGCCTTTGGAACTGGCATCGTGAAGCAACACCGGCTTGCCGAAACTGGGAGCCTCGCTCAGACGCACGTTTCTTATTATCATGGTGTCGAAAACCAACTTGCCAAAGTGGGTGCGCACCTCGTCGACCACCTGGTTTGAAAGGTTGACACGACCGTCATACATAGTCAGCAGGAAGCCCTCGATAGTGAGCCTCGGGTTGAGCCTGCTCTGTATCATCTCGATGGTTTTAAGCAGCTTGCTGATGCCCTCAAGCGCGAAATATTCGCACTGTACCGGTATTATGACACTGTCGGCTGCCGTCAGCGCATTGACCGTTATCATGCCCAGCGACGGAGAACAGTCTATTAGTATATAGTCATATTCATCTCGCAAACCCTCGACCATGGCACTCATGCGCTTTTGCGAACCCTGCAAATGGAGAAGCTCGGCCTCTGCCCCGGCCAGATCGATGCTCGCGGGAAGAAGCCACAACAGGGGAACATCCGGACTTTGCCTTATGACACTGTGCGGATCGGTGTCGTTTATCAAAACTTCATAGATACCGCTGTTGTTGATGTCGAAGCCCAAACCCGACGTGGCGTTGGCCTGAGGGTCAGAGTCGATCAAAAGCACCTTTTTTTCCAATGCTGCCAAAGAGGCGGCGAGGTTTATTGCCGTGGTTGTCTTTCCCACACCTCCCTTTTGGTTTGCTAAAGCGATTATTTTACCCATAAATACATATTATTTCTAAAACGCAAAATTAATCAAATCTTTTTAAAAAATGCGAAGAGCCGATAAATTTTAATTGAATCAATTTGCCAAAACGCTATGGTGTAGTCTCTTGGACAAAATGGATCAGAAAAGAGCACCCTGCGGCAGAGCGAAAGGCTTTGAGGACGCAATAGGAACGGACAGGGTGGGTTGTGATGGCAGGGGGCAATGTGACGGTTTTGTCCGCAGGAGTTGTGTGGTAGGGGGTGGCCCACAGG
>JAIECQ010000202.1 GCA_029068395.1 Rikenellaceae bacterium
CGTCAAGTCCATGAAAATCCCGCCCCGAAAAAACCGCGCACGCCTCGAACACGCATCCCCGAAACACCCGCGAAAACCCCGAAACGCCCGTCCCCTTGAGGATGGATTAAGGTGTTTACTGCTGCTTCTGGCCGTTGATGCCGCGCAACTTTATGCGCGTGACAATCTTTTTGGTGTAAGCGGGGAAATCGCCGTCCATTATCCAGTTGTAGTAACTTGGTTCTGAGGCGAATACCTCGGCGACGCCTTGCCCTTTGTGCTTTCCGAAGTTGAACACCTCCACGCCGTTGTCGTCATATACTATGCGTCCGGCAAAGTCGACATTGCGTGTGTGCGAACTGAATTCCGACAGAAACGCCACGTCGTTTTTAAGGTCGGGATAACGGTCGAGTTGGGCCTTCAGCACCTCATATGTGGCCATTGTGTCGGCCGCTGCCGAGTGCGCCTCTGTCAACTCTTTGTCGCAGTAAAACTTATACGCCGCCACCAGCGTGCGTTGCTCCATTTTGTGAAAAATGGTCTGTACGTCAATAAATTTGCGCGCTGCGAAGTCGACGTCAACCCCCGCCCGTAAGAACTCCTCTGCCAACATGGGCACGTCAAAGCGGTTAGAGTTGAACCCGGCAAAGTCACACCCCTCTATAAATGCGGCCAGCGACTTGGCTATCTCGCGAAAAGTCGGCTCGTTGCGCACATCATCGTCGGTTATGTGATGCACTGCCGAGGCCTCTTCAGGTATGTGCATCTCAGGGTTTACACGTCGTGTCTTGACGGTCTTCTGCCCGTTAGGTAACAGCTTGACCATCGAAATCTCCACAATGCGGTCGCTCGATATGTTGATGCCCGTTGTTTCTAAGTCAAAGAATATCAACGGGTTTTTTATGTTAAGTTCCATGTCAGCTCAGTATAGGCATCAGCAACATCACCATCTCGCCCTCAAACTCGTCCGTCTCGCCGGTAGGGATTATAAGCCCCGGACGCGTTGAGTCGGCCAGCTCGAACGACACCTCCTTGGCCGATATGTTGGAAAGCATCTCAGACAGGACGGTATGTTTGAAACCTATGGATAGCGGAGTGCCCTCATAGTTGCACTCTATGGTGTCTTCTGCCGACACGGAAAAGTCGGTGTCTTGCGCTGCAACCACCATCTTGCCCTGCTCGATGTTGAATTTTACCAGGCTCGTTGCGGTCGACGAACATACCGACACGCGTCGTATGCTGCCCAGAAATGAGGCACGGTCTATTATCACCTTGTTGGTGTTTGATGTTGGTATCACGCTGTTATAGTTGGGATAACGTCCCTCAATTGCACGCGTTACGAGCTTGTATCCGCTCAGTGTGAAGGCTATGTATTTGGAGTCGAACTCTATGGTCACATCTTCGGTCTCTTTGGCCAGCAGTGCTCGCAGCAACAACGCCGGCTTCTTGGGAAGCACGAACGAGGCGGCCTCTGCGGCACCGTTATGACCGCGCATCGTTATCTTGGCCAGCTTGAAGGCGTCTGTGGCAACGAAAGTTATCGACTCGGCAGATATGTCGAAACAGATGCCGTTCATCACAGGACGAAGCTCTCCCTCGCCCGTTGCGAACAATGTCTTTGCCACGCCGTGCATCAACCACTCGGGGGCAATGCTTATACGCTGGTGGTCGTCGGCCAGCGATGCTAACTCGGGATATCCTGTGCCGGCCAGCCCTGGTATCGTTATCCGACCTGTGCGCCATGCCAACGTCACCTCATAGGTCGATTTGTCTACCGTTATGTTGAGCGGCTGGTCTGAAAGCTCACGTAATGCGTCGGTTATCAGCCTTGACGGCACTGCCACCACACCCTCTTCCGTTGCGGCATCCACCTTAATCTCCGAAATCATGGTCGTCTCCAGGTCGGTGCCCGTGATCGACAGCTTGCCGTCCGCAAGGTTGAATAGGAAATAGTCCAAAATGGGCATTGTCGCCTTGGGAGGGGTGACCTTGCCGGTGTTTTGAAGCAATGTCAGTAACGCAGAACTTGAGATTGTGAAATTCATATCGGTCTCGTTTTTGTTTTCTCTAATATTAAGGTATGTGCTCGCCCTGCCGCCTTTGACAGCCTTAAAAGAGCCTTTTCCAAAGGGACGGCGTCAACATTGTAACCCTCAAAGGTAATAATTTTTCCTCATTAACAAAAATCGCTGTTTTATTGAGTCGTTTATGTTTCGATAATGTTGCATGGCGCAGGTTTCTTGTGCGTCACATAGGCTGTCTTGCTCCGTTCAGGTCGCCTCAGCCTGCTTGGGCACGAATGTTGTGACGGTTGGCATATAGCCTTTTGTGTCGGTATGTCTGGGGTCAACACAACCCTTGCCTGTGACATGTGCCGCCCCAAAGCTGCCTCATGGCTGTTGAGCCATTAAAAAACAATATGATTTTTTTATTCGGGAATTATTTATACCTTTGCAGAAAATTATGGCAAGGAGGTTAAGAGTTCCGGATGAACACGCCGGGATTCTTATTTTTTACGCTTTGTCGAGGCATATTTGTTTTCAAATTTTAAAAGATATAGAGATGGCTAATATTGTGTATTTGACCCGTGAAGGGTTGCAGAAAGTGCGCGAAGAGCTTGACCACCTGAGAGGAGTCGAGCGTCCCGCAGTACAGGCTCAGATTGCCGAGGCTCGCGATAAGGGCGACTTGTCTGAAAACGCCGAATATGATGCCGCAAAAGAGGCTCAGGGGCTGCTTGAGATGAAAATCTCCAAGCTTGAAGAGTTGTTTGCCTCGGCTCGCGTTATCGACGAGTCGCAGATAGACACCAGCTGTGTGCAGATACTCAACCGTGTGAAGCTCAAAAACCTGGCTAACGGCAAGGTGATGGAATACACACTTGTGTCAGAGCGCGAGGCCGATCTTAAGGCCAAGAAACTGTCAGTCGGCACCCCTATCGCCAAAGCCATAATAGGCAAGAAACAGGGCGATGTCGTTGAGGTCGATGCCCCCGCAGGTAAAATGAAATTAGAGATTGTAGAGATATCTATATGACAGACTGTCTGTAGCTTAAGCCTGCTCCCCGCATTCGTGTGCGGGGAGCTTTTTTATGTCGATGTGTGGGGTTTTTATGCAGATGCGTGGTTTTTTGTGCCGATGCGTGGTTTTTTGTGCCGATGCGTGGTTTTTTGTGCCGATGCGGAGAGCTTTTTTATGCTGAAACCGCCCCTTTTTAAAACATGCGTTGCCTTAAAACCGACACTGACGCGATGCCTAATATACCAAAAACATCCCCCAGACTCCCACTAAAGAAAACATGCCCACCAAAGGAAAAAACACAAAGGAAACACCCCACAGAGGAAAAGCTGCCCCGCAAACCTCCCCCAGACCAGTATATTATACACATATCCCAGCCCACGACACTCCTGAGCATCGGGTATTACAGCGAAGCCAACAAA
>JAIECQ010000021.1 GCA_029068395.1 Rikenellaceae bacterium
ACCCCCCTCCCATGGCTGGTGGTGGGGTGGTATTTTGTATTATTTTAAGTATCTTCATCATGAAATGGTCTGCCCAAAGATCTGCGTTACCGAGGCCGGCGGTAGCCACATTATCATCAAACTTGACACGTATCGAAGTCTCGGTCTTGTCTGTGAAGCTGAGCACGTCGGGCACATCATAGCGGTCGCCTGTAGTCATGCGGAAATAGTTAGCCCAGTCCGAAGTGCTGCCATGACCGAACCACTTCGAGTGATAGGGGCTGTCCATATCAATCGAGCCGTCAGCACGGCGTGCCTTCTCTGAAAGCGTACGGATTGAGAAATAATAATCCTGCGAATATTCAAGATGCTCAATCCACATACTGAGCTGATCGGGCTGCATGATCGTGTCGAGTGTGAGATAAGTGTCGCTTAACCACTTTTCAGGAGACCCAAGCACAGTCTGAGCGTTGCAGACACGGATGTGATAGCCGGCGCAACCGTCAACGCGGCTCCATGAAAGGAAAATCTTGTTAACAATCTCAGTGTCGACGTGTGATGAGTGAGCGTCGTCGCTCATACCGGTATTGTTGTCCGAGAGGAAGAGTGACATATGTTCGCGCCCCTCGATCATGTCCGGATCGTTTGCTCCGACATTGTCGGTGTCATCTGTACAGCCAACGAGTGTACAAGTTGACAAAGCAAGTATACTATATAAGAACTTTTTCATTGTTTTTGTGTCAATGGTTAAAAAGATTTATTAATAACCGTAGCCATAATAGTTGACATAGGCACCGGCACCGTCGCGGATAGCAGCTCGCGGATAGGGAAGGATGTAGCGCACGGGCGGGAAGACTTCGGGAGTCGTGGTGAAAGATCTCTCGTCGCGATCGCCATAGACGAGATAGTCGATTTCCGAGTCACGGTCACGGTAGATGTAGCCTGAAAGAGAATAGCAGACCTCATTGCCGACAGTACCGTCATCTGTACGATGCTTAGTGTACATTTCGGTATTATTATCAAACATGGTCTTGTCAACATCGTTGACTGTGTAGCTCTCCCAGAGACGGAACACATCAATATACTGAAGCTGCCTGTTGGGGAAGCACTTGATCTTAAGAGCGTCGTTAGTCTCATCTACGTTGTTGAGAACACGCCAATAGGGGGTAAGCATGATATTGTTGCCATAGAAGTCGGGGTCGAGTCCGTCATGGATTGCGAGTTCCTCAGCATAGGTCGGTGCATACAGACGATTGTCGGCAATACAGCAGTGACGGAGGAATGTGTAGTAAAGCTCCTGTCCATAGATGTTGTTGCGGACAAGGTCGCGCCAGCGCATGTTCTCACCTGCGAATTCATACTTACGCTCGTCAAGCACGGCCTTGAGGAACGATTCCTTGTCGGCAGCCTTAGCTATATAGCCGTCGACCTTCTCGGCCTGATTTTCAGAGTAACGGAACGCACGGGCACGAACCTGACGAAGAGCCTCCTGAGCCTCGCCTGTCGGGCCGTTGTGAACCTCGTTGGCTGCTTCGGCAAACATGAGAAGGACATCGGCATAACGCATGTAGGGGTAATTGATACCGGTACCGCCGGCAGATGTGTTGCCTAATGGAGACTGAGACCAGAGTTTAGACCACTTGTTGTTGTAGATGGTGTAGACATTATTCTCGAACGAGGGCACACCCTGATAAGAATAATTCCAAGTACCGAAGAGATACTGACGACGGATGTCTTCCGGATCAAAGAGATACGGAGCGATTGAATGAACCTTCACACCTCCGTTTGTAGCACCCCAAGCGAAATCCGTCTGTGAGTTGTTGGAGTTGAACTTTAGACCGTGGTAGTAACCGATGTTACCTGAGTTGTCCTTCGCGAACGGAATTTCAAAGATGGGGTCGTCGGTATTGTTGACAGTGTAGTTACACTCATCTACAAACACATCGACATAATCTTTAGTGAGCGAGTGGCCGCCCATATCGATAACCTTCTTTGCATACTCCTCGGCAATACGATAGTACGAAAGATAGTCGGAGTTCATACGCTCCATCTTGCCGTAGCTCTTGGGATCATTCTTGTCGGGTTTGAGGGTATAGCCGCCAGCCGTGAGAGCGAGACGGGCAACCAGCGAGTAAGCGAGATCCTGACCAATACGCTCGACGCCTTCGGCAATAGCGGAAGTCGGTTTCATCTTGGGAGCGATTTCCTTGAGGTCAGCGATCATATCGTCAAGGATCACGTTGCGGTCAACTACAGGGAATTTGATACCGGTCTCGTTGGTCGGCTTGAGGCTGTAGGGGATGTCGCCGAAATACCACACCATCTCATGATACATGATGGCACGGATACACATTGCCTCGCCAAGCATCTGGAGAGTCTCTTCATCGCCATCCTTGTAAAGCTGGCTGGCCTCGACACCCTTGATGAACTGGTTGCAATGTTCGATGACGATATAACCCTGACGCCAGAGATTGTTGGCATCCGTGCTTTCGTCGGTCACGTCAAAACGACGGGCATTGTTAGTACCTCTCGTATCACTGGTATAAGTACTGAAATCAATGTCACTGTTGAGCTGCAGGTTCGAGACGAGCAGGCCGGAATAAGGTGATAAAAGACGGGCGTATAGGCCGTTGAGGGCAAGATTCATGTCGTAGGTAGTCGAATAGACATAGTCATATTCGAACACCGACGGTGATTCGACATCAAGATAGTCGGAACATGATGCCAAACCTGCCACAGCTACACCTGCAAAAAGTATATTGCGTAGTTTCATTGTAAGTTTTCGTGATTTAAGATTTAGAATGTGATGTTGACACCGACTGCATAGCCGCGTGAACGGGGATAGCGGTTGTAGTCAAACGAAGGAGTGAGACCGCTCATCACGTCAACTTCGGGGTCATAGCCTGAATAGTTGGTGATGGTGAAGAGGTTGCTGAGAGAACCGTAGACACGGAAGCGTGACATACCGATCTTGCTGATGATACTCTGGGGAAGAGTATAGCCGATGGTGAGGTCGGTACAACGGAGGAATGAGCCGTCTTCAACAAAATAGTCCATCGGGACTGCGGTCACGAGGTCACCGGGATTCCACATTGTGGCATCCTCATTGTAAGCCACGTAATCCTGCCATGACACATTGTAGGCATTTGCGTAAAGATTCTCCGAGTCATTACGACGGGTGTAACGCCAGCGGGTATTCGAGAATTTTGCAAGGGCGTTGTTCCACTGGTCCGACGTTTTAGCGGCAGAAGAAAGAGCCTGTGCAGTAGCGTTGTAAACAT
>JAIECQ010000022.1 GCA_029068395.1 Rikenellaceae bacterium
GTTCCTCAAAAATATCAAAACGGGGTCCGTGACCCCTCCCCCGGAAGGGCCGCCGGAGGCAGTGCCAGTAATACAATCCCGGGCGTGAAATCGACACAAACCGTCACAGTGTCATGACTTTATGTGGTTGATTGCTTCTGTCACCAAGTCGTAAATGGGATATATCATATAATAATATGCGTTATCTTCGAGCGGGGTGTTACGCAGAATGTATCCGTTGAGCAGGCAACGTATAAGCAGCTCTTCAGTAACGCTTGTTATCTTGCCCTTGACGCCTTTGGCACGTATGTATGCGGTAAAGTCGTCATATATGGCGTTTCCGTTATGGGCTATAAAATCCTGAGCCTGACTGAGGGTCTTTATCTGCGCCAGCTCTTTGCGGTGACTGTCGGTATACCTCAGGGTGTAACTGAATATGAGGCTGTTGACCGATATCTCGCGCATGGGGGTACTCAGGTGCGAGGTATCCATAGGCACGAATATGTCGGGTATGATGCCACCGCCGCCATATACTACTTTGCCTTTTGGGGTCATGTATCTGAGCGAGTCGTTGTGAGGTATGCTGTCGCTTGAGAAGAGCTCATTGCGCAAGTATCGCTGCACGATGTCTTCGTCATACTTCTCGCCATGCTGATAAGGGCGCTGGATGCAGCGTCCCGTGGGGGTGTAATAACGTGCTATGGTGAGGTTGAGTGCCGAGCCGTCGTCAAATTTAATCTGCTGCTGCACCAATCCCTTGCCGTATGAGCGTCGTCCTATTATGGTGCCTATGTCGTTGTCCTGCAATGCACCTGCCACAATCTCGCTCGACGATGCCGACACTTCGTCTATCAGCAGGGCCACGTCCATGCCTATCAACACGCCGTTGCCGTCGGCCACTGTCTGCTCGCGACCTACAGCCCTGCCCTCGGTGTACACTATCACTGAGCCGGCGGGCAGGAACTCGTTGGCTATGAGTATGGCCTGATCGAGGAATCCTCCCGTATTGGCCGACAGGTCGAATATGAGGTGTGTCATGCCCTGTGCCTTAAGCTCTTTGACAGCCTTTACAAACTCTTCGTGCGATGTGCGAGAGAACTGAAGCAGCTTGATGTAGCCGATGTTCTCGTCAATCATGAAGGCTGCCGAGAGGCTCTTGACGTTGATTTTGTCGCGCACAACATCGAAAGAGAGCATCTTGTCGGTATCCTGACGCTCTATGCCCAGCTTCACTTTTGTGCCACGCTCGCCGCGCAACATCTTGACGATGTCGTTTTGGGGTATTTTTTTGCCGGCCACAATGGAGTCGTTGATGGTTATAATGCGGTCGCCGGCTATTATGCCCACCTTTTCAGAGGGTCCGCCAAGCACTACGTTCTGTATTATGACAGTGTCGGTAGCCATGTTGAACACCACACCTATGCCGTCAAAGCGACCTTCGAGATTCTCGCCAGTGGCCTTGGCCGTCACGGGAGGCAGATATACTGAGTGGGGATCGAGCTTGGAGAGCAGTTTGGGTATGAACTCCTCGGTGAGGGTGTCGACGTTTATAGAGTCGACATAATGCGAGTCTATGAGCGACAATATCGAGCCTATCTTGCTTGTGGGCCTGTCGCGTCCTATTATGTTTATCGTACGTCCTTGTCCTCTGCTTCCGAAAAATATGCCTATACCTATGCCGAGCGCCAATGCCACGGCAATCATCAACGGAACGGCAACACCTCTTTTGTTTGTTTGATTTGTCATTTTAATCTGATTTTAAAGCGTTTGACAAAGAGATACCGAACCGGCATTGACCTGACAGCCCGGCATGTCTTTTGGCTTCACTATAATAAATCGTATATTTTTTCCAATCCCACGCCGCGAGACCCTTTCACCAGCACCACCGAGTCGTTGACGGGGTTACGCTCCAGCTCCTTACGCAGCGTGTCGGTGTCGGGGCAGAATATGCCTTTACCGCCCGTGTCTATGTCGGCAAAGTTAGTGCCTATCAGATAGAAACGTTTGATATCGCTCTTTAGCAACATCTCTGCCAAACGACGATGTTCGGCAGCGGAAAAGTCGCCCAGCTCGTTCATCTGACCGGCAATGACCACCTTGTCACCGTCGTTTTCAGACAGACTTCTGAGTGCGTTGTCAAAGCTTGAGGGGTTGGCGTTGTAGCTGTCTGCTATTATGCGGTTACCGCGTCCGCTTACTATGAGTTGCGAGCGGTTATTGTCGGGCGTGTAAGCCTCTATGCCCGTTACGGCAAGGGCTGTCTCTATGCCTATGCGCTTACCTATGGCAATGGCGGCCAGTATGTTATACTTGTTATAGCTGCCCGTAAGGCGGGTCTTGATGTGACGATGGTAATCGGGCAGTTTGACCGACAAGGTGCCGTCAGGCTCGTTTTCGCACTTGACACCACGCACCGAATATGTCACACAGCGTATGTTTATGCGCGAGGCCACCATATCGGCCAACACCTTGTCTTCGCTCAGGTAGAAGAAGGTGCCGCCACTCTTTCGCAAGTAGTCGATAAGCTCGCCCTTGCCTTTCTTCACTCCCTCAAAGCCGCCAAAGCCCTCTAAATGGGCATTGCCTATGTTGGTTATCACCCCCATGTCGGGCTCGGCTATTGCGCACAGGCTCTTGATCTCGCCCAGATGCGAGGCTCCCATCTCTATTATTGCCACATCGCAGTCTGACGGCATACCCAAGAGTGTCAGCGGCACGCCTATGTGGTTGTTGAGGTTGCCCTTTGTGGCCCACACGCGCAGTTTCTGCGACACCACGGCGGCGGTAAGCTCTTTGGTGGTGGTCTTGCCGTTGCTGCCGGTTACGGCTATAACCTTGGGATCGACCTTGCGACGCCATATCAGGGCCATGCCCTGCAAGGCCTTAAGGGTGTCACGCACAACGAATATGCGCCTGTCGCCGCTCTGGTCATGCCACTCGTTGTGGGTGACAACATAGTCGGCACCGTCGTCAAGCGCCTGCATCACAAAGTCGTTGCCGTCGAAGTTGTCGCCCTTGAGGGCTATGAACATCACCTTGCGACCGTCGCTCTTGTGTCGTGCTATCGTGCGGCTGTCGGTGGTGAGTATGCAGTTGTCGTCCTTTAGCTTGTTGACCAATATGTCGTATTCGCGTATCATCTATTTGCGTTGTTTTATATCTTTGATGCGTAACTGAGGCTTGACCTCGCCGCGATAACTGTTTTCGACTACCGAGTAACAGATATCGAACGAGCCGCCATCGAGTATGTGAGAGGCATGACGCGCCTGTGAAAAGGCTATCGCCGATATGGGCGATGTAGAACCCCCGCCTACGATATCCATCTTAAGGTGCTCCAACGACCCGCCCACACGTCTGCCGTGACCGTAATCGTTAACCGAGTCGGTACGGAAAGTGGGGGCGGGATTACCGGGTCCGAAGGGCTGAAAACGGCTCAATATCTGGCGGAAGCGGGGTGTTATCTCGTCAAGTGACAGATATGAGTCTATCTCTATCTGCGGTATCAGCATCTCGGGATCGATGTGCTCTTCGACATACGCCTCGAAGCGACGCTTGAACTCGTCCAGGTTTTCGGGTTTCATGGTCATGCCGGCGGCGTATGTATGACCGCCGAAATTTTCCATCAGGTCTGAGCACGACTCTATGGCCTGATAGAGGTCGAAGCCGGGGACACTGCGCGCCGAGCCTGTGATGAAGCCGTTAGACATGGTGAGCACAACAGTGGGACGGTAATAGCTCTCTATCAGACGCGAGGCCACAATGCCGACTACGCCTTTGATCCACTCGGGATTGTATATCACCGTGCACTTGCTCGTCTCATAGCCGGGCGTGCTCTCGACAATGCGGCGCGCCTCTGATGTTATGGTACGGTCAATCTCTTTGCGGTCGGTGTTGCAGGTGTCTATTATGTTGCCATATTTGAGCGCCTTCTCTTCGGTGGTAGATATGAGCAGACGCACCGCATTGCCGCCTCCCGATATCACCGAGCCGTCTTCCGACTCTGAGACCATGCGTCCGGCGGCATTGATGCGCGGACCTATCTTGAACACTATCTCGTCGATGGTTATGCGGTGTTTTTCAAGCCCGCATATCTTGATTATGGAGCCTAAGCCCTTGCTCGGATTGCTGTTGAGACGCTCAAGCCCGTAATAGGCCAATATTCTGTTTTCGCCCGTCAAGGGCACTATGTCAGAGGCTATGGAGACGGCCACATAGTCAAGCAGCGACTCCACCAGCGACTTGTCTATATTGTATCTGCGGGCATAGGCCTCTGAGAGCTTGTAGCCGACACCGCAGCCCGACAGCTCCTTGAAGGGATAGCCGCAGTCGGTACGGCGGGGGTCGAGCACCGCAACCGCACGGGGTATCTCGTCGCCGGGCAGGTGGTGGTCGCAGATGATGAAGTCTATGCCCATGCTTGCGGCATAGTCAACCCTGTCTATGGCCTTGATGCCGCAGTCGAGAGCTATTATAAGGTTGACATTCTGGCTGGCGGCGTAATCAATGCCGCGCGAAGAGATGCCGTAACCCTCGGTGTAACGGTCGGGGATATAGAACAAAAGATTTTTCGCCCCTATGGACGATAAAAAGGTGTATATCAACGCCACCGCAGTGGTGCCGTCGACATCGTAATCGCCATAGACCATAACCTTCTCGCCCCTCTCTATGGCCTCTCTGACGCGGATAACAGCACGATCCATATCCTTCATAAGGAAAGGGTCGTGCAGCTCCTCCAACAGGGGATTGAAAAACCTTTTGGCAGCCTCTAACGAGTCTATCCCCCTTTGTGTCAGCAGATTGGCCAGCACAGGCGGGATATCGAGCCCTGACGCCAACTCTTGTGTCTTCTCACTCGCACTCTCACGAGAGAGAATCCACTTTTTTTCTGCTATCATATATGTTTTTTTATTTTTATTTCTCTCTCAACACCCCCACTGCCGGGGGCACATCCGGACAACGCCCCCCTCAGGGTGTCCGGGTCTCAGCATCCCTTCGGGTGCCGGCGTTTTGTCTTTTCCGCGGCACCGCATCCTTTTGGGAGCCTGTCCTCATCTTCCGGCAGCCCTGCCATTAGGGTGCCACGGCCTTGCATTACCTGTAGCCCTGCCATTTGAAGGCCCCGGGGTCTTTCCTTGCCTCGGCGGAGACCACTGCAAAATGGGTGGACTCAGCGAACGGGCGATAAAATTTCAATCCCGAAGATGCGCTCCATATGGCTGACGAAGCATTTTTTCACATCATCCATAGGCACTTTCTTGCCGCACATCTTATCTATGGAGGTCACGCCGCGGTCGGTGAACCCACACGGATTGATGTATGTAAAGTATTTCAGGTCGGTGCCTACGTTGAGGGCCAGACCGTGCATGGTCACAAAGCCCGACGCCTTGACACCTATGGCGCATATCTTGTCGAGCGATGCGCCGACCCGGCACCACACTCCCGTGGCCCCCTCTGAGCGTTCGCCCTCTATGCCCCAGTGGGCTATGGTGGCTATGACAGCCTCTTCAAGCCTGTATATATAGTCGCGCAGACCCATCCCGAGCCGCTGCAAGTCAAATATGGGGTAGGCCACCAGCTGACCGTATCCGTGAAAGGTGATGTCGCCGCCACGGTCGGTGCGCCACAACGACGCCCCTATCTTTTCAAGCATACCTTCGTCTACAAGCATGTTATCGCTCTTGCCGTGCAACCCGAGAGTGTAAACATTGGGATGCTCGCAAAGCATCAGAGTGCCGCCGCTGTCACGCTCGGTTTTAAGCCTGCCGAAAAGCTCTTTCTGAGCCTCCCATGCGGCACCATACTCTATTATGCCCTTGTCGTCGAGGTTTACCTGTTCCATTATATTAAAGGAGCATGCTCCTTGCTGTTTCATCTTTAGCGCCCCTGCCAAAGCGAGGGCCGCCACTGCCCATTGCCTCCCTCTCCCCTTGTCTTTCCCCTGCTTCGCCCCGGCCCCCTGATTCTCCACTATCCCCTTGGTC
>JAIECQ010000023.1 GCA_029068395.1 Rikenellaceae bacterium
TTTGGTTCTTTGATTTCTTTGATTCTTCCCCGAGGGCTTGCGTAAGCGGCATAGTTGGGCCGGCGCTGGTGCCGGCCGCACTGGGTGAGTGTATGGGGCGTGATGAAATTAGTCCGTGAGGCGTGAAACAGTCAGGGAGCTTTGGCTGTAGCTTTTGGCAAGGCTTTGTAGCTTACGGTTTGGCTTTGTGTTTGTGCAGGCGGGGCGGCTGGCTGTGCGAGGCTTTGGGGCTTGTGCTTTGGTTGGTTTGGCGGGTTTCGGCTGAGCACTTAACGCCCCTTTAGCGTGAAGAGCCACGGGCCGAGCCTGCGGAGGCAAGCGTGAAAGTGACGCGCGTCACTACCGCCCCTTAGTCACTGCCTACAATTGCGTAGCGGGATTACGGGCCTCCGCGGGGGGAGGCGAGGCCCGTTGCGGCTCGTGCCTCGCCGCCCTGCCGGGGCGATAGCCTGCCGGCGCAAAAACTACCTGGTAGAAAGCCCCCGCAAAAGCATCTCGGTTAAATGAAAGAGTGCGGTTTCGTTTCACTCAGACCGCGTCTACCTCGCCGCCCTGCCGGCGCAAAAGCCTGCCGGTACAAAAGCCATGCGGTACAAAAGCCTGCCTGCGCAAAAAAACGCAAAAGCATCTCGGTTAAATGAAAGTATGCGGTTTCGTTTCACTCAGACCGCCCTGCCGGGTCCCTCGCCGCCCTGCCGGTGCGGAAGCCTGCCGGTGCGGGGCTAAACAATGCCGAAACAAAGCCTGCCGGGGCGGAAGCCATGCGGTGTAACGTCTGCGGCACCCAAGCCTGCCGGCATCAAGTCTGGGTGCAGGGAGCTACGGCGCTCCCTGCCGTGCAATTTTGCGGCACAAAACCACCCGCATCAAGCGTGCGCGAGAGGTTGTCGAATCAAAAAATGACGCTATTCGCATACGACAATTATATGCTTGTCTATCGTCAAGAATAAGAGAGTTATGTGTTGCGATAATATGTTGACGAATATGCGGTTGCCTGTGATGTCGGTTACGGTTATGTCGTTATACAGGTCTATGCCTTCGCGTCCGTAGGCTTTGTAGGCAGCTTCTTTGGCGCACCACAACACAGCGAGGTTGTCGGTGAGAGACATTTCGTGCGACGAGAATATGCGGCTGCTTACCCGTGAAATGTCGCGCGTCATGTATTCGGTGTCGACGCCTGTCGGTTTGGTGTCGACGGCTACAACCACCCAGTTGCCGGTGTGTGATATGGATATGAAACGGTCGTCGTCTGCAATGAACGGAGCCTTTGACGGACGGTAAGATATCCTCTTGCCCAGTATTGCTGACACCGATGCCCTTACGGTAAGATATTCGCGGCGTCGCGATGGCGATGATATGCGGTCGTATTGCGCTTTTTCGGCATCTGTCAGCCGGGCCAGCTGCTCAAGTTGCACTATAGGCTCGTCAGACTGCCACACCCACACTCCCCGTCGCACCTCTTTGTATGGAGAAGCGGACACAAGACCCACCTCCTCTTTGGCGAGAATGTCGGCCATTTTGACGTTGTCGTCATACCCGTATCGCCCGAATATCAGAGCCATGACGCTATCGTTTACGTTCCACGCGCACCGTATCTATTTTGTGCTGGCTTTGCGACATGACGGTAAGGTGCAGGGTCTCTATGTCGATGCTGTCGCCTGTTTTGAGAAAGTCGCGCTTTATTTCGAGCATTAGTCCTGCGATAGACTCCGACTCGCCGCGCACACTCTCAAGCATCTCTTCGTCTATGAGCATGACCTTGCAGAAGTCGCTGAGGCTGGTTTTGCCGTCGAAGTCGTATGTGTCGTCGTTTATTTTCTTGTAGTTGATATTGTCAAAGTCGCTCTCGTCCGATATCTCGCCTACAATCTCTTCCAGAATATCCTCAAGCGACACCACGCCTTGTGTCGAACCATACTCGTCTACCACCACGGCAAAGTGTATCTGTTCGCTCTGAAACTCGGCCAGAAGGTCGTTTATCTTCTTGTGTTCCGGCACGAAGTAAGGCTTGCGCAGTATGGTGAGCCAGTCAAAGTCTTTGCCGTCGTCGAGGTGTTCTATCATGTCTTTGACATACAGTACGCCTATGATGTTGTCGAGCTTCTCTTCGTATACGGGTATGCGTGAGAATCCCGATTTTATTATCGTCTGCAAGACATTGTCGAGCGACGACTCGCTGTCGAGGGCCACCACATCTACCCTGTGACGCATTATTTCAGACACCTCCGTGCCCACGAAGTTGAGAATGCCGTTGAGCATGCGTCGGTCTTCGGCGGTCTCCACCTTGGTTATCTCTACAGCCTCTGACAGTTCGTCTATCGAGAGGGCGCCTCTCTTTGAGGCAGCCATTTCGCTGAGGTGCGAGCTTGAGTTGATGAGTATGTATGAAAAAGGCCTGAATATGCGTTGGGTTACGTTAAGCGGGCGGGCCATGAGCCTCACTACCGACATGGGACGGTCTTTGCCCACTATCTTGGGCATGATTTCACCGAATAGCAGAAGTATGAAGGTGACAATGACGGTCTTGACGAGAAACTGGAGTATGGCGCTGCCTCCGAAATCAATGGTCAGGTTGATTATGTTGTTGGCTATGAGTACTGCCGCGATGTTGACCAGGTTGTTTACTATCAGTATGGTAGACAGCAGATAGTCTTCCCTGTCGAGCAGTTTCAATGCCACGCCCGATACCATGTCGCCTCTCTTTTTCAGTTGCTCGACATCGCCGGGGCCTAACGAGAAAAAGGCGGTTTCCGATGCCGACACGCTTGCCGACAATATCAGGAACATAATCAGCAGAACTACCCACCAGAACACGGCGAGCGAGGGTGTTATGAAAGATATGGCTAAAAGGCTCAAAACAGGTATGGAAATGGTTATGTTCGGCAAAAGTAGCAAGATTACGCCTATTTAGCAAGAAAACGGTTGTGAAATTTCGTCCCGGGGGCAGGGCAGCGGCATAAAACGGGCGGCCGTTGTCAATATTCAGACAACGGCCGCCGTTGCTTGGTATGCCTTGCATTGGCCTGCGTGCGCAATCTTTTAGACAATGGCGCTATACCACTCCCTCTCTGAGAATGTCGTGTATGTGCACTATGCCGCAATAACTGCCGTTGTCGTCTATCACGAGCAGCTGCGTTATCTTCTTCTCCTCCATTATGGCGAAAGCCTTTACGGCAAGCTCTCCGCGGGCTACCGTTTTGGGCGAGCGGGTCATTATGTCAGAGGCGGTGAGGCGCGATATGTCAACCTTGCGTTGTAGCATGCGCCTTAGGTCGCCGTCGGTTATCACGCCCACGAGCCTGCCAGAGGCGTCAACCACGGCCGTAGCTCCCACCATCTTCGACGATATCTCTATTATGACATCGTCTATCGGGGCGTCATGTGCGACACAGGGGGCCTCGGCATGCGATGCCAGCAGGTCTTCCACCCTCACGTACAGCCTTTTGCCCAAGGCTCCGCCCGGATGCACCTTGGCAAAATCGGCCGCCGAGAATCCGCGCATCTTGAGAAGCGTCATGGCCAGAGCATCGCCCATTACTAACTGTGCCGTGGTGCTCGATGTGGGGGCCAGATTGTTGGGGCAGGCCTCTTTGGTCACGTGGGTGTTTATCACATAGTCTGACGCCGAGGCCAGGAAAGAGTCTTGCGAGCCGACCATGCCTATTATCACATTGCCGCGTCCCAGGCTTCTGATAAGCGGAATGAGTCCCTTTATCTCGGGGGTGTTGCCGCTTTTTGATATGCAGATTATGGTGTCGTAATTCTGTATGACGCCAAGGTCGCCGTGTATGGCGTCGGCGGCGTGCATGAAGACGGCCGGCGAACCTGTCGAGTTGAGCGTTGCGACAATCTTCATGCCTATGATGGCGCTCTTGCCTATGCCGGTGACTATTATGCGTCCGCGCTCTGAGCTTATTATCGATGATGCGATGTCGGCGAAACTGTCGTCTACAAAGTCGACCAGACGGGCCACGGCCTCAGCCTCGGTAGAGATCACACCGCGCGCAAACTCTTTTATCTGCTGCTTGTTCACGAGAAAATGTTTTTTGCAAAGGTAAAGTTTTTTGACATACGTTGTCTGTTTCTCAATTTTTTTATTAACTTTATCTATTGGAAGTGCGGCCGTTTTTGATGCACTGTTATGATAATGATTTAATAAAGAGAGCGTTAGCGCAATGGCAAAAAATAGCACCTTATTAGAGAAACTCAAGAGCCACTTCGGTTTTTCATCGTTCAAAGGCAATCAGGAGGAGATTATCACCAACCTGATGAACGGGGGCGACACTTTCGTGTTGATGCCCACCGGCGGCGGCAAGTCGCTTTGTTACCAGCTGCCGGCACTTCTTATGGATGGTGTGGCCATCATAATATCGCCACTGATAGCCCTGATGAAGAACCAGGTCGATGCCATGCGCACCTTCAGCATGCAGGAGGGTGTGGCCCACTTTCTCAACTCGTCGCTCAACAAGTCGGCCGTTGCCAAGGTGCGTGAAGATGTGCTTTCGGGCAAGACCAAGCTGCTCTATTTCGCCCCCGAGTCGCTCACCAAAGAGGAGAACATAGCCTTTCTGCGCAATGTCAAGATATCGTTCTACGCCATAGACGAGGCCCACTGTATCAGCGAGTGGGGGCACGATTTCAGGCCCGAATACCGGCGCATACGTCCCATAATAGCCGATATATGCCCCGCGCCCATCATAACGCTCACGGCCACGGCCACGCCCAAGGTGCAGCTTGACATACAGAAAAACCTCGGCATGATGAACGCCAAGGTGTTCAAGTCGTCGTTCAACCGCCCCAACCTCTATTATGAGGTGCGTTCGAAGGTCAACGCCTCAAAGGAGCTTATCAAGTTCATAAAGCAGAATCCGGGCAAGTCGGGCATAATATATTGCCTCAGCCGCAAGAAGGTTGAGTCGATAGCCGACCTGCTGAAAGTCAACGGCATAAGCGCGCTCCCTTATCATGCGGGCATGGATGCCGCCACCAGGGCCGAAAATCAGGACAAGTTCCTGATGGAGGAGGTCGACGTCATAGTGGCTACCATCGCATTCGGCATGGGTATAGACAAGCCCGACGTCCGTTATGTCATTCATTACGACATACCCAAGAGTCTGGAGGGCTACTATCAGGAGACGGGCCGTGCGGGACGTGACGGCGGCGAGGGTCGCTGCATAGCCTTTTACAGCTACAAAGACATACAGAAGCTCGAAAAGTTCATGCAGGGCAAGCCTGTGGCCGAGCAGGAGATAGGCAAGCTGCTGCTCATGGAGACTGTCTCTTACGCCGAGTCGTCTAACTGCCGTCGCAAGATGCTGCTTCACTATTTCGGTGAGAAATATGAGGGCGAAAACTGCGGCAACTGTGACAACTGCCTTAACCCCAAGACAACCGAGAACGCCTCAGATAGCATAGCGATGGTTTTGGAGCTGCTTGACCAGATAGGCGACAAGTTCAAGGCCGATCACATCATCAACATACTGACAGGCAAGAAGAGCGCTCTTGTCAAGTCGTACAACCACCACAAAAGTCCGTTTTTCGGCAAGGGGCAGCATGAAGAGTCCTCTTACTGGAACACCGTGATAAGGAACGGCGTTGTGACCGGCTTTATAGACAAGGACATTGAAAATTACGGTCTTCTCTCTATCTCGGAGAGCGGACGCCGTTATATTGAAAACCCGACTCCCTTTATGGTGTCGCGCGATTGCGAGTATGAAGAGGTGGGCGACGACGATGCCGTAGCCGCCTTGTCGCCAAGGTCGGGCGGTGCGGCCGACGAAGAGCTGCTTGTCATGCTCAAAGATTTGCGCCGCAACCTCTCCAAGAGGATAGGGCTGCCGCCTTTTGTCATATTCCAAGACCCGTCGCTTGAGGATATGGCCACCCAATATCCCATCACCATGGAGGAGATGCACAACATCACCGGCGTGGGTGCGGGCAAGGCCCAGAAGTTCGGCGCCGAGTTTATACGCCTGATAGCCAAGTATGTGGAAGAGCACGACATAGAGCGTCCGCAAGACATGGTGGTCAAGAGCGTGGTCAACAAGAGCGGCAACAAGGTGTTCATCATACAGGCCATAGACCGCAAGATGGAGTTTGAGGATATCGCCGACGCCAAGGGCATGGGCATGGACGAGCTTATCACTGAGATAGAGGCCATTGTCAACTCGGGCACGCGTCTTAACATAGATTATTATATAGACATGGTGGTTGACGAAGACAAGCGCGACGACATATACGACTATTTCAAGGAGGAGGCCGAGAGCGACTCGGTTGAGGCGGCCGCAGAGGAGTTGGGCGGCGACTATACCGAAGAGGAGATACGCCTGGTGCGCATCAAGTTTCTCAGCGAAATGGGTAATTAACAGTATGTTATGGAGCCTGTTAGAGCCAAGAAACAACTGGGACAGCACTTTTTGACCGACCTTTCCATCGCCCGGCGTATATGCGATGCGTTGAGTGGCAGTGTCACGCCCGGCACGTTGGAGGTGGGGCCCGGCATGGGTGTGCTGACACAGTTTCTCAAAGAGCGCGCCGATCTCGACCTCTATGCCGCCGAGGTCGACCGCGAGAGTGTCGACTATCTGATAGAGCGGTGGCCCGAGTTGGCGCCGCGCATCATAAGCGGAGATTTTCTCAGGCTGCCCATTGCCGAGATGTTTCCCGAAGGGGTCAATATAATAGGTAATTTTCCCTATAACATATCGTCACAGATATTCTTCAAGGTGTTGGAGCACCGCGACCTGGTGGGCGAGTGCGTAGGCATGGTACAGCGCGAGGTGGCGGTGCGCATTGCCGAGAAGCCGGGTACGCGCGATTACGGCATACTGAGTGTCTTTTTGCAGGCCTATTACGACATAGAGTACCTGTTCACCGTGCATGAAAATGTGTTCAGTCCGCCCCCCAAGGTCAAGAGTGCGGTCATAAGGCTTACGCGTAACGGGCGCCAAAGGCTCGATTGCGACGAGGGGCTGTTCATGCGTGTGGTCAAGGGGGCGTTCAACCAGCGACGCAAGACCTTGCGCAACTCCATACGTGCCGCATTCCCGCAGGTGGGCGACAGAAGTCACGAGTTCTTCGCTTTGCGTCCGGAAAAGCTTGGGGTGGATGAGTTTGTCGAGCTGACGCGGTTTGTCGATGAGTGTTTGAGGGGGTGACAGGCGTTGTGGCCCGGGGCGTTCCGCAAGGGGCGCAGTGGGGCGGTGAGTGGCGCAAGTGGGGTAGTGAGAGAGTCGCAACTGGGGCGTGAGTGAGTGGCGCAAGTGGGGTAGTGAGTGAGGGTGGTAACCGGGGGCGCGGGCTGGTTGCCGGCGTGTTCCGCAAGGGGCGGTGGCCTTTGATATACTTAATTACTTATGAAGCATATTCTTACCGTTGTCGTTTTGTTGTTATTGGGGCGTCCTGACGGGGTTTTGTCTTTTGAGCAGGAGAGTCTCGGTCTCGGCAGGGTCAGGCACAAGAGCCGCACCGAGGTGGTGTTTCGCTTTTCAAATAACGGCGAAAAGCCTATAGTGATTACAGGCGCCGAGACGGCATGCGGGTGTACCAAGGTAGACTTCTCGTCTAAGCCTGTCATGGCGGGATGTAGTGATTCGCTGACAGTGCGTTTCCATGCCATAGACAAAGGGGCGTTCTATAAAAAGATAACCCTTACAACCACCGGCGGGCGGCATACCATAGCCATAAAAGGGGTGGTGGAGTGATGGGGCATGTTGCAGGATGCAGAGTATAGCCCGTTGTAAATTACCGAAGGAGCAGTCATGAGCATGGAGCACAAGACGTTTGTGTTTGATACCGAAACATTTCACTCGACCATTGAGCCGGTGATGAAGGCCAGCGTAGCTGATATTGAGGTGGCAAGGCGTTATATATGCGATAATTACAGCACGCTGCAATCACCATACACGGGCGACGACTTGGACGCCGACCGGCAAACGCAGTTCGGCGAGCTTACCATTCAAGAAGTGTTTCGATATCTTGCTGACCGCTTGTTATGATGTCAATGACGACATGGGGTTAGATATATTGGAAGAGCCTCAGGTTGCGGTATTGGGCCGTGAAGTGGTGGTAGGCGGTGTCACGGTTGACTCCGGTTTCATGGGGTTGGGTCTGGTGGAAAGCCATGAGGTGGAGGATATCCTCGACAGTCTTACCGAGGGCAGAGATGAGGCCGAGACCATAGAAGAGCTTGACGATTTGGACGACGACACAGAGCCTGATGAGCGGATGAATGCCTATGACGACCTGTGCGCCCTTTATGACGAAGCCATGCAGCAGGGACGGGGCCTTTTGTTCACATTTTAATGAAGTGATTGCATTGGGGGGGGCTTATTGGGGTAGTGTATCTGCTTGCAGCTGATGTAGAGGGCATCTGCGCCCCAGAGAGCCTTGTTTAATGAGCTTGTCTCTATCTCGGCAAATTTGTAGACCAGCTCCATGCTGCCATCATGCAGCCTATATACGAAAATGTCTGTGCACGAGTCGTGATGATAAATCTTGTGGGTGGCCATATATCCGTTCTTAGACAGGTAGTTGCATAGGGGCGAGTCTGTTTGGGCCACGAACGTATAGTCGGTGTCGTTGAAAAACCAGTAGTCATATTCTTCATACCCCTTGTATGCTCCGCAGACAATGAGTCCGAAACGGGTGTCCAATATGGGATACACCTCGAAGGGAGAGTCTTGGAATACGTTGTATGAAGATGCCTTGTCGGGTTCCATGCCCTTGAGCCTTTCGAGCGATTTGGCCTGTATGATGTCGCATATAGGGGCAGATGTGACGGTGTCGGCCATCTGGTTGTAGGTCTCTTGCTCTGAGACGGCCTTGTTAAATTCGCATTATGATATCTCGACTACCTTGCAAGGAGGCTCTGTCGCGTTGGCCGTGAGGCTGTGAAAGATAAATGTTGCCAGCAATATAGTCAGGACTATTGATGTAGGCTTGTTGTTAATGTTCATGGCTTATGTCATTTTGCATTTGTCGGGTAAAGGTGATGAATAGTCTGTTTTTCAGCAAGAGATGACCTTGCGGGGTAATTGTTGTCTGGCAGATGGACGCTTTCGGAAAAACTTGTTATCTTTGCAAGGGCGGTCGTCTTACGGCGACTGCGATGAATCAATGAACCTTTAAACGAGCAGATATGAGAATAGGGTTTGATGCCAAGCGTATGTTTCGCAATTTCAGTGGGTTGGGCAATTACAGCCGAAGTACCCTTGAGCTTATGTGCAAATATCATCCCGACAACAGCTATCTGCTTTTCTCTGCCTACGACGAAAACAGGGTGGGGTTTGTCATTCCCGAGAGGGTAGAGTGCGTGACACCCACAGGCATAGCCTGCGACATATCGCCCTCTCTGTGGCGCAGTGTCTCTATGGCGCACGACATACGCCGCCGCAGGGTTGACATATACCACGGTCTGAGCAACGAGCTGCCGTTTGATGTTAGGCGTTCGGGAGCCAAGAGCGTGGTGACCGTACACGACCTTATATTTGTGCGCTATCCCAATCTTTATAAAAAGGTCGACCGTATGCTTTATACCTATAAATACAAGAAAAGCTGCCAGTTGGCCGATCGGGTGATAGCCATAAGCCGTCAGACCAAAAACGACCTCATGGAGTTTTGGAATATCCCCGAAGAGGTGATAGACGTGGTTTATCAGGGCTGCAACCCCATCTTTTACAAACGGGCCGACGACGCCGTCATTGCCTCGGTAAGGGCCAAGTATGGCTTGCCTGAGACATTCATACTGAGCGTGGGCACCATAGAGGAGCGCAAAAACCTGATGCTCACGGTCAAAGCCATGGCTGAGGGCAAGATAGACCTGCCGCTGGTGGCATGCGGACGCAAAACTCCCTATGCCGACGCCATAATGGAGTATGCCGCCATGCAGGGCATTGCCGACCGTATAATAATGTTGCACGACGTGGAGATGGCAGACTTGCCTGCGATATATGCAATGGCCTTGGTGGTTGTATATGTGTCTTTGTTTGAGGGGTTTGGCATACCCATATTAGAGGCTCTCAATGTCGGCGTACCTGTTGTCACCACCAAAGGGGGTGTCTTTGGCGAGACCGGCGGTGATGCGTGCGCCTATGTAGGTCCGTACGACGTTGACGAGATGATAGAGACGCTCGGAAAGATATCCGGCGACACCATTTTGCGTCAGAGCATGATAGACAAGGGACGCTTGTGGGCGGCAAGGTTTACTGATGAGGCGGTGGCTGAAGAGCTTAACGCGGTCTATCGCAAGCTGATGTAGGCAATGTCGGTCTTCACCTGGCCGTGAGTACATTTTTCCCTTTATGTGGTCGTATTAGCGAAAAATTATTGTAAAAACGGAAGAAAAGACAAATAATTTGAATAAAAATTTCACCGTGTCATAATAATCGCTAAATTTGTAAGGCCAATGAAGTGACGCCCGAGGCGGCCGGAGGAGTGATGTCTGGGGTGGCTGGGGAG
>JAIECQ010000024.1 GCA_029068395.1 Rikenellaceae bacterium
TTACGTGGCGGGATTACGGGCCTCCGCGGGGGGAGGGTCGGCCCGTTGCGGCTCGTACCTCGCCGCCCTGCCGGGGCAAAAGCCATGCGGGCCAAAGCTTTCCGAAACAAAAAACTACCTAACACCAAAACTCTACCATCCAAACACTGATACCCTCTCTAATTCCGTGGAGTTTCCCGCTGTCGGTTACCGCGGCGCAGATTCGTCCGGTACGTTGTACAGCGCGGGTCAGTATGGCAACTATTGGTCGTCAGTTGCGGATGGTTCTAACTACGCGTACACCCTGGACTTCAGTAGCGGCAATGTGAGCGTGGATTGGACCAATTTGCAGAACGGTCGTAGCGTGCGTTGTGTCCGCTAAATATTAATACTTTGGTTCTTTGATTTCTTTGATTCTTCCTCGAGGACTTGCGTAAGTGATGGGCCGGCGCTGGCGCCGGCCTCACGTGGTGAGTGTAGGGGGTGTGATGAAATTGAGCCGTGAGGCGTGAAACAGGCGGGGCGGCTAGTTGGGATGGCGCTTTGGTTGTAGCTTTTGGCAAGGCTTTGTAGCTTGTGTTTTGGCTTTGTGCCTGTGCTAACAGGGCGGCTGGATGTGCGGGGCTTTGGGGCTTGTGCTTTGGTCGGTTTGACTGGTTTGGCTGCGCACCTAACACCCTTTAGCGTGAAGGAGCACGGGCCGAGCCTGCGGGGGCAAAGCGGGAAAGTGACGCGTTTCACCGCCCTCCCTTAGTCACTGCCTACAATTGCGTGGCGGGATTACGGGCCTCCGCGGGGGGGAGGCGAGGCCCGTTGCGGCTCGTCCCTCGCCGCCCTACCGGCACAAAAGCCTGCCTGAACAAAAGCCATGCGGCGCAAAAACCACCTGTGCAAAAACCACCGTAAAAGCATCTCAGTTAAATGAAAATATGCGGTTTCGTTTCACTCAGACCGTGCCGCCTCACCGCCCTGCCGGAACAAAAGCCTGCCGGGGCAGTAGCCATGCGGCGTAAAGCCTGCCAGCCAAAACCCTGCCGGCACAAAAAACTTACCCTCCCTGTCGAAAAATACCTCAGTAACCCCAAACCCTGCCGGAGCAAAAAACGACTACACAAAGTATGGTATGCAAAACCGCCTTTGCAACACACTGAGTACAAATACATTTCATTCGATACTTATCTTGTGGACGTTTTTTTTCGTCTTATTGCAATATTTCGGCATTATTTTTGTTGTAATGACAGAAGAATTTATAAATTTGTACCAATTATTGTCAGTATTTAACCCAAAAGCAAATGGCAACATTAAGCACACGTCAGATACAGAAGCTGTTACAAAAACTGTCGCCTCAGCAGATACAGATGATAAAACTGCTCGAACTGCCCGCCTTGCAGCTTGAGCAACGCATTAAACAAGAGATTGAAGAAAACCCCGTCTTAGAAGAGAACGCAGAGAGCGCCGACGATAAGCCGGACGGCGCAACACGCGTAAACATAGATGATTACAGCCGCAACGAAGAGATACCGTCATATCGTCTCTATGCTAACAATTACTCTAAAGACGACAAGCGCGGCACCATCCCCCTGTCTGGCGGCATGAGCTACACCGAACATCTTGAAGAGCAGCTCTCGTTTAAGGGTCTGCCTGACCGTGACCGCATGATAGGCCAATACATCATCGGTTCGCTCGACAACGACGGCTACCTGCGTCGCGACACCCAAAGCATTGCCGACGACATCGCCTTCGCCACCGGCCAAGAGATAGAGACTGCCGAGATAGACAAGGTGCTGGCCATAATACAGACGTTTGAGCCCCACGGCACCGGCGCACGCGACCTCCGCGAGGCACTGTTGCTACAGCTTGTGCATCACCGTCAAAGCGAGTCTGTCAAAGACGCCACCACCATACTGAACAACCATTTCGACGCCTTCGTCAAAAAACACTACGATAAGATAATAGCCCGCATGGGCATAGACGAAGAGCGATTCAAAAACGCCGTCGACGTCATAGTAGGTCTTCAGCCCAAGCCGGCAAACCTCTATAACGAGGGCGGACAGTCAGAACCCACCATACAGATAATACCCGATTTCATTCTCGACAACAGCACCGGCCAGTTAGAACTGTCGCTGAACCGCAACAACATACCCGACATCAAGATAAACAACAGCTACGTCAAGATGCTCGAAGAGATTGCCCGTGGAAGCAACCGCAAAAAGAACGAGGGCGACACAGGCGGCGATGCCCAGCAGTTTCTTAAACAGAAACTCGACTCGGCACGATGGTTCATGTCTGCCATAAAACAACGCAACGCCACCCTGCTGCTCACCATGCACACCATTCTCGAATACCAAAAAGAGTATTTTGAAACAGGCGACGAGACAAACCTCAAACCCATGATTCTCAAAGACATTGCAGAAAAGACAGGGCTTGACGTATCAACCATCTCGCGCGTTGTCAACAGCAAATACATACAGACCCCGTTCGGCATATACTCACTGAAATATTTCTTCTCTGAGGCCATGCAGACATCGTCTGGCGAAGAGGTGTCATCACGAGAGATAAAGACAATACTGTCAGAGTGCGTCGCCAACGAAAACAAACGCAAGCCCATGACCGACGAGGCCCTCATGGATGTGCTCAACGACAAGGGCTATAAGATAGCCCGCCGCACCGTGGCCAAATATCGCGAAATGTTGGGCATCCCAGTGGCCCGCATGAGAAAAGAGTACTGAGTCACACGCCGTAACATCTTGTCTTTAAGGCCGGAAACCGTCATGGTTCCCGGCCTTTTTGCACATAATCCACTCCTCTCAAAGGGGCTTTAAAAATAAATCGTTATTTTTGCGGAAAATTGCAAATTTCATGAACAAAAATCCGCTTTTTTCCATACTTATCCCAACATGGAACAACCTGCCGTACCTTAAACTTTGCATTGAAAGCATACGCAAGAACTCGACTTACCACCATCAGATACTGCTGTTTATAAACGACGGAAGCGACGGCACGCTCAAATGGGCTGAAAGTCAGGAGATAAGATATGTGCACAGTCCCGAAAACGTGGGTATATGCTGGGCACTCAACTCGTTGCGTCCATTGGTAGAGACCGACTACATTCTTTACATGAACGACGACATGTATGTGTGTCCCAAGTGGGACAGCGTGTTGTGGGAGCATATACAACAGTTGCCCGACAACAAATTTTTCCTGTCGTCGACGCTCATACAACCCCGTCCCTTTTTCTGCAAGAGCGTCATAGCCCCCGCCGATTTCGGACAAAGCATAGAGACGTTCCGCGAAGACGACCTTCTGGCCCGCTATCACACACTGCCGCATGCCGACTGGCTTGGAGCCACCTGGCCTCCCAATGTGGTGCACAAAGACATGTGGGACCTGGTGGGAGGCTACAGCATTGAACTCTCCCCCGGCATGTATTCCGACCCCGACTTCTCGGCAAAGTTGTGGATGGCCGGCGTCCGTCTGTTCAAAGGGCTGTCTGACAGCCGCGTATATCACTTCGAGTCGGTCTCGACAGGACGCGTTAAGAAAAACAACGGCAGCCGTCAGTTTCTCGCCAAGTGGGGCATCACATCATCCTCGTTCATGCGTCACGTCTTGAAACGAGGCGAGAGATGCGACAGCACCAAGGCCGGGATAGACAAGACGGCGGTAAGCAAGAGCCTGATACGCAGTCGGCTAAAGAAGGTATTGACCGCATTTTGCAAAAGCGGCGCAGTCAGAAACATCTGGGACGAATAAGAGCAACCGCCGCCGACTTACCCACGCTTATGTGTCGCATGGGTTGCGCGGGTGTTTTTGCACAGGAAGGGGGGCGCTTTGGGGGCAGGCAGGCTTCCGCACCGGCAGTGGTTTTGTGTCCGGCAGGGCGGCGAGGCAGGCGCGGTCTGAGTGAAACGAAACCGCACACTTTCGTTTAACCGAGATGCTTTTGCACAGGTAGTTTTTGCGCCGGCAGCTTCCCGCCCCGGCAGGGCGGCGAGGTACGAGCCGCAACGGGCCGACCCTCCCCCCCCGCGGAGGCCCGTAACCCCGCCAAGTAATTACAGGCAGTGACTAAAACACGCCCCGCCGCGCGTCACTTCCCCGCTTGCCTCCGCAGGCTCGGCCCGTGGCTCCTTCACGCTAAAGGGACGTACCGGCCAACCCAAGGTGCAGCATGTCTTTGTCACTCACCACGCCAGACCATCATCACACCCTCGACCTCCACGCCGATGAGGCCGACCTACGGTCGGCCCACAACCACCAAGGGAATGAAAGCAAAAGGAATGAAAACAGCAGTAAATAGCTATAGCAATTAAAGCAACCCACCGCGGTCTGAGTGAAACGAAAACCGCACACTATTCCTTATGCCCGGGCTGAGGAACGAAGCCCGAGCGGCCCGGAGCCTCCGCAAACGGAGGGCCGCAGCCTCCGCACAGCTATATATGACAGTGAATTAGGGGCGGCAGTGATGCTCTTCATTTTCATGCTGTGCCCTCCGCAGGCTCCGGGGCGCTCTCCGCTGTGCCGGTGTTCGGCTGTGCTGCTTATGATTGCCGCGCTACTGTTATGCTTGCTGCATGCCCGGCATAACGAAGTATGCCGTAAGCCAAAAATCCTTATGTCCGGGCTGAGGAACGAAGCCCGAGCGGCCCGCACCTCGCGGTGGGCAGGAAATCCCCCAACGGAGGGCCGCAACCCCGCACAGCAATATATGACAGTGAATTAGTGACGGCGGTGATGCACATGACTTTCTCGCTGTGCCCTCCACAGGCTCCGTGCCGCTCTCCGTTGTGCCGGTGGTTGCGGCTGTGCGGCTATGCTTCCGTACCGCCCGTAATGCTTTG
>JAIECQ010000025.1 GCA_029068395.1 Rikenellaceae bacterium
GCGCATGGGGGGGCTTGCGGGGAGGGCTAAGACAGGCAAGGGGTTACGCACGGAGGCTTTCTTGCGGAGAGAGGCTTGAGATAAGGTGGCACGGGGTGTGTGAGTCACGTTGCTTTCAGACAAGGCCGGGACATTCTCGCGGGGCTTTTGAGTGAAGGCTCTTGAAGAGTGGCGGTTGCAGGCTAAAGTATTATTGTTAAAATTAAAAGGAGAAAACAGAAATGGCTGATTTGGACGGCATTATTGAAAACAAAGACAAAGATTACGGCATAGGCATACCTGTGGCCGACCAGCACTTCATACTCAAAGGGTCTGACAACCTCGACTGGGGCATGAAAGACCGTCTGGCGCGCATATTCAACGTCAAGAGCGGACGCACCGTGATGTTGGCTTTCGACCACGGTTACATCATGGGTCCCACCTCGGGGCTGGAGCGTCTGGATCTTGGCATCGTGCCTCTTATAGAGTATGCAGACTCTCTTATGTGTACGCGCGGATCGCTTCGCAGCGTGGTGCCTCCCACTTCGGGCAAGGCCATCTGTCTGCGTTCGTCGGCAGGCAGCTCGTTGCTCACCGACCTTAACAACGAGTGCATCATAGACCCCGTTGATGCAGTGCGTGTGAACGCATCGGCAATGGCGGTGATGGTGGCCATAGGCAACGACAAGTTCGAGGCCCAGACCATCGAGAACCTGGCCCGTGCCGTCGACAACGGCTACCGTTACGGTGTGCCCGTGATGGGTGTGACGGCGGTGGGGCGCGACATGGTGCGTGACGCCCGTTACTTCTCGACAGCGGCGCGTATATGTGCCGAGAACGGTGCCAACATAGTCAAGACATATTACTGCGACGGCTTTGCCAAGGTGGTCAACTCGTGCCCCGTGCCCATCGTTATCGCCGGCGGCAAGAAGCTGCCCGAGCAGGAGGCTCTTGAGCTTTGCTACAACGCTATCAATGAGGGTGCGGCCGGTGTCGACATGGGTCGCAACGTGTTCCAGAGTGCGGCGCCCACGGCCATGATACAGGCGGTGCGCGGCGTGGTGCACGAGGGCATGACACCCAAAGAGGCTTACCAGCTCTATCTCGACCTGGCCAAATAGTTCGTTAGGCCGAGTGTTTTATAACGGCGGACGCCTTGCGTTCGAGGCTATCGCGTCCGCCTTTGTTAATTTACTCACAGCAATATTATCATGAAGTTAACCAGAGTAATATCAATATTATCGTTTGCGATTGTATTTCCTGTAACTCTTTTTGCCCGCGGAGAGAAATATTTGGTCTCAGGTTCGGGCTGGGACAAGATTGCCATTATCGATCGCGACACCAAAGCCCCTGTGTGGATGACCACAATACCCGATGGCGGCGAGTGCAACAGTGTCGTCTATACCAAGCACGGTGCGGTGGCTTTCTCTTACAGTCGCGGTGCCCGCAAGGTGGACATGACCAATATGGTGCTGTGGGATTATAAAGTGCAAGCTCCTCGCGAGGTGCAGTCTATCGTCGAGCACAAGGGCAAGTTCATACTCGGAGTGTGCGGCAATCCGGCATCCATTGTGGTGCTCGACCGCTTTGGCGATGAGCGCAAGGTGATAAATTTCGATGCCGGCACAACCAATCCGCACGGGCAGTTCCGCCAGATAAGGGTGAGCGAAGAGGGCAACTACCTGGTGCCTCTTTTGAGCGGCAAGGTATTGGTGCTGAGTCCTGACGGTGAGCTTTTGAAGACACATCAGGTGGGCGGCGTGCTCTTCTCTCTGACACAGTTGCCCGACGGTAACTGGCTTCTGCCGCAGGGCGACTCTCACTCTTACGTGGAGTATGACCCGGTGGCCGAGAGGGTTGTGCGCAAGTTCACCTCTGAAGATATAGAGGGCGTCAAGTTGGGCTTCGTGGCTCAGTTGATACGTTACAGCGACGGGCGCACCCTGATATGCAACTGGTTGCGTCACGGTGGCGACAAGACACAGCCTATGTTGCTTGAGGTTGACAGTCAGGGCAAGGTGCTCTGGAGTGTCGACAAGAACGACAAGGGCATAGGCGACATATCGACCGTGCATCCGTTGAAGGGCAAGTTCTATCGATAGAGGCTCTCACGGAATGGTTGGCGATGCGTGAGCGACGGACGGTTTGCATAGTGCCTGGATGTCGCGAGGGCGTGTCGATGAAAAGATTATAATTTAAAAGACGATGATATGAACAGAACTATTTTTTCGTGCATTCTTTTCGCGTCGATGATGTGTTCTACCTCCTTGTTCGCGCAAGGCTGGGGGCAAGCCGTCATAAAGGCAAAAAAAGAGGTTGCCGCCTCATTGGCGAAGGCTAATATGCCCGTCAGTGTGGAGATACACAAGGGAGAACGCGCCAAAAGCGTCGTTATCGATGTTTCGGGTTTGGACAAGTTGGCTATAGTCAACAGTGTCATAGACAAGGGTGTCAATACCGATCAGTTCGTTATGGCCGAGGGTGTGTTGACGGCAGTCGACGGCACTCAGGTGAGCCTTGACCGAGTGGCCAGAGAGTATGTCGAGCCGTGGCAGAGACTCAGCTTTAACAAGAACTACTACAACAAGCCCATAACGGTGGGTGGCCAGGTGTTTGAGCAGGGCATGCTCATGTGGCCCAACGGCGAGCTGGTGCTGAAGCTTGACAAGAAGTACAAGTCGCTCACGGTAAAGATAGGTCTTGACGATTACAAGGTGTCGCAGAACGGCGCCCTGAGAGTCAACTTCCAGAATGTGGCTTCGAGAGACGCTCTTAAGAAGTTCGTCGAGTTGGCGCCGGTAGAGGTGACCGACTTCGTGCAGCTGGGCGATGTGCGTGTGCCGGTGTGGTTGAACGAATTGTCTAATGCGCGCGTGGAGAAACGTGCCGCCGAACGTATTGTCGAGAGACTTGCCGACGGCAGCGCTTTCGAAGCACGCATAAAGGCGATAGATCCCGAAAAGCCCGAGTCGGCGGCCGATTATATAGAGATATTCAATCAGGCCAAAAGGGTGTTGTTCCTGCAAAGCCGATTCAAATGGGTCAATGCCGCCAGCATAAAGGACGCTTTCGCCGATATGAAGACCATCAAGGGTTTCGATGCGTCGGCCGTGGAGCCTAAGGTGAAAGAGTTGTTGGCTCTTGTCGGCTCGAACATAAACATATACAGCGGTTCGGACGAAGATTTGGCCAAGGCCGAACGGGTGCTCGAATTGCAACGTCAGGTGATGCTCTCCAACCCCTATCTTAAGTCGGGTAACATATTGGTGGGCCGTTACAAGCTCGGAGAGACTGCCCGTCACGCTATGGGTCACTCCATTGGCACGCAGGCCAACAACTGGTCTAACCAGATGTCTGCGGCGCGCATGGGCTTTGATGCCGAGATTGCCGAGCTTACCGATGTGGCCGGCGATATGGGTGTGCGCACCGTTTACAAACCTGAGGGCGGAAGCTCGGTGCCCGACCTTCATCTGCACTGGGATGCCGACCGTATGATGTTTTCCAAGATCAACGAACGCGGCCTGTGGGGCGTGTTTGAGGTAGACCTTAACGACGGCGATTGCAGAGAGGTCGTAAAGGTCGACGATGAAGACCTTGAGTTTTTCGATGCTGCATACCTGCCCAGCGGCAAGATTATGGCCGTGTCTAACGTAGGCTATCAGGGTGTGCCCTGCGTGGACGGCGAGGATGCCGTGGGCAACCTTGTGCTTTACAATCCTGCCGACAGAGATTTGCGCCGCATAACGTTTGACCAGGATGCCAACTGGAATCCTGTGGTGATGAACAACGGCAAGCTCATGTATGTGCGTTGGGAGTACACCGACCTTGCCCATTACTTCTCGCGCATGGTCATGCACATGAATCCTGACGGCACCGAGAACAAAGCCCTTTACGGCAGCGGCGGCTTCTTCCCCAACAGCACCTTTGACGTGCAGCCTCTGCCCGGCTCGGCGTCGGCTTTCGTGTCGATAGTTTCGGGCCATCATGGCATCGCCCGTTCGGGTCGTCTTATGATATTCGATCCGGGCAAGGGCCGGAAAGAGGTGCAGGGTCTGGTGCAGGAGATACCTTTCCGCAACCGTGAGGTCATTCCCATCATAAAAGACGAGATGGTGCAGGGCGTATGGCCCCAGTTCCTCAAACCGTGGCCCATATCTGACAAGTATTTCCTCGTGTCGGCAAAGTTGCAGGAGGAGTCGTTGTGGGGTATATATCTGGTCGATGTATTTGACAACGTGACCCTTATAGCCGAGTTTGAGGGCGAGGGACTCAACAATCCCATCCTTCGCGAGAAGAGACCGACACCCCCCGTCATACCTGACCGTGTCGACTTGTCGCAGGATGAGGCCACCGTGTTCATACAGGATATTTACGAGGGCGAGGGATTGCCCGACGTTCCGCGTGGTGAGGTCAAAAAACTCCGTGTGTTCGCATACGAGTATGCTTACATAAACTCACCGTCAAACCATGTCGCACAGGGCATACAGAGCGGTTGGGACATCAAGCGTCTCTTGGGAGAGGTGCCCGTAAACGAGGACGGTTCGGTGACATTCAAGATACCGGCCAACACCCCCATATCGCTTCAGCCTGTCGACTCAGAGGGTCGTGCGATACAGTGGATGAGAAGCTGGCTTACCGGCATGCCCGGCGAGACAGTGTCGTGCGTGGGTTGCCATGAAGACCAGAACAAGATGCCGGTGCCCAAGGCTACCATAGCCCAGAAGATGAAGCCCCTTAAGATAGAGGCTCCCGAGGGCGGTATCAGACCTTTCACCTTCGAGTTGGAGATACAGCCGATACTTGACCGTGCCTGCATATCGTGTCACAACGGCGAAAGCTCGCTCGACTTTACGTCGGGACGTTATGACGAGGCCTTAGGCTTCTCTAAGAGCTACCTTAGCTTCCATCCCTATTTCCGTCGTCAGGGTCCCGAGGCCGATATTTACGTGATGAAGCCTTACGAGTATCACGCCACCACATCACCTATGGTGCAGATGCTTAAGAAAGGTCACCACGGCGTGGAGCTGACCGATAAGGAGTGGCGCACACTTTATAATTGGATCGACTTCAACTGTCCATATTTCAGTACTTTCAATAACGTGAAAGATCTTAAGGGGCGTGACCAGGTAAAACGTCGCATGGAGCTGTCTAAGAAATACAACAACATGGTTGTCGACTGGCAGCAGGAGCTTGACGATTACGCCGATTACCTCAAAGGTCAGGACAAACCCGAGCCTGTCATGCCCGCGCAAGTGAAAGGTGTCGACAAAGTAGTGAAGGTTAAAGGGTGGCCATTCTCGGCAGAGCAGGCTGTAGAGATGCAGAACGCTTTAGGCGACACGCGCAAGGTGATAGAGGTGGCTCCCGGTGTCAACATGGTGTTGCGTAAGATACCCGCAGGCTCGTTTGTGATGGGCAATGCCCGTTACGGCAGCGACGCTCCCGAAGTCAAGGTCAAGATAGACAAGCCTTTCTGGATAGGCGAGCTTGAGGTGACCAATGAGCAGTTCTGCGCTTTGGTGCCCGAACATGACAGCCGTTTCGTGGCTCAGCAGTGGAAAGACCATGTGGGTCCCGGTTATCCCGCCAACCTGCCCGACCAGGCCGTGACACGCGTAAGCTATGATGACGCGGCCGAGTATTGCCGTCTGCTCTCTGAGAAGACAGGTCTTAAGGTGACCCTGCCAACAGAAGAGCAGTGGGAGTGGGCTGCCAGAGCAGGCTCGTCAGACGCTGTGTGGTATGGTAACCTCAACACCGACTTTGGCAAGTATGCCAACCTTGCCGACGTCAGCCTTGAGGATATGGCCGTGTCGGGTATAGATCCTCAGCCCATGCCCAAAACCAGCTTCTGGTATAAGTATTATAACTTCCTGCCCAAGGTCGAGACCGTAAATGACGGTAACATGTTGCTCGAACCCAAAGGAGGCATGTATCAGGCCAACCCTTGGGGTCTCTATGACATGATAGGCAACGTCGAGGAGTGGACTCGCTCCGATTACAAGCCTTATGGTGACAAGAAGACTCCCGAAGGTCAGGTTACCAAGGTGGTGCGCGGCGGTTCGTGGTGGGATCGTCCCAAAGATGCCACTTCATACACTCGCAGGCACTTCCTCCCCTGGCAGAAGATACACGACGCAGGTTTCAGAATCGTCGTCGAAGAGTAACGTCCGGCAGGAGCAATAACTGGCTTGACGGCAGTGCGGTTAATGGTTTGACGGCACTGCCGTTTTGGTTTACTGGCACTGCCTCCGGCGGCCCTTCCGGGGGAGGGGTCTCGGACCCCGTTTTGATATTTTTGAGGAACAACTAAGCGGATAAGTACGAAAAAGAGAAGTAAAGGTGTTTCGACTCGGGTCTCACACCTTTACTTCTCTTTTTCGTTTTTGGCCCTTGGACTGAGTGCCTGAAAGATATTCAACAGGGGCAGGACGCTCGACGGGAAGAGTGCGGAAACAAAGCAGAAACCATAACAGCAGAGCAGAAACCATAAAGGCAGCGTGGCAACCACAACGCAGCCGCAACCCCCAGCACAACGGAGAGCGGACGGAGCCTGCGGAGGGCACAGCCTGAAAGTCATGAGCATCATTACCTCCACTAATTCACCGCCCTACATATTACTCACCGATGTGCGGCCCTCCGTTTGCGGAGGCTCCGGGCCGCTCGGGCTTCGTATCTCAGCCCGGACACAAGGAATTTTTGCTTACGGCATACTTCGTTATGCCGGGGATAAGGAAATAGTGTGCGGTTTTCGTTCCACTTAGACCGCCCTGCCGGGTTTCTTGCCGGTGCGGGGTGGGCCGTGAATCGTTAAACAGGCGTGACGGAGAGCGGACGGAGCCTGCGGAGGGCACAGCATGAAAGTAATGAGCATCATCACCGCCCTTAATTCACTGTCATATATATTGCTGTGCGGGGCTGCGGCCCTCCGTTTGGGGAGGCTCCGGGCCGCTCGGGACTCGTTACCTCGTCCCGGACACAAGGAATTTTTGCTTACGGCACACTTCGTAATGCCGAGAATAAGGAAATAGTGTGCGGTTTTCGTTTCACTCAGACCGCGCGGAGGTTTGCCTTAAATGCTATAGTTATTTACTGGTGTTTTCATCCCTTTTGCGTGGCTGGGCCGGCGCTGGCGCCGGCCTCACTGGATGAGTGTAGGGGCGTGGTGAACTTCGGTCGTGAGGCGTGAAGCAGACGGGGCGCTTTGGGGTTGTAGCTTTTGGTAAGGCTTTTGGGTTGTAGCTTTTGGTAAGGCTTTTGGGTTGTAGCTTGTGGGTTGGCTTTGTGTCTGTACGGGCGGGGCGGCTGTTCTGGCAACACACCTAACGCCCCTTTAGCGTGGAGGAGCCACGGGCCGAGCCTGCGGGGGCAAATTGTGAGAGTGACGCGCATAACCGCCGTAACTTAGTCACTGTCTGTAATTACTTAGCGGTGTTACGGGCCTCCGCGGGGGGAGGGTCGGCCCGTTGCGGCTCGTGCCTCGCCGCCCTGCCGGCGCGGTAGCCATGCGCTGCGAAAGCCTGCCGGCAAAGCTTTCCGAAACAAAAAACTACTAACCCCAAAACCATGCCGCCAACCAATAACACCTCTCTAATTTCGTGGAGTTTCCCGCTGTCGGTAACCGAAATAACTCGTCCGGTTCGTTGAACAGTAACGTGGGTGCGGGCGGTTACTATTGGTCGTCAGTTGCGAGCAGTTCTTACTACGCGTACTACCTGACCTTCGGTAGCAGTGATTTGTACGTGACTAACACCACTAAGCAGAACGGTCGTATCGTGCGTTGTGTCCGCTAAATATTAATACTTTGGTTCTTTGATTTCTTTGATTCTTCCCCGAGGGCTTGCGTAAGGGACATAGTTGGCCGGCGCTGGCTGGTGATTCAGTTGTGCGTGCTTTGCCGTGCTGTTGTTATGCTTTACTGTCTACCTCCGCACCCTTTCTGCCGAGAGTCATGCCCCTGCTTAATATCTTCCAGGCACCACTTCTCAGGGCCAAAAACGAAAGATAGGTGTAAAGGTGTGAGACCCGAGTCGAACACCTTTACACCTATCTTTCGTAATTATCGCTTAGTTGTTCCTCAAAAATATCAAAACGGGGTCCGAGACCCCTCCCCCGGAAGGGCCGCCGGAGGCAGTTTCGTCAATACAAAACGTCAGTTTCATGTCGCCTGCCTGGTTGCAAGCAATACCGCTACACCTTGTCTTTTGGTTTTTTGAAACTATCTCTTAACTTTGTATGGATTAAAAAGATGAAGATGGGGAAGATATTTGATATAATATCGTCATATCGTCTTATGGCGGTTTTGATTGTTCTTTATATTGTGGCCATGGCGGGAGCTACGTTTTTTGAGGCGGCGACATCTACGGGGCAGACGATGAGCTATTTTTATCATAGCTATTGGTTTTTGTCCATAGAGGCTTTTTTGGTTGTCAACTTTGTGGCGTTGAGCTTCCGCAAGAGGCTTTATGAGCGCAGGTTATGGGGAGTGGTGGTGTTGCACTGGGCCTTTGTGGTGGTGTTGGCGGGTGCGTTCGTTACTCATGTCGACTCACGCGAGGGTGTCATGCACATAAGGGAGGGTGAGAGTTCGAGCACGCTTCTCATATTGCATGACGGACATGTGGTTGACCATGAGGAGCTTCCTTTCACTATAAGGCTTAATGACTTTGTGCTGGAGCGTTATCCCGGTTCTATGAGTCCCTCTTATTTTGAGAGTGACGTAGATATAAGCTATCAGGGGGAGAGCCGCAATGCGAAGATATTCATGAACAACATAGCCCATATAGGTCCGTACAGGGTTTATCAGTCGTCTTACGATCCCGACGAGAGGGGTACGGTGCTCACGGTTAACCGCGACAGGATAGGCACCGTTATCAGTTATGTCGGTTATGTGCTGCTTATGGTTGGCATGTTGATGAGCTTTTTCGACAGGAACGGACGTTTCCGTTATCTGGTCGGTAAGTTGTCGCAGATGAAGCGCGGTGCGGCAGTGGCCGTGCTGGTGTTGTTTTCGGTGAAGGCCTATGCCGGCGTCGCGGTCGACGATCAGATAGAGAAGAGGGCCTTCTCGCGTCGGTCGGCCGACGCGTTCGCAGCACTTTTAGTGCAGAATCCGAACGGCAGGGTAGAGCCGCTGGGCACGTACGCCGACAAGATAATGCGCAAGTTGCACCGTTCGGAGAGTTACGGGTCGCTCAGTTCCGTCCAGGTGGTGTTGGGCATGATGTACGAGCCGTATGCGTGGGCGAGGGTGCCGTTGATGGAGTTGTCAGGACCTCTGGCCGAGGAGTTGTGGGTAGAGGGTAAGTATGCGAGTTTCAATGAGATGTTCGATAGATCGGGCGGTTATAGGATAGCCGAGAGAGTCGATATGGCATATTCCAAAGATGCGACGCAACGCACCAAGATGGACAAGGAGATCATAAAGCTCGACGAGCAGGTCAACATTCTTAACGCCCTGCTGTCGGGGCGTATGTTGCCCATATTTCCTGTTCCGGGCAGCGATGACGGTAAGTGGTTGTCGGCAGGTGATGATTTGTCGGCTTTCGAGGGGCGCGACTCCATGTTCGTGTCTATGATCATGCCATATCTTTTTACCGAGCATGGCTCTTATCTTGAAACTGGCAATGATGAAGGCGCCCGGAGAGTTGTGGGCATGATAGACACCTATCAGCGTGCCAAGGCCTTGCCGGAGCATCTGATAGACCGCGACAAGGTCGAAGCAGAGCTTTTTTACAATCGCCACAATATATTCAAGATATCGGCTGTCGGTTATCTGGCTTGCGGAGGCATATTGCTGGCGTTTCTGTTGTGGGCGTTATTGCGAGGCACTGCGCCAACCGTTGAGAGGCGTGTGGTGGCCGTGGCTGCCGTTGCGATAGGTCTGTTTTTTCTCTATGCCGCCTTTGGAATGGGTCTGAGGTGGTATATATCGGGCAGGGCGCCGTGGACCAATACTTACGAGTCGATGGTATATGCCGGATGGTGTGCCGTGTTGGCGGGGTTGCTCTTCACAAGGCGTTCGCCGGTGGCTTTGGCGGTCGCTACCATAATGGGCGGAGCGGTTGTCATGATATCGCAGCTCAACTTTCTCGATCCCGAGATAACACCCCTCGTGCCGGTGCTGAAGTCTTACTGGCTGATGTTTCATGTGGCGGTGGTGACGGCAAGTTACGGATTCTTCGCGGTGGGGGCCTTGTTGGGTTTGGTGTCGCTGGTGATAACGGTGTCGTCGCGCAGGGCATCGCTCAGAGCTAAGGTTGAGGAGCTGACCGTGATAAACGAGTTGGCCCTGATAATAGGTCTTGTGTTGCTTACGGCAGGCGTATTCCTCGGCGCCGTGTGGGCCAATGAGTCGTGGGGACGTTATTGGGGATGGGATCCCAAGGAGACATGGGCGCTTATAACCATGATGGTATATGCTTTTGTCTTGCATGCCCGTCTGATACCTGCCTTGAGAGGCGCGCTTAAGTTTTCGGTCATGTCTATATTTGCCGTTTACAGCGTGCTCATGACATTTTTCGGAGTCAATTACTATCTGACAGGCATGCACTCATATGGCAGCGGGCACTCAATAAACATATATGCGGTGGCGATACCATCCGTCATTGTCATAGCCCTCACTATGGCGGCTGTGGTGCGGTCACGGAGGTGACGGCTTGCCGGCACTGCCGGTGATGGTTTACTGGCACTGCCTCCGGCGGCCCTTCCGGGGGAGGGGTCACGGACCCCGTTTTGATATTTTTGAGGGCAAACTAAGCGGATAAGTACAGCTATTCCATAAATGTGTTTCGACATGCGTCTTACACATTTATGGAATAGCTGTTTTGGCCCTTGGAGTTTGTGTCTGGAAGATATTCAACATGGGCATGACTCTCGACGGAAAAACGTGGGTGCAAAACAGAAACAATAACAGCAGCACGGCAAAACACGCACAACTGAACCGCCCGCCAGCGCCGGCCGCAGGTCGCCATATGGGGCGCGGATTCGGGGCCGAGGTTGTGATGGATATGCCTTTTGGCGTGAGGGAGGGCAGAACGGAGTCTAAGGAGTGCAAAGGCGTGAAAGGCATGTGTTTCTCTTCCGTCACTAATTCACTGCACTATTTACTCTGCGGTGTTGCGGCCCTCCGTTGGGGGATTTCCTGCCCACCGCGAGGTGCGGGCCGCTCGGGACTCGTTCCTCAGTCCGTTTACAAGGAATAGGTTTGCGGCATACTTCGTAATGTCGGGAATAGGGGAAGGGTGCGTTTTTCGTTCCTAAGACCGCGTCTGTCGGGGTGGAAGAATACCGGCGTCGATCCAATATATAAAAATATCCCCATGGAAAAATTCCCACGGGGATATTGCAATCATCAAGTCTGTGTTTTATCCGCACTTGGAGTGGCCGCAAGAGGTGCACACGAGGCATCCCTCCTGATATACTAACGACTCTTCGCCGCACTCAGAGCACTTTTTGGTGGTTTTGGTGCCTGACGGTATGTACTTGGCCAGTGCGCGCGACACACCGTTTTTCCATGTGTTGATAGACTCGATGTCGAAATGGAGCGATGACACCAGTGTGACCACATGTAGTATGGGCATGCCGTTACGCAAGACGCCCGAGATAAGCTTGGCATAATTCCAGAATGTCTCGTCGAACATTCGCGATATGCCGCCTATGGTGTTGCGGTAGCCGTACTTGTCTTCATACTGGAAGTCGTAACGTTTGGAGCCGTCCTCTTCGACAACCTTTATTATCACGCCCTTGTTGATTCGCTTGGGTATGTAAAGGGCGTCCTCCTCTTCTATCTTACCTGTGAATATCTCATAAGGACGACCGTTGTATATGCCCACGAAAGCGATCCAGTCCTCTTTGCCGTTTTTGAAACGAACGATGTCGGCCTCAAGCTCTTTGGGACGTTTGAGGGGGTGTTCGGCTTTGTCCTTGTTTTTGTCGGCGGCGACCAATACGCCGTCGCGCGAGCCGTCACGATATACCGTCACGCCTTTGCAGCCGCTCTCCCAAGCTGTCTTGTACACCTTGGCCACCATCTCTTCGGTGATGGTAGAGGGCAGGTTGACGGTTACCGATATCGAGTGGTCGACCCATTTCTGCATGGCGCCCTGCATCTTGACCTTGGCCACCCAGTCGATGTCGTTGGAGGTGGCTTTGTGATAGGGCGAGCGTGCCACCAACTCTTCTATCTTGTCGTTGCTCATGGCCGCCACCTGCTCGCGGGTGAAGCCCTGGGTCTGCGCCCAGACGATGAATTTGTGGTGGAAGATGCAATACTCCTCCCAAGAGTCTCCGACCTCGTCGACAAAGGTGATGTTGGCCGACTTGTCGTTGGGGTTGACCTTGCGACGACGCTTGTAGAAGGGTCTGAACACCGGCTCTATGCCCGAGGTGGTCTGGCTCATGAGGCTGGTGGTGCCTGTGGGTGCTATGGTCAGCATGGCTATGTTGCGACGGCCATATTTTACCATGTCGTCATAGAGGGCGGGATCCTCCTTGCGTATGCGCCCTATCATGGGGTTGTTCTTTTCGCGTTCTGCGTCGTATATGGTAAACGGACCGCGCTCTTTGGCCATCTCTACAGATGTGCGGTATGCTTCTATGGCCAGTGTTTTCTGCACCTTGACGGCAAAGTCTATGGCTTCGTCGGTGCCGTAACGGTAACCAAGGGCTGCCAGCATGTCTCCTTCGGCCGTTATGCCCAGACCGGTGCGGCGTCCCTCCAAGGCTTTGGTGCGTATCTTCTTCCACAGGTCGAGCTCTACGCGGCGCAGGTCGTCGCTCTCGGGGTCGGCATCTATCTTCTTTATTATGGCCTCTACCTTTTCAAGCTCAAGGTCTATGATGTCGTCCATCATGCGCATGGCAATGGCTACGTGAGACTTGAACTTGTCAAAATTGAACGACGCCTTGGGGGTGAAGGGGTTGTCTACATAGCTGTAGAGGTTTATGGCCAGAAGACGGCAACTGTCGTAAGGGCAGAGGGGTATCTCGCCGCAGGGGTTGGTCGACACGGTGCGGAAGCCCAGGTCGGCATAGCAGTCGGGTATCGACTCGCGTATTATGGTATCCCAGAAGAGCACGCCAGGCTCGGCCGATTTCCATGCGTTGTGTATGATCTTTTGCCACAGCTTGCGGGCGTCTATGTCGCTGACGATGCCGGGGTTGTCAGAGTCTATCGGGAATTGCTGACGGTATTTCTCGCCCGAGATGACGCACTTCATGAACTTGTCGTCTATCTTGATGGATATGTTGGCGCCTGTGACCTTGCCGGTCTCGACCTTGGCGTCGATGAAGTGTTCCGCGTCGGGGTGCTTTATCGAGAGCGAGAGCATCAGGGCGCCGCGTCGTCCGTCTTGCGCCACCTCGCGTGTAGAGTTGGAGTAACGCTCCATGAAGGGCACGATGCCGGTGGAGGTGAGGGCGCTGTTGAGAACGGGGGTGCCGGAAGGGCGCAGGTGCGAGAGGTCGTGACCCACGCCGCCGCGGCGTTTCATGAGCTGAACCTGCTCTTCGTCTATGCGTATGATGCCGCCGTAAGAGTCGGCCGGGCCGTTGTGCCCTATGACGAAACAGTTAGACAGAGAGGCTATTTGCAGATTGTTGCCTATGCCTGTCATGGGGCTGCCTTGCGGTATGATATACTTAAACCCGTCTATCAGCGGCTTTATCTCGTCGAAAGTGAGCGGATTGGGATATTTGGCCTCTATTCGTGCCAGCTCAGAGGCGATGCGGGTGTGCATCATTTCGGGAGAGTTCTCGTAAATATGACCGAAAGAGTCTTTCAACGCATATTTGCTGACCCATACGGTGGCCGCCAGATTGTCTCCTTTGAAGTAATCTATAGACCCTGCCACCGCCTCTTCGTATGAATATTCTTTCATCGCAGTTTGATATATAAGGTTTCTGTTGAAGTAGTGCCGATGTATGTTTTCAAGAAGTCGTGCTCCTTGTAATGCGAGGCAAATTTATAATAAAAAACAGCATGCGGTGACAAAAGTTATCAACAAGTTGTTAAGCCGTTAATAATGAGCTTGTTTTGCTAATGTGTTGTTAGTCAGTGTATTGAAGCGTGCTGGTTGCTGCGTGTGCGGCTCTGTGTGGTGTTTGCCGGCGGGTGTGGCGGCTGTTGTGACGAGGTGTGGCGGCGTGGTTTGGGTATGTGCGGTACGGTGTGTTATGGTGATTGAAAAATCCCTTGCCATTGGGCTTGGTAGCGCAATGCCAAGGGAGCTTTCGGTGGTGAGGGTATGGGCTATTCGAGGCCCTCTTTGATTCTTTTTTCCAGCATCTCTTTGTCGCCGCCAGCCTTCAAGGCCTTATGCCAGTATATTGCGGCATTGGTCTTCTCGCCAAGCTTGTACAGCACGTCGCCGTAGTGGGTGAGAAGCTCGGCAGAGGGGTTTTCGTCGAGGGCGATGGCTTTGAGCAGATAGGTGCGCGCCTCTTTGTAAAGGCCCGACTTATACAGTATCCATCCGTAGGTGTCTATATACGTGGCGTTCGACGGTTCGGCCTTGAGCACCCGCGACGACATGGCAAGGGCACGGTCGAGGTCGCGTCCCTCAAGGCTCAGGAAATAGCTGTAGTTGTTGAGCACGTTGATGTTGTCGGGGTTGTATGACAGTGCCTTGTCGTATTGCTTGTAGCATTGTCTCATGCGGCCCGTCTGCTGCTCCATGTCGCCGATAAAGCCGTGGTAGATGCTGCGTATGGAGTCGGTGCGTATGCTTTTCAGCCTTTTCTTTACAACGGATACGGCCTCTTTGTGTTCTGACCTCTCGTGCAGGGTGACGGCGTAAAGCAGCGGCAGGTCGGTGTCTTGCGTGAACCGCTCCATGGCGGTGCGGGCATATAGGGCCACCGAGTCGGGCCTTTTGAGGTATGACTCCATGGATATGATGCTCATGTAGGCGTCGAGCGATATCTTGTCGTCGGCATCGCGGCATCGTGCCTTGAATATGTCGAGCGCATCAGAGGCGCGTCCTATGTGGGTCAGGTGACGCGCATAGAGGCGGTCTACACTGTAGCTGTCGGCATGATAGAGGCGCAGGGTGTTGAGCAGACGTTCTATGTTGTATATGTATTTGCGGTATAGCGGTATGTTGTCCATAAGCTGCCCGAAGTATGCCAGCTTGTCTTCAAGGGCTATCTTGTCGTTTGCCATCAGCATGTTGAGCACATCGAGATAGTCGGTGACGTTGTTTGTGTTTTCGTAAAACATGGCCGCGTTTATCAGCACTTCGAGGTCGGTGCTGTCGCGGGCGATGGCCCGTTTGAAGCATACCGCCGCCAGGGTGTCGGCACCGGCGGAGGCGTGTCCCTGAGCCAGCAGCGCCATGTAACGGGCATTGTCGGGGGCGAGGGCGAGCATGCGCTGGGCGTTGGCTATCACCTCGCGCGGACGGTATGCCGCCGCCAACAGCTCACCTCTGTATTCTAACAGTTCGAGGTCGTCGACAAACCGCATAAGGGCGGTGTCGATGGTGGCTATGGCCGAGATGGTCTGCCCGCGGACGTTGTAGAGTGCCGCTATGTATTGGTGTATCTGTATGTCGTCGGGCTTGAGGTCGCGGCAATATCGCCACACCTCTATGGCCTGGTCGTAGCGTCCCATCTGGGTGAGCAGGGCGCCCGTCTGCGAGGCGTACCAGAAGTTGGCGCTGTCGAGGCTCCATGCGCGACGGGCCTGACGCAACGCCTCCTCCTTGTCGGCCAGGAGGGTGGATATGCGGTATGACGAGGGGGCGTGAAGTGAGTCGCACTCCAGAGCCGTCTCGAAGAGGGCCAGCGCCTTTTCCCCGTCGCCCTGTTCGAGCGACTGCACCCCGCGCAGATAGTAGTCAAGGGCCTGCATGCGCTTCTCTTTGAACGACGAGGCCGCTATTTTGATGCGGCCCTTGCGGTCGTAAGCGCTGTCGTTATCACGTGTCGTGGACTCTGATGCGGCTGTGGCGCCTGCGGTTGCGAACAGGCAAATGAGGGCCGAGACAAAGATGGTTATGTGTTTTACGATAGGCATATTACTTGGTGTTTGTCGAGCCGAAGCCGCCCTGGCCGCGCTCGCTGTCGCTGAGTGAGTCGCTCGCCTGCCAGCACACGCGGGTGTATTGGGCCACCACCAGTTGTGCTATGCGTTCGCCGTGCTCGATGGTGAAAGGGGTGTCTGAGAGGTTGACCAGTATGACCTTTATCTCGCCGCGGTAGTCGGCATCTATCGTGCCGGGCGAGTTGAGTACCGTGATGCCGTGTTTGGCGGCCAGACCGCTGCGCGGACGCACCTGCATCTCGTAACCGTCGGGCAGCTCTACGTATAACCCTGTGGGTATCATCACCCTTTCAAGAGGCTTTATCGTCACAGGCGCCTCTATGTCTGCCCTTACGTCCATGCCTGCCGACTGGGGTGTCTGATACTCGGGCAGCGCGTTGTTTGAGCGGTTTATCACCTTGACATGTTGTTTCATCGTTTGTTTTTTATCTTGTTAATAATGGCTGTTATCATGGCTTTGGCGTCGATGCGCTCTTTTTTGAGGAATATAAACCCGAAGAGTGCCATAAGCAGCGTGTTAAGTGTCAGTCTCAGGGCTGTGTCGTCTGGCGACAGAAGCACTGACAGCCCGTATATGACACCCCCGAGCGCCATGTAAAAGGCTGCCGACCTTAGGTCGTACTTTATGGGGTAGTAGTGCTGGTTGAGCACATAGCTGAGCACCACCATGCAGCTCTCGCATCCCAGACGTGCCCATGCCGACCCCTCGTAGCCCAGCCGGGGTATCAGCAGCAGGTTGAGCGATATGGTCACCAGCAGGCCGGCCAGCGATATTATCACGGCGAAGATGGTGCGCTCGGTTACCTTATACCAGAACGAGAGGTTGACATATATGCCTATCATCATGTTAGAGAGCAGCAATATGGGCACTATTTTCATGCCAACCCTGAACGAGGGGCCGAGGAAATATTGAAAAAGGTCTATATATAGCGTTATGAGCAGAAAAATGCCCACCGACACTATTATGAAAAACTTCATGGCCTCGGCATTGGCCGTCTTGAAATCTTCTCTCTTTATGTTGGCAAGAAAGAGGGGTTCGGCGGCAAACCGATACATCTGTATGAACAGATACATCAGGGCTGCTATCTTCATCACTCCCGAGTATATGCCCACAGAGCTCATTTTGACCTCGGGGGGCAGTAGTGCGGCAAGCAGCTGGCGGTCTATGAACTCGTTGGCCGTGCCGCTGAGTCCGCTCACCAAGAGGGGGGCGCTGAATATTAGCAGCGAGCCCAGCAGCCTGCGGTCTATGCGGGGACGAAAGCCTCTGAACTGAGGCATGAGCATGGCTATGGTGGCCAGGCTGGCTATGAGGTTGGCCACGAAGATGTAGCCTACGCCGAAGTTGTCTATCCACATCCAGGCGAACGCCTCTATATGGTTCACCCGAGGCAGCACCGAGTAAAAGAAGAGGCACAGCCCCACGTTTATGAGCACGTTGGCCACCTTTGTGACAACGAACCTTCTGGTGCGCTCTTCGGCCCTCAGACGGGCGTATGGTATGGCCGATATGGCGTCTATGGCAATGAGCGCCCCGCACATCATTATGATGGGACGGCTGCCTGCTCCCAGCGAGGCGGTGTACTCATAGATGGGTTCGAGAAAGAGCGTCACTGACACGAAAAAGAGCAACGACGCCATTGCCACAGTGGTCAGCACGGTAGAGAAGAGCCTGTCGCTGTTTTCTGAGGAGCCGTCGCACTTGCCGACAAAACGGAAATAGCCGGTCTCCAGACCCATGGTGAGCACGGTGAGTCCGAAGGGTATGAAAGCGTAATAGAAGCTCTGCACACCGTATTGGCTGTCGGTGAGTATGCGGGTAAAATAGATGGTGAGGGCATAGTTGATGAACTTCACCATTATGGTGCTCAACCCGTAAGTCATCGTCTGTCCCGCAAGTTTTTTTACTATCATCGCGTTTTTTCAGTCTCTTACCTGTCGGCTTGTGTGGTTATATGTTCACATCGGCGCATTTGACTATCTCTATGCCGGCGCGTTGCAGCAGGTGTACGCCCTCTTCAGAGTGGTAGTCGTCACAGAACACTACCCGTGAGATGCCCGCCTGTATTATCAGTTTGGCGCACTCTATGCACGGCGAGGCGGTGACATAGAGGGTGGCTCCCAGGCTGTTGTTGCTGCTCTTGGCCACCTTGGTGATGGCGTTGGCCTCGGCATGGAGCACGTATGGCTTGGTTTTGTTGTTCTCGTCTTCGCATACGTTCTCGAAGCCCTGTGGGGTGCCGTTGTAGCCGTCGGATATTATCATCTTGTCTTTGACTAGCAGCGCACCTACGCGTCGGCGTATGCAGTATGAGTTTTCAGACCAGATGCGCGCCATGCGTAGATAGCGCATGTCGAGCTGGCGTTGTTTCTCTTCCTCGTATCGTCCCATCTGTTTTAAAAAAGGTAATTGTTGTGCGGATAACGTGTGTGGTGTATGCCGCGTATGACGGCATAGAGGTTGCGGCGGAAGGTGGTCAGGTTGATGCGCTCTTTGGCCGATATGAATATGCAGGCTTCGTGCATCTTGCCCATCCATGTGCTTATAAGCTCGTCTAACGACACGTTCTCTTTTGTCGACTCGGTAAGGTCGTCTTCGGCCTTGGGGGTGTGTCTGTAGGCGTCCATCTTGTTGAAGATGAGGAAGAGGGGCTTGCCGGCAGCTCCCAGCTCCTCAAGGGTGCGGTTGACAACCTCGTATTGCTCTTCGAAGTTGGGGTGCGAGACGTCGACCACGTGAAGCAGAAGGTCGGCCTCGCGCACCTCGTCGAGCGTCGATTTGAACGACTCTATCAGCTGGTGGGGCAGCTTGCGAATGAAGCCCACGGTGTCGGAGAGCAGGAAGGGTATGTTGTCGATGACCACCTTGCGTACCGTTGTGTCGAGGGTGGCGAAGAGCTTGTCTTCGGCAAAGACGTCGCTCTTGGAGAGCAGGTTCATGATGGTCGACTTGCCCACATTGGTGTAACCGACCAACGCCACGCGCACCATGGCGTTGCGGCCGCTTCGCTGGGTGGCCATCTGGCGGTCTATGCGTCCCAGCTCTTGTTCAAGCCTCTTTATCTTGTCGCGTATGATGCGTCGGTCGGTCTCTATCTCTCTCTCGCCGGGGCCGCGCATGCCTATGCCGCCGCGTTGGCGTTCAAGGTGGGTCCACATGCCGGTAAGGCGCGGCAGCAGATATTTGTATTGCGCCAGCTCGACCTGCGTTTTGGCATAGGCCGTCTGTGCGCGTGAGGCGAATATGTCGAGTATGAGGCTGGTGCGGTCGAGTACCTTGACCTTAAGCTCGGCCTCGATGTTGCGTTGTTGGGTGGGTGACAGTTCGTCGTCGAAGATGACGGTGTCGATGGCGTTCTCTTCAATGTATGCGGCAATCTCGCTCAGCTTGCCCGGACCTACGTATGTGCGGCTGCTGGCCTGGGGCAGCTTCTGGGTGAACCGCCTGACCACCGACGCACCGGCAGTGTCGGCCAGCATGGCCAGTTCGTCGAGATATTCGGTAATCTGCGAGTCTTTGTCTATGGGTCGTTGAACCGACACAAGAACGGCCCTCTCCCGTTCGTTGTCATTCAATATTATTCCGTTGCTTGCTTGCATTATACTTCTATTATTTTACAAATATAGTAATTTTTCTGTGTATCTTTTGAAAAAGGGGCGGAAGATGGCAAGGGGCGTTTTGCGGATGCTTGCTAAAGTTGGTGTATAGGTAAAAAAAGAGCGGTCTGCACGACCGCTCTTCGATGTTTTTATAGTTTCTGTCTGTTACAGGCGGAAGTCGATGGGGACGATCACGGCCACGCGCACCTTCTTGCCGCGCTGTTCGCCGGGGGTCCACTTCGGAGACTTGGAAACTACGCGTATGGCCTCGTCAGAGAGAAGCTTGTCGGGGCTGGCCAGAGCCTCCACGCTGCTGACAGAGCCGTCACGCTCGATGACGAAACGTATGGTCACACGGCCGGTGATGTTGTTCTCCTCTGCCAGAGGGGGGTATTGTATGTTGCGGCCGACCCATTGGCGGAACTCGGCAGTGGCATCGGCGTTGGCCTTGCCGTTGAACGAGGGCATGGTCTCGGCACGAAGCACCGGCACCTCCTCTTTCATAAGGTCCTCTTCACCGCCGCCTACCTGTTTGATGACTATAGGCGCATCTTCGGAAAACTCAGAGTCGAAGTTGAACTCTTCGCTGGCCTTGATCTTGCTGTCGGTGATTTCAAGAATGTCGGAGACGACGGGGGTGACCACCTTGGGAGGCTCTACTTTGGGGGGCTCCTCGTGGCGTGTCTGTTCGACCACCTCTTGCTCGATAATGACGGTCTCCTGTTCCAATATTGTCACGCCTACCTCTTTCTGGCTCCAGTTGAACATGCCGTAAACGGCAATGAGCGCGACAATCAAACCTGTGAGCAGAAACAAACTCCTTTTATTTTGAAGGTCTGCCTTGGGTGATTTTTTTACTTCCATTGTCAATATCTTTTTTTAACGTTTCTCAATTTTTCGGGTCTAAAACATGGC
>JAIECQ010000026.1 GCA_029068395.1 Rikenellaceae bacterium
TGCCGTGATTTAGTCGCTGCCTATAATAGCGTGGCGGGATTACGGGCCTCCGCGGGGGGAGGGTCGGCCCGTTGCGGGGGTCACGGACCCTTTCGATAGCCTGCCGGGCCCCTCGCCGTCCTGCCGGCACAAAAACTGCCGGGTCAAAGCCGTGCGGTGCAAAATAACCCACTCACAAACCCTTCCCTCGCAAACTCCTTCCAGACTCCCAAAAAGCAAAACACCTTTCCGGCTTCTAACCACAGTCTTCCGGTCTCTCTGCCGAAGAGAATGCCAGCCAAAGCGAAAAGCCTCCATCAAATCCTCCGGTCCGGAGTCACGCCGATAATTGCATATTTTTCGCTCTTGCAGAGGTCAGGTTATTGAAATCTCTTTAAAATTATTATTTTTGCAAATTGAAATACATACCTGCATAAAATCAGACTAAATGAATCTTTTCCAGAAGCAGAGCATAATATGGGGATGGGTTGTTTTCGCCCTCTCTATGTTGACATATATGTTGTCGCTTGAGCCGTCGGCAAGTCTTTGGGACTGTTCTGAGTTTATCTCCACGTCATATAAAATGGAGGTTGGCCATCCTCCCGGAGCGCCTCTGTTCATGATGATAAACCGCATATTCTCTATCTTCGCACCCGACGTTACGTATGTGGCCATGTTCGTGAACATCGCCTCGGCCATGGCCAGCGCCTTTACCATAGCATTTCTCTTCTGGACCATCGCCCATCTGGGACGCAGACTCGTCAACCCCTCCGACCGCGAATATAGCCCCACTACCATGCAGACTGTCGTCATTATGGCGGCATCGTTCATAGGGTCAATGGCTTACGCCTTTACCGACACCTTTTGGTTCTCTGCTGTCGAGGGCGAGGTGTATGCCCAGTCGTCGCTCTTCACGGCGCTCGTTTTCTGGACGATACTCAAGTGGGAGAATGTCGCCGACAAGCCTCACTCCAACAAGTGGCTTGTGCTTATCGCCTATTTCGTGGGCCTCTCTATAGGTGTGCACCTGCTCAATCTGTTGGCCATACCGGCCATAGTGCTGGTCTACTACTATCGCAATTATCCGCAGCGCAGCCGGCTCGGGTGGTGGAAGGCCTTCGGTGCCTCTGTGGTGATATTGGGCGTTGCGCTCTATGTGGTGATACCAGGCACGGTGCGTCTGGGGGCCTTTGTCGACAGAATCTTCGTCAACGGATTCGGCTTGCCCGTCAACAGCGGCCTGGCCACATCAACCATAGCCCTCATATTGTTGCTGGGTTACGGTGCATATCGCGCTCAGCAAAAGGGACGGGTGATTCTCAACACCGTCATGCTCTGCGCCTGCGTCATGGTGCTCGGTTATTCCACCTATGCCTCGGTGGTAATACGAGCGGTTGAAAATCCGCCCATGAACTCCAATGCTCCCGACGATCCCTATTCGCTACTGGCGCTGCTCAACCGCGAGCAATACGGCAACCGCCCCTTGTTTAAAGGCCAGTACTATTCGGCGCCGGTGACCGAATCAATCAAAAAGAGAAGCTATTATTACGACGACGACAAAAAGATATACATACCATATGAATATACGGCCGATTATAAGTACGATCCCCGCTTTGTCACCATACTGCCCCGCATGTGGGACTCGTCGCGGGCGTCGGAGTACGAACACTGGGCCGGCATCAACCCGCGCACGGCACGCAAGGTAAACATTGGCGACGGCGAGTCGGCCATTGTGCCGACATTCGGGCAGAATTTACGCTATTTCTTTGTCTATCAGCTTAATTACATGTATTGGCGATACTTCCTGTGGAATTTCGTGGGACGCCAGAACGACATACAGGCACAAGGCGAGCTTACCAAGGGCAACTGGCTCTCGGGCATAAAGTTCATAGACGAGCTCTACTTGGGTCCGCAAGACAACCTGCCTTCCGACCTTGCCGACAACAAGGGACGCAACACCTATTACTTCCTGCCGTTCCTGCTGGGCATGTTAGGGCTGTTCTATCAGATGATGCGCGACCGTAACAATTTTACCGTGGTCTTCTGGCTCTTTTTCATGACCGGTATAGCCATAATATTATACCTCAACCAGCCGCCCATGCAGCCCCGTGAGCGCGACTATTCGTTTGCCGGGTCGTTCTATGCCTTCTCTATATGGATAGGTCTGGGCGTCATAGCCGCATGGCAGCTGCTCTGCAAGGTCATCGCCGACCAGCGTGCGGCGGCGGCAGTGGCCACTCTTGCATGTCTCTCGGTGCCGACCATACTGCTGGCCGAAAACTGGGACGACCACACGCGCGCAGGCCGTTATGTGGCGCGCGATTTCGGTGCCAATTATCTTGAAAGCACTCTGCCGGGCTCTATCATAGTGCCTTACGGCGACAACGACACATTCCCGTTGTGGTACAATCAAGAGGTTGAGGGTGTGCGTACCGACGTCAAGATAGCCAATATGAGCTATCTGCAAAGCGACTGGTATGCCAATCAGATGACTGTCAAGAGTAACGATGCCGACCCTATAAAGTTTACCCTGCCCAAGAGCAAATGGTATCGTGTTAACGAATATATCCCTGTCATAGAGCTGTTTAAAGAGCCTATAACTACCGGCGAGCTTTTCGAATTCATCAAAAACGACTCGCCTGTCAAAAAACGCATAACCTCTCAGTTCACTTCGGAGTCTGTCACCGACTTCATACCCGGACGCAAGATAGCCATACCGGTAAACAAAGAGGCTGCCATAAAAAGCGGTATCGTCAATGCACGCGACAGTTCGCAGATGGTCGATACCATCTATCTGACACTCAACGGACGTGGTCTCACCAGATCTGACTATCTGCTGCTCGACATGATAACTACGGCCGACTGGTCACGCCCCATCTATTTCACCCAGCCCAGCGCTGTGGAGGCTCTCGGCGGCCTGACCGACTATCTGCAACTCGACGGTTTCGCCTATCGCCTGGTGCCCATAAAGACCAAAGGACGCACCTTGGGGCTTGGACGCATAGACAGCGACTATCTGTACGACAAGCTGATGAGCTTCAAATATGGCAACGTCAAGGGCGATGTGTACATAGACGACTTTGTCTCTCACACCATCAACGCGGCACAGGTGCGCACGTCGTTTGCCCGTCTTGCCAAGCAGCTGGCGGCCGAGGGCGACACCATACGCGCCAAAAAGGCGTTGGACAAGGTGATGGAGGAGATACCGTACAAGAACGTAGGTTACTCATACACCACCCCCGACCTTATAGAAGCCTTCTATGCGACGGGGCAGACAGAACGCGGCGACGAGCTTTTTACCGGCTTTAAGGACAACCTGCTGGAAAACATACTCTATCTGTCGCAATTTGACGGCAGACGTTATGCCGCAGTCTTCTCGGAGATACGCCAGTATGCCTATTATTTACAGTTGCTCGAAGAGATAGCCTACAAAAACGGGCGTCACCAGCTACAGAAAGAGGTGGGCAGATATCTTGACGCCCTTTTGGGAGGCGATAACGGTTAGCCCTTTAGCTCCTGTCGCCGCGTACGGGGTACGCTTTGGTGGCAAAGAACGGATGTTCATGGTCGGAGACCTGATTTTTTTATAGCAATAAATGGCTGAAGGGTCCGTTTTTTTAGTGATTTGACAGAATACTAAAACTTTTAATCTATATTGACACTATGAAAAAGAAATTCATCTGCACCGTTTGCGGTTATGTTCACGAAGGTGACGAGGCTCCCGAAAAATGCCCCCAGTGCCATCAGCCTCGCTCTAAATTTAAAGAGCTGAAAGAAGAGGAGGGCTTGTCATGGGCCGACGAGCACCGCATAGGCGTTGCCAAAGATGTTGACGCAGAGGTGTTGGAAGGTTTGCGCGCACACTTCATGGGCGAATGTACCGAGGTGGGCATGTACCTGGCAATGAGCCGACAGGCCGACAGAGAGGGCTATCCCGAAGTAGGCGAGGCATACAAACGCATCGCATGGGAAGAGGCCGAGCATGCCGCTAAATTTGCCGAACTCCTCGGCGAGGTGGTATGGGATACCAAAACCAACCTCAAGGCACGCATGGACGCCGAGTCAGGTGCCTGCGCCGACAAGAAGCGCATAGCAACACGCGCCAAAGAGCTCAACCTCGACGCCATTCATGACACCGTTCACGAGATGTGCAAAGACGAAGCCCGTCACGGTCAAGTGTTCGAAGGTCTTTACAAGAGATTCTTCAACAAATAGTCAGTGCACATAAAACAAAAAAGGTTCACCAATCGGTGAGCCTTTTTTGTTATCTTTGCAAAACGGTATATTGGCATGGGGCCAGAGCGGGGTTGTGAAAGATAATTCTAAAAATCTTTATAATGAAGAAGTTACTGCTTTTACTTGTGGCGTTCTTATGTGTGGTGTCTTGTCAGAAAGATGACAGTCAGGACGATTTGCCCATAAAGGGATTTTATGCGCCGGAGTTCTACGGGCCGGTTGCACCCGATGACGAGATAAGCCTTGTTGGCGAGGGATTCACTCAGGGGAGCGAAATATGGTTTCGGAAAAGCGAGGTGTCGGTTAACGAGAGCAATTACGTGCAAGCCACCGTCACTAAGATAAGCGCGGCGGGCATGACATTTACCGTGCCGCAAACTAATGGCGACCAATGCGTTATGCTCAAGCACAACGGTGTCATGTATGAGCTTTTCTGTCTGACGGTAAAGGGTTCGGGAGACGTGTCTGAGATACTGCCCAGGAAGATTGTCAAGATTGCGTTGGCAAACTATTCATACTCATATAAATATGACGACAAAGGGCGCCTTGGAGAGGTGACGGAATCTCGCGGCAACGTTACTGCTGGCGTGAAATATGCCTATTCGACCGACCGCATCACGGTATCTGCTGAAGAGGGCGTAAAAGGCACATACGAGCTAAGGGACGGCCGCACTGATTACTATACCGATATAGACAATGAGTTTGATTGCAAATTTGAGTACGACTCCGATCGTCTGAGCAAAATAACGGGCGAAGACATAATGGGCGATGACAGCAGGTCGTTCGAGGCCGAATATACCTTTGATGACGACAACATAGTCGGCTACACCTACAAAGACGGCGAGCAGACCACGACGTTGATATTCGCATACGATAGACGGCAGCCCAACAACCTCAATATAGACCTGTTGTCGCTTCTCTGCAAAGATTTGATGATAAACTCAGAGTCCATGCAGTTAGGAGTGTCCGGTAATCGTTCTATGTATCTGCCTAACCGTATCGATGTCATCCCCGCCAACGAACGCGCCTATGCTCTGAAATTCACCTACCAAATGAACGACAATTACATAGGTCAGATTACGGCCATTGACGACGCCATGAAAAAACATGCCACGTGGGTATTATTTTATGAACAATAAATTTGACTACGCCAGATCTGACAAGTCACGGTATAACGGCAGCGTCTCATCAGACGCTGCCGTTTTTTGTCGGCATGTCACTGCCCGGACCTCCTGTGTTGTCCGTAAGGCCAGTGCATCCGACGTACAGTTGTGTGCACTGCGACGCGGTCTGTTTCTCTTCTCGTGCATGGTTTCCCCGCCGGCAGAGGCCTGTTTCAGGTTGGCGAGGTTGTGTTGTTTAGAATAGGGATGCAACTTATGGTTTTGCCCGGCAGGGGTTTTGTGTCGGCGGGATGGCAAGGCAGGCGCGGTCTGAGTGCAACGAAACCGCACACTATTCCTTATCTCCGGCATTACGAAGTATGCCGTAAGCCAAAATTCCTTATGTCCGGGCTGAGGGACGAAGCCCGAGCGGCCCGGAGCCTCCGCCCACGGAGGGCCGCAACCCCGCACAGCAATATATATGACAGTGAATTAGGGGCGGCAGTGATGCTCTTCATTTTCTCGCTGTGCCCTCCGCAGGCCCCGGGTCGCTCTCCGCTGTACCAAAAGCACGTTTTCCCCAAGCCGTCGATCCCGAATCCGTACGCATTCCTTAATACTCGACCAGTTTTTGCCCCGGCAGGGCGAGGGGCCCCGGCAGGCTATCGAGAGGAGGCCGTGCCCCCCTCGGGGAAGAATCAAAGAAATCAAAGAACCAAAGTATTAATATTTAGCGGACACAACGCACGCTACGACCGTTCTGCTTATTGGTGTTATACAGGTACAAATCACTGCTATTGAAGTACAGGTAGTACGCGTAGTTAGAGTTAGACGTACTCGCAACTGACGACCAATAGTGTCCGAACGCACCCGCGTCGTACAACGAACCGACCGAGTAGTTGCGGCAACCGACAGCGGGAAACTCCACGGAATTAGAGGGGTTGTTATTGGTTGGGCGGCATGGTTTTGTGGTTAGGTGTTTTTTTCGGAAAGCTTTGCGCCCGCATGGCTTTTGCGCAGGCAGGGCGGCTTGAGAGTAACGGAACCTCTCTATTATTTGACCAAGTAGTTTTGCTCCGCACGGCTTCCGCCCCGGCAGGGCGGCGAGGTACGAGCCGCAACGGGCCTCGCCTCCCCCCGCGGAGGCCCGTAATTCTGCCACGCAATTGAAGACAGTGACTAAGTCACTGCGGTGAAGCGCGTCACTTTCACGCTTTGCCCCCGCAGGCTCGGCCCGTGGCTCCTTCACGCCAAATGGACGTTAGGTACGCAATCCAAGCGCATCCGCCCCACCTGCACAGCCACAAAGCCAACCCACAAACTACAAAGCCTTGCCAAAAGCTACAGCCAAAGCGCCATCCCAATCAGCCGTCTCGCCTGTTTCACGCCTCACGGCTCAATTCCATCACGCTCCGGCAGGGCGGTCTGAGTGTAGCGAAACCGCACACATTCATTTAATCCGGCAATTTTTATCTCGACAGGCTTCTGCGCCGGTAGGCTTGTGCAGACATTATTTCGCCTTGCATGGTTTAGTGTCGTAAGTTTTTGCTCCGCACGGCTTCCGCCCCGGCAGGGCGGCGAGGGACCCGGCAGGCTGTCGAAAGGGTCCGTGCCCCCCTCGGGTAAGAATCAAAGAAATCAAAGAACCAAAGAATTAATCATTGGCGGACACAACGCACGCTATAACCGCCTCGCTTATCCGGGCTGCTCATATACAAATCGCTGCTATTGAAGGTCAATCTGTGCGCGAGGTTAGAACCAATAGCAACTGACGACCAATAGTAGCCGTACACACCCTCGTGGCCCAACGTGCCGTCCAAGTAGCCGCGGTAACCGACAGCGGGAAACTCTTTGATAAATAGATGATTGTGCTGGTAGTTTTCACGGTGGTGAGAGGCATGCCTGCACAGCTGGCCGCACCTTGCTGTGAGCATAAAATATGCTGCCTTGGTCATCCCTCCTATATGAAGCTTCATACCTCTATATTGCTCAGATATCTCTTGCCGACAGGACGTTACATCAACTGCTTTTAATAAAGTCAATATAAAAAGCATTTAAAATTTGCAATTAGCATCTTTTTTTCATAACTTTGCATCCGCAAACGCTCAGGTGGTGGAATTGGTAGACACGCCACTCTCAGGAGGTGGTGTCGATTTCGACATGCAAGTTCGATTCTTGTCCTGAGCACAAGAGGTGCGAGACATATCTCTCGCATCTCTTTTTTTGTAACATTCGGGCGAATGTACACAAAAAAAGCGTCGCACAGACACGACGCTTTTTACAACTTGCAAAGAGCCTTATCCGACCATCGTACCCTCTTTCACCTCGTTTTCGGGTCCTACGGCAACAAGGGCGCCGTTGTGGTCTTCGACCATCAATATCATCCCTTGCGATACGATGCCCTTAAGCTCACGCGGCAATAGGTTGACCAACACAAGCACCTGCTTTCCAATCAACTGTTCAGGGGTGTAGTGTTCGGCGATGCCCGACACAATGACACGTTTGTCTATACCTGTGTCGATGGTCAGCTTGAGAAGCTTTTTGGTTTTGGCAACCTTTTCCGCCTCAAGTATGCGAGCCACTCGTATGTCCATCTTCTGGAAATCGTCGTAACTGATGCTCTCCTTTTGGGGGGAGGGTTCGTATCCTGCCGCCGCGTTGATAGCTTTGGCCGCCTCTAACTTGGCTAACTGCGCCTCGACATCCTTGTCGTCAATCTTGTCGAACAGAAGCTCGGGCTTGCCCAGCACGTGACCTACGGGCAGTATGTCGGTTGCGCCGAGACGCTCCCACGGCAGACGGTCGACACCCAGCATGGCTGTCAACTTGGCCGCAGAGAATGGTATGAACGGCTCCATGGCGATAGAGAGCGAGGCGGTTATCTGCAACGACAGATTGAGTATTGTGGCTACACGGGCAGGGTCGTCCTTGAACACCTTCCACGGCTCGGTATCGGCTAAGTATTTGTTGCCGGCACGGGCTATATTCATCATCTCTCGCAGGGCGTCTCTGAAGCGATAAGCCTCTATGTAGCTCTCTATGATCTCTTTAGATGCCGCTACCTGTTCCATGATCTCTTTGTCGAAGTCGGTCATGCTGCCGCATGCAGGCACCTTGCCGTCGAAATATTTGGCTGTCAGCACAAGGGCACGGTTGACGAAGTTGCCGAGTAGGGCCACAAGCTCGTTGTTGTTGCGTGCCTGGAAGTCGCGCCAGGTGAAGTCGTTGTCTTTGGTCTCGGGAGCATTGGCGCACAATACGTAACGGAGCACATCTTGTTTGCCCGGGAAGTCGGCAAGATATTCGTGCAGCCATACGGCCCAGTTCCTTGAGGTCGATATCTTGTCGCCCTCAAGGTTGAGGAACTCGTTGGCGGGCACATTCTCGGGCAATATGTAGCCGCCGTGAGCCTTCAGCATGGCGGGGAAGACGATGCAGTGAAACACAATGTTGTCTTTGCCTATGAAGTGCACCATCTTGGTGTCGGGATCTTTCCAATACTTCTCCCAGTCGTCTGTAAGCTCTTTGGTAGCCGATATGTATCCTATCGGGGCGTCGAACCACACATAGAGCACTTTGCCCTCGGCCCCCTCGACAGGTACAGGAATGCCCCAGTTGAGGTCGCGGCTGACAGCGCGCGGTTGCAGACCGGCGTCGAGCCAGCTTTTGCACTGTCCATACACGTTGGGCTTCCACTCCTTGTGTTGCTCCAGAATCCACTGACGCAAGAAAGGCTCGTGTTTGTCTAACGGTAGAAACCAATGCTTGGTTTTACGCAATACTGGCACAGAGCCTGATATTGCCGACTTGGGGTTGATAAGGTCGGTGGCGTTGAGCGTCGTGCCGCAAGCCTCGCACTGGTCGCCGTAAGCGCGCTCATTGCCGCAGTGGGGACATGTGCCGGTGATGTATCGGTCGGCAAGAAACTGAGATGCCTCCTCGTCGAAAAACTGCTCGGTCTCCTGCTCGATGAACTCGCCCTTGTCGTATAGCAGACGGAAGAAGTCGGACGCCGTGACAGCATGGGTCGGCGAGCTGGTACGCGAATATATGTCGAACGAGATGCCGAGCTCTTGGAACGCGTCTTTGATGATCTTGTTGTATTTGTCGACCACATCTTGCGGTGTCACCCCCTCTTTGCGGGCTTTTATGGTGATGGGGACGCCATGCTCGTCAGAGCCGCACACCCATTTGACGTCGGCGCCGCGACCGCGCAAGTAACGCACATATATGTCAGACGGTATGTAAACGCCCGCCAGATGACCGATGTGTACGGGACCGTTGGCGTAAGGAAGCGCCGAAGTTATCAGATAACGTTTGAATTGTTTCATCAGGTTTTCGCTTTTATATTTCAAGACCTCGGCAAATTCTCGGATAGGATTTGCCAAGGTCGGATAAGATTAAAACCGGTAGCCTCTTTTTAGCTTGCGGATGTGTACGTCCCTCTCTTGAATATACATAATAATTGGGAACACAACGCGCGCCTGTCAACACCACTCGGGATAGAAGAAGCACGGTGTGTATTCCACCGAATGACTTTTCATGTCTCTGGAGAAAATGACAGTGACAAGGTCGAAAAATATCTCTCCTGCGGCATTCATACATGTCGACATATAGCTGTCGGCCCCCTTGACCAGTTTGCGCATTTTGGGACGGGCCAAAGAGTTTGCAATACTCTCCTTGGCGCTTTCCATGCGACTTTTGACCTCTATTATGCGTATCGTGTCGTCATGTTTGGCAATGAGGTCTATCTCGGCATCCTTACACCTCCAGTTGCGTTCGGTTATCTCGAACCCGTTGCTGTCGTGCAACCATTTGGCCGCGATGCTCTCACCTAAATTACCCAGTTCTTTGCCGCTCATATTCATATAATTAGTGGCCTTGTTTTCGTTTGTGTCACCATGCTTGTGGCTCTGTTGTCATTGCGCCTCTCCGTTTTGGGCAATAACGGCCCGCTTTGGGCCATCCTACAAGTGATGCCTGTCCGTTCCGGGCCCCTGTTTCGCTCCCCTCTAACTTGCATCTCTGCCTTGCCCCTTATTTCTGCTCCGTCTCAGACCTCCGCCTCAGTCCTCTTGTTTCGCCCCCCCTGTTTTTGGGGGTCTTGAAGTTATTTGAGGAGGAATGAGAGGTCGTCGTTTGCGGTATACTCCTCGTCGGGACGACTGTAGCGGAAGAGTGTCAATGGACTACTTCCCACAAGGCTCATCTTGTCATCCTCGACTATGAGCATACAGCCCTCGCGCAGGCCGGCCACGCACATGCCGCGGTTGTCTGCCAGATATTCGAGTATTCGCTGTTGGCGTGTCTCGCCAGCGTGTCCCTCGGGATGGGTGTCTATATAGTGGGGGTTGATCTGAAACGGTATGAGACCCAATGTCTTGAACGAGGCAGGCTCTACTATGGGCATGTCGTTGGTGGTGCAAAGGGTAGGGCAGGCGACGTTAGAACCCGCGCTCCAGCCTATGTAAGGAGTGCCCGCGCCGACCTTTTCGCGTATGGCGGCCATAAGACCATGGTCGTGCATCATCTTGACAAGATGGAAGGTGTTGCCGCCACCCACCATAATGGCCTCTGCCGAGCGTATGGCCGCGGCATGGTCTGCATGGCGATGCACAGAGTCGACCTCTATCCCTAACGGATTAAGCACGGCCGCCACTTTGGCCTGATATTCGTCAAAGCTGAATGTTACGGCGGCATAGGGCACGAACATTACTTTGCGCACCTTTCCTAAAAAAGCGTCTATGTTGTGCTTGGGGTAGTCGAGGTATGACTCGCCCGCATTGGTTGAGTTGCTTATAAGTAATAGTCTCATGATGCTCGAAATTTAATACCCACAAATGTAATAAATTTATCCCAAAATAAAACAATTTTCAAACAAAAAAGGCGATGCCGCTGGTACTGAGGTTGGTGATTTGACGTCACTGTCGTTTCGGTTTGCCTTCACTGCGGATAATGGCGTGCCTTCACTGCCGTTTTGTATTGCTGGCACTGCCTCCGGCGGCCCTTCCGGGGGAGGGGTCACGGACCCCGTTTTGATATTTT
>JAIECQ010000027.1:0-3177 GCA_029068395.1 Rikenellaceae bacterium
GTATTTGAAAATTGATATCAAGTGATTATAAGAGAGGCAAACTCAATCTTTCTTTATTATCAAGTTGATTTTCGTAACTGTAACTGTCCGGATTTCCCGTTAGCAATATTTTGTCGGGGTATCTGTCTGTAAACTTCCCACACCGATTACTACAATCAGGATGCGGACTGCATCGCATGATTTGCCTACAGCTCAGACAGAGAACGACCGGCTTGCGTAACATCCATCCATGGCTTAAGGACAGGCGGATGGGGGCATGTATCTGCAAGGAAGATGCGGGAAGAGTCGGACTGCATCGGCATGATTTGCACACAGGTCAGACAGAGAACGACCGGCTTGCGTAACATCCATCCATGGCTTACTACTGGCAGAGGGGGCATGTATCTGCAAGGAAGATGCGGGGAGAGGATGTGTGTTCATACTGCATCTATGCGGGATATATGCGGGTTTGGAATAGCTCTCAGTCAAGAGAGGTTGGCGTGTGTCTACATGCACAAAAAAAAGCGACACCGAAGCGTCGCTTTATATTAAGGTATTGTGTGTATTACTTTTTCTTGGCAGGCTTGCTGATACCCAAAAGATCGTCAAGATTACCTGCTGCCTTGTCCTCATCGAACTTTTTATTAAGGGCTTCGACGACCTCTTTGGTGATATCCATCGAGGGGTTGCCGACAAGTACCGTATTGGTAGCGCTGTTCTGATTGAGGATAAGATCGTAATGGTGGGTCTGGTTATACTCTACAAGGTATTCCGTTATGTTGTTCCAGATGTTGTTGAACATCACCGCCTGCTCTTCTTCCAACTCTCCAAGCACCTTGTCTCGATATTCCAAAAGGTACTGCTGCTCACTCTGCAACTTGGCGCCCTGCTCTTCGGCCTGGGCTCTGGTAACCAAACCCTTGGTTATCTTCTCGTTGAACTGGGCTGCGCGGGTCTGGAGAGAACGGCTCTTTCTGTCAAGCTCTTTGCCTACCTTTTCGCTCTTGGCCTCTAACTTGGCCGACAACTCCTTGAAGAGCTTATAGTTATTGACTAAAGTGTCGTTGTTGACAAAAGCAATCTTGCCCGTGAGCACTTTTGCACTATCGGTATCGGCAGAAGGCGCGGGAGATACCGACGATGACGTCTTGTCGCAGGCGTAAAGCGCGCCTAAAAAAAACAACGGGAGGATAAATTTAAGTTTCATCGTAAAAATTTTTGTTACTTTCATTTCACAAATCTAAATCTTTTTATCGTAAAAAACAACTCCACCATAAATTTATCATGCCTCTATCTTTGCTGAAACTGCCTCCGGCGGCCCTTCCGGGGGAGGGGTCACGGAGGGGTCACGGACCCCTTTTGGTATTTTTGAGGACAAAAACTAATAGAAAGAGGAGTAAAGGTGTTTCGACTCGGGTCTCACACCTTTACTCCTATCTTTCGTTTTTGGCCCTTGGGTTGGTGTCTGAAAGAATCTCAACAGGGGCATGACCTCAACGGAAAGGGTGCGGAAACAAAACAGCACAGCCACAACCACCGGCACAACGGAGAGCGGCGCGGGGCCTGCGGAGGGCACAGCATGAAAATGATGAGCATCACCGCCGCCCCTAATTCACTGTCATATATATTGCTGTGCGGGGCTGCGGCCCTCCGTTTGCGGAGGCTCCGGGCCGCTCGGGCTTCGTTCCTCGGCCCGGACACAAGGAATTTTGGCTTACGGCATACTTCGTTATGCCGGACATGCAGCAAGCATAACAGCAGCGCGGCAACCACAAGCAGCACAGCCGCAACCACAAGCACAGCGGAGAGCGGAACGGAGCCTGCGGAGGGCACAGCATGAAAGTGAAGAGCATCACTGCCGTCACTAATTCACTGCCCTACATATTATGCACCGATATGCGGCCCTCCGTTGGGAGAGGCTCCGGGCCGCTCGAGCTTCGTTCCTCAGCCCGGATATAATGAATTTTTGCTTACGCATACTTCGTTATGCCGGTGATAAGGAATAGTGTGCGGTTTCGTTTCACTCAGACCGCCTTGCGGAGCGATGTGGGCCGGAGCCAGCGCCGGCCGCACGGGGTGAGTGTAAGGGTGTGGTGAAATTAGACCGTGAGGCGTGAACCTTGCGGGGCGCTTTGGCTGTTGCTTTGGGCAAGGCTTTGTACTTGTTGTTTGGCTTTGTGCCTGTGCTGGCGGGGCGGCACCTTGGGTTGCGCACCTAACACCCCTTTAGCGTGAAGGAGCCACGGGCCGAGCCTGCGGGGGCAAAGCGAGGAAGTGACGCGCGGCGGGGGCGTGACTTAGTCACTGTCTACAATCACGTGACTGGGTTACGGGCCTCCGCGGGGGGAGGCGAGGCCCGTTGCGGCTCGTGCCTCGCCGCCCTGCCGGGGCGGAAGTTTGCCGGCGCAAAACCTGCCGGGGCGGAAAGCTATGCGGCGCAAAAACTGTCGTAGCGGAAAGCCATACGGTGCAAAAACTGTCGGGACGGAAAGCCATGCGGCGCAAAAACTGTCGGGTTAAATGAAAGTGTGCGGTTTCGGTTAACTCAGACCGCCCTGCCTGAGCGGGATGGGCCGGCGCCAGCGCCGGCCTAACGTGGCGAGTGTATGGAGTGTGGTGAAATTAGACCGTGAGGCGTGAACCTTGCGGGGCGCTTTGGCTGTTGCTTTTGGCAAGGCTTTGTAGCTTACGGTTTGACTTTGTACCTGTGTTGGCGGGGCGGTTGCTCGAGCTACGCACCTAATGTGCCTTTAGCATGAAGGAGCCACGGGCCGAGCCTGCGGAGGCAAGGCGTGAAAGTGACGCGCTTCACCGCCGGGACTTAGTCACTGCCTACAATAGCGTGGCGGGGTTACGGGCCTCCGCGGGGGGAGGCGAGGCCCGTTGCGGCTCGTGCCTCGCCGCCCTGCCGGCGCGGAAGCCTGCCGGGGCAAAAACAACCTGTGCAAAAAGCCCCTGCAAAAGCATCTCGGTTAAATGAAAGTGTGCGGTTTCGGTTAACTCAGACCGCCCTGCCGGGACAAAAGCCATGCGGCGCAAAAGCCTGCCGGACAAAAGCTCCCGATGCAAAAGCTACCTGTGCAAAAGCTACCACTGCAAAAGCCTGCCGGCGCAAAAACTACCTGTGCAAAAGCCTACCGGGCCAAACATACCTGTGCAAAAGCTGTCTCTTAGACACAACTCCGAGCCCACGAGACT
>JAIECQ010000027.1:3187-3421 GCA_029068395.1 Rikenellaceae bacterium
AAAGCCTGCCGGCGCAAAGACTACCTGTTCAAAAGCCTACCTGGACAAACCTACCGGTTCAAAAGCTACATCTCCAAAAACCGGCTAGCCAAAAGCCATGCGGCGCAAAAACTGCCGCCGCAAATGTATCCCGCTGCAAAAGCCTGCCCCCCTCTTGCCGACCGGCGGCGGCAAAAACATCCGCATTCAAACAGGCTATGAAACGACATGAGGGGTGAAAGGCGACAAAATGGC
>JAIECQ010000028.1 GCA_029068395.1 Rikenellaceae bacterium
GACTAAGGGTAGGCAGTGATGCGCGTCACTTTCACGCCTTGCCTCCTAGGCTCGGCCCGAAGCTCCTTCACGCTAAAGGGGCGTTAGGTGCGCAACCAAAACCAGCTAACATAGCAACCCGAAGCCCCGCCAAAAGTTGCAGCCCGAGCAGCCGCCCCGCCAGCACAAGCATCAAGCCAAAGCCTTGCCAAAAGCTACAACTAAAGCCGCCCCGCTTGTTTCACGCCTCACGGCCCAATTTCATCACACTCCATTCACTCGCCCCGTTAGGCCGGCGCCAGCGCCGGCCCATCACTCTCCGGCAGGGGCGGTCTGAGTGAAACGAAACCGCACACTATTCCTTATCACCGGCATAACGAAGTATGCCGTAAGCAAAAATTCCTTGTATCCGGGCTGAGGAACGAAGCCCGAGCGGCCCGGAGCCTCCGCCCCACGGAGGGCCGCATATCGATGCATAATATGTATGGCGGTGAATCTGTCACGGCAGTGATGCTCTTCACTTTCATGCTGTGCCCTCCGCAGGCTCCGTTCCGCTCTCCGCTGTGCTGGTGGTTCGGCTGTGCTGCTTATGATTGCCGCGCTACTGTTATGCTTGCTGCATGACCGGCATAACGAAGTATGCCGTAAGCCAAAATTCCTTATGCCCGGGACGAGGCAACGAGTCCCGAGCGGCCCGCACCTCGCGGTAGGCAGGAAATCCGTCAACGGAGGGCCGCATATCGGTGACTAATATGTATGGCGGTGAATAAGTCACGGCAGTGATGCACATAACTTTCTCGCTGTGCCCTCCGCAGGCCCCGGGGCGCTCTCCGCTGTGCCGGTGGTTGCGGCTGTGCTGCTTGTGGTTGCCGCGCTAATGTTATGCTTGCTGCATTCCCGGCATAACGAAGTATGCCGTAAGCAAAAAATCCTTGTGTCCGGGCTGAGGAACGAAGCCCGAGCGGCCCGCACCTCGCGGTGGGCAGGAAATCCCCCAACGGAGGGCCGCACACAGGTGAATAATATATATGGCGGTGAATCAGTGACGGCAGTGATGCACATGACTTTCATGCTGTGCCCTCCGCAGGCTCCGCGCCGCTCTCCGTTGCGCTGGTGGTTGCGGCTGTGCTGCTTATGATTGCCGCCCTGCTGTTATAATTTGCTGTTTTGTTTCCGCACCCTTTCCGTCGAGAGTCATGGCCCATGTTGAATATCTTCCAGGCACTCAGTCCAAGGGCCAAAACGAAAATATGGTATAAAGGTGTGAGACGCATGTCGAAACACCTTTATACCATATTTTCGTACTTCTGTTCTTAGTTGTTCCTCAAACATATCAAAACGGGGTCCGCGACCCCTCCCCCGGAAGGGCCGCCGGAGGCAGTGCCAGCAAACCAAAACGACAGTTCCAGTAAACCATCACCGGCAGTGCCGGCAAAATATCGGCAGTGAAGGCAAGGCATTACCGCAGTGTGGTTAGTATCAGTCTTCCTCGCACCAATCGTTTGAGAGGCTGAATTTTTTGCCGACGAAAAGGTCGGCGAGGCCTGTTATCTGCTTCAGTCTCAACAGTTCATCGCGGTCCATGCCTATATTGCGCATTATCCAGTCGTCAGACATGCCCGAGCGGACGAGTTCGACGACAATGCCGGACATCAGCTCGACGGAGTGCACACCTCGAGCCCTGTTGTGGCGTATTGTCGAGGCCATACGGTTGGATATGTCTTTGTCTATAACCACAACGGGCAACAAACCTTTCTCACGCATGTATATACGTTCTGAGGTCTTCATGACCATGTAACGGTGATATCCGTCCACAAGTTCGTAAAGATCGCTCTCTTCGAGGTAATAGCATACGCAAGGCATGGTGTAACCATCTTCCCATATAGACAGCTCCAGCAGTTTCATTTCAGGGGGAGCCACTATGTTGGGGTTGTAACTGTTGGCCACGACCTTCTCGACAGGCACGGCCTTGACACCATATACCGGACTTGCTAACTTATCTGACATGCTCTATGTTTTTAAACTTATCAATGGCCAATCGTCTCATCTCCTGCTCTTTCTTGTTTTGCGAAAAGCCCATGTATTTGCATGTGTGGTCGTTCTTCATTATGCAGATGCACACACGCTTATATGTCGGTATGTACCTGAAGTCGGGTATATCGACATCGTCTATATACTCCATTTTTACAATGCGCTTGCCCGACCTTATGTGCGTCGGCGGCAAAACGGTGATATCGACGCCGGCCTGCTGCAACCTCTCGATGGTCTCGTCGCTGAGCACGCCGCCCTTGTCACGCCAAAACTTAATGCTGACCTCAAGTTTGTTAAGATAGTTACAACGAATCTCCTTTGGCAGGGTGTCAAGCAGAAAATACATGTATCTCTTCCACGAGAATCCGGGCGGGCAAGATATATGACGCCACCCCATGGCCCCGGTGTTGCCGTATATGCCGGCGCAACCAACGCCGTTTACGCGTCCTACCATACGCGCCCACATGTCGGGATCAATGGCCTTATAGAGGTAAAGGGTTGCTATGGCCTGCGATATGAAAGGGCTGGCCACCCGCTGACTACCCAATGGCAGCCCTGCACGGTAATAGAGGTCGTAAAGACGGTTGTAATCCCAACCGAACTTGCCGTTGGCGGTCCACACGTCGGTTGTGAGCCAGTCATATATGGGATATGCGTTATACTCGTGCCAGCCGACACGGTGGGTCCACTTATAATTCCACATGTGACGGTAATTCTTGTTGCTGTGAATGGCTCGCCACCTGTTAAAGCTCTCCTGGGTGCGTATGCCCACCATGCAGCAAACATTCTTGCTTTTCGTGGTGCGGCGCACCCATCGAGAGAAGAGCCACTGAAACTCATAATCCCACATCGATGGATTGAAAAAACCGAAATCGCTCTGCGTAAGTGCCCCTTCAGGCATCTCACGGACCCATATCTGACGATTGTCGGGATCCCAGGGACGCCAATATTGCTGCAACATAGAGGCACATGTCGACACCTTGACGGGCACACAACAGTGATAAACGTCGAGTATGTCGCTATGGGCAGCATATACGCGGCGCACATAATCAATGGTGTGCTTGTATTGAACCTCATAATCGAGATGAAATACCCCCAATCTGCGACCCGGATGATGTTTTCTCAGATAGTCAATACACAGATTTAAAAGCACGCCGCTATCCTTGCCCCCCGAGAAAGAGACATAAACGTATTCGAAATTATCGAAAATGACTTTCAGCCTCCTCTGGACGGCATCATATACGTTTAGCCGGTACATAAGCAACGTTTAAAGACTAATAAATTGGTGCTATGATTGCAAAAGTAGTAAAAATAACAAAATATACGCTATCCCTCCCGCGGAAACTAATGTTATGCTTGCCTTCTCTGCCGGTGATGGCTTACGGGCACTGTCTTATTGTATTACTGGCACTGCCTCCGGCGGCCCTTCCGGGGGAGGGGTCACGGACCCCGTTTTGATATTTTTGAGGAACAACTAAGGCGGAAGTACGAAAATATGGCATAAAGGTGTTTCGACATGCGTCTCACACCTTTATGCCATATTTTCGTTTTGGCCCTTAAGCTTTGTGCCTGAAAGGTATTCAACAGGGGCATGACTCTCGACGGAAAGAGTGCGGGAACAAAACAGAAACAATAACAGCAGGACGGCAAAGCATAGCGGACAGTGCAGCAAAAGCACGCACAACTGAATCACCGCCGGCGCCGGCCCAACTATGCCGTTTACGCACGCCCTCGGGGAAGAATCAAAGAAATCAAAGAACCAAAGTATTAATATTTAGCGGACACAACGCACGTTATAACCGTACTGCTTATAGAGGTTATACACGTGCAAACCATCGCTATTGAAGTACAGGTAGTACGCGTAGTAAGAACTGGCCGTAACTGACGACCAATAGACGCCGCCCTGACCCGCTGTCTGCAACGAACCGTCCGAGTAGTTGCGGTAACCGACAGCGGGAAACTCCACGGAATTAGAGGGGCGTTATTGGTTGGGCGGCAGAGTTTGGGGATTAGGTATTTTTTGTTTCGGAAAACTTTGGCCCGCGTAGGCTTTTTGCACAGGTAGTTTTTGCACCGGCAGGCTTTTGTCCCGGCAGGGCGGCGAGGTACGAGCCGCAACGGGCCGACCCTCCCCCCGCGGAGGCCCGTACCCCGTCACGTAATTGTAGGCAGTGACTAAGGGGCGGCAGTTATGCGCGTCACTTTCATGCTTTGCCTCCGCAGGCTCGGCCCGTGGCTCCTTCATGCCAAAGGGGCGTTAGGTGCGCAGCCGAAACCAGGCTGACCGACCGA
>JAIECQ010000029.1 GCA_029068395.1 Rikenellaceae bacterium
CTTCGCTATGCCGGGCATAAGGAATAGTGTGCGGTTTCGTTACACTCAGACCGCGCGGTATTTTGCCTTATATGCTATAGTTTTTTACTTGTGTATTCCTTGTGTTCTCATTTATTTTACTTTCATTCCTTGTGCGGGATGGGCCGACCGCAGGTCGGCCTCATCGGCGTGAAAGTCGAGGTCGTGATGAGGTTCACGCGTGGTGTGTAAGAGAGACGTACGGCACCTTGGGTTGGCCGGTACGTGCCTTTAGCGTGAAGGAGCCACGGGCCGAGCCTGCGGGGGCAAAGCATGAAAGTGACGCGCATAACCGCCTACCCTTAGTCACTGCCTACAATAGCGTGGCGGGGTTACGGGCCTCCGCGGGGGGAGGCGAGGCCCGTTGCGGCTCGTACCTCGCCGCCCTGCCGGGGCGGAAGCCATGCGGTGCAAAACCCTGCTGGCGCAAAAACTACCTGTGCAAAAAGCCACCACAAAAGCATCTCGGTTAAATAAAAGTGTGAGGTTCCGTTACTCTCAAACCGCCCTGCCGGGTGTAAAGCTATGCGGGCTAAAGCTTTCCGAAACAAAAAACACCTAACCCCCAAACCCTGCCGCCCAACCAATAACACCCCTCTAATTCCGTGGAGTTTCCCGCTGTCGGTCGCCGCCGCAGCGATTCGTCCGGTACGTTGTCCGACGCGGGTACGTACGGAAGCTATTGGTCGTCAGTTACTGATGGTTCTGGCCGCGCGTACCTCCTGTACTTCATCAGCAGTGATTTGTACGTGAATAACAGCGGTAAGCATCACGGTCGTAGCGTGCGTTGTGTCCGCTAAATATTAATACTTTGGTTCTTTGATTTCTTTGATTCTTCCCCGAGGGCTTGCGTAAGCGGCAGAGTTGGGACGGCACTGGATGGTGATTCAGTTGTGCCTGCTTTTGCCGCCCTGCCTGTCATGTTTTGCCGAACTTCTTCCGCACTCTTCTCCGTCGAGCGTCCTGCCCCTGTTGAATACCTTTCAGGCACCAACCCCAAGGGCCAAAAACGAAAGATATGGATAAAGGTGAGAGACGATAGTCGAACGCCTTTATCCATATCTTTCGTACTTATGTTCTTAGTTTGCCCTCAAACATATCAAAACGGGGTCCGCGACCCCTCCCCCGGAAGGGCCGCCGGAGGCAGTGCCGGCAAACCATCACCGGCAGTGACGCAAGGCATCATCCGCAGTGCCCGCGCACATGTCCCATGCTCTGAATAGATACGGCCCGGTGATGACAAAAAAGTGAGTTGTCGGTCGTTTTAGTGAAATTTTCATTGTATTTCATTCAGTTTCTTTCTATATTTGTCACCGAACAAAAGGGCCGTTTTGAATGGTCTGCGGTAATAAACCCCTGTTATGTACGACTATATAACCGGTCGAATAGATGAATTGACCCCCGCATCCGTTGTTGTGGAGTGTGGCGGAATAGGATACATCCTTAATATCTCCCTGCTCAGTTATGAAGAGTTAGAGGGAAAGACAGAATCTAAAATTTATACACATCAATATCTCGTCAGAGACGATCTCCCGGTTCTCTACGGCTTTACCACCAGGCGTGAGCGCGAGCTGTTCCGCATGCTTATAGGGGTGTCCGGGGTCGGGGGAGGCACCGCTCGCATGGTGTTGTCAACATACACACCGTCCGAGCTGAGACAGATCATTTCGAGTGGTAATGCAATGACTCTCAAAAAGGTAAAGGGGTTAGGAGCCAAAACCGCCGAGAAGATAATAGTTGAGTTGCGCGACAAGATAATATCTATTGAGGCATCGCAGAGTGGCGGTCATGTGCTGGCAGGCGCCGAGGCGGTGGTGACATCAGAAACCTACGATGAGGCCCTTAAGGCGCTAATAATGCTCGGCTTCAACAAAGCGGCGTCAGACAAAGCTGTGAAACAGATATTGAAAGAGTCGCCCGAGGCCAAGATAGAAGAGGTTATAAGGCTTGCACTCAAGATGTTGTGAGGCTGCACAAGTGTTAAAAACAAGTAAAACCCAACCAAGACAATATGGACCCTCTGTTTACGGTAATTTTAGTGGTTTTGGCCGCCCTTGCGGTGTCCGACCTCATTGTTGGCGTATCGAACGACGCTACCAACTTTCTCAACTCGGCCATAGGCTCGAAGGTGGCGCCGCGTTACGTCATCATGACGGTGGCATCGGTGGGCATAATAATGGGCTCGTTGTTTTCGAGCGGAATGATGGAGGTTGCCCGAAGCGGTGTATTCTTCCCTCAGATGTTCACCTTCAAAGATGTGATGACCTTGTTTCTGGCAGTTATGCTGACAGATGTTATACTGTTAGACTTGTTCAATACCTTCGGCTTGCCTACCTCGACAACGGTGTCGCTGGTGTTCGAGTTGCTGGGGTCGGCAGTGGCTGTGGCCTCTATGAAGATATGGACCGGGGCAGATGGGGCCTCAAAGCTGTCAGAGTATATAAATGCCACAGGAGCGCTTGGCATCATTTCGGGCATATTGCTTTCGGTGGTCATAGCCTTTGTGTGCGGCAGCGTTGTCATGTATATCACCAGGGTTATCTTCTCGTTTCGCTATCACCGGTCGTTCCGCTATTTCGGGTCAATATGGTGCGGACTGGCCCTGACGGCAATATCCTATTTCGCCATATTCAAAGGTCTGAAAGGCACTACTATAATAACAGCCGAAACGCTTGAACTGTTGTCGCAAAACATCTGGAAGGCGGTAGGTGTCTCCATTGCCGGCTGGACCATACTAATGGCGTTGGTGCAACACCTTCTCAAGGTCAACATATTGAAGATAACCGTGTTGGCGGGCACGTTCTCTTTGGCTCTGGCCTTTGCGGGCAATGACCTGGTCAACTTCATAGGCGTGTTCATGGCCGGATACGACTCTTACAACATAGCATCGCAGAGTGGCGACATCAACATGGCTATGGGTGAGTTGACAAGGCCCGCGCAGGCCAACATGACCATACTTTTCATTGCCGGCACGGTCATGACACTGACATTATGGTTTTCAAAAAAGGCGCGCAATGTTACCGAAACAGAGGTCAACCTGGCCCGCCAAGAGTCGTCCGGTGCCGAGAGATTCGGTTCTACCATGGTCTCGCGCGGCATTGTTAGGTGGGCGTTAGATGTCAACAAGAAGATAGCCAAGGTAACGCCCCGACATGTACAGCGATATCTCAACAGCCGCTTCATACCTTCGCGTAATGACAACGGCGGGGCATCGTTCGACCTCATCAGGGCGACGGTCAACCTTACAGTGGCCTCTCTTCTTATATCGACGGCTACATCGTTCAAGCTGCCTCTGTCAACCACGTATGTCACCTTCATGGTGGCGATGGGTTCGTCACTGTCAGACAGGGCGTGGGGACGCGAGTCGGCCGTATATCGAATAACGGGTGTGTTGACCGTCATTTCCGGATGGTTCCTGACGGCGTTCATAGCCTTCACAGTGGCTTTCGCCGTGGCCTTGCTGCTGTCGGCAGGGGGCACCATTGCAATTGCGGCAATGACCATATTGTGTGCGTTCCTGTTGATACAGAGCAATATATTAAACAAAAAGCATAAAGACAGCAAAGAGAACGAGTCCGGCTTGCTGCCCATGTTTGACAAAGACATAATAGACACATGCCGCAAAGAGGTGTGCCAGACCATGCAGCAGGTCATGAGCGTATATGACAACACCTTGACAGGCATCTTCACCGAAGACCGCAAGTTGCTCAAGAGCATGGTGCGCGAGTCGGAGTCCCTTTACGAAGAGGCCCACAAGCGTAAATATGCCGTGTACAACACGTTATCTACATTGAGTGAAAATTACATCAGCACAGGTCACTATTATGTGCAGGTGGTCGACTATGTCAACGAGGTTACAAAGGCGTTGGTGCACATAACAAGGCCTGGTTTTGACCACATAGACAACAACCACTCCGGTTTTTCGAAAGAGCAGATAAACGACCTCAAAGAGATAGAAGAGAAGGTATCCATAATATACGGCATGATAAACCACATGCTCAAAGAGGACGATTACAGCAAGATAGATCAGACCCTGCTGTTGAGAGACTCTCTGTTTGAGGAGTTTGCACAGGTGATAAAGCGTCAGATAGCGCGCATCAAGACCGGCGACACGTCAACACGCACCAGCATGCTCTATCTCGACATTATAAGCGAGACCAAGACCATGATTTTGCAATCGCGCAATCTGCTCAAAGCGCAGAAACATTTTGTATCTAAATAAATTTTGCTATCTTTGACTCGCTTTGTCACCCGTCCTCGTCCGCCGCAAAGGCTTATACGCTTTCATGATATGGCGGGGCGCTAATTAGGTGACAGCCGTTTAGGCGGGCTGACACATGGCATGTATGTCCGCATTGTTTTGACGAATAATTTTTAAAACCATACAGAAAATGAAATTACTTGAAGGTAAGGTCGCTATTGTGACAGGCGGTGCTCGTGGCATCGGTAAGGCTATCTCTTTATGTTTTGCCAGCGAAGGTGCGAACGTTGTTTTCACCGACCTGAGAGAGGACGACAACTTTAAGAATACCGAAAAAGAGTTGCAGGCCTATGGCGTCAAGGCCAAGGGTTACATTTCTGATGCCAGCGATTTCGCCCAGTCTGTTGAGTTTATCGACACGGTGGCAAAAGATTTCGGCCGCATCGACATTTTGGTTAACAATGCGGGCATCACACGCGACTCCCTTTTGTTGCGCATGAGCGAAGAACAGTGGGATTTGGTGCTCAAAGTCAACCTCAAATCGGTGTTTAACCTCACCAAGGCCGTGCAGAAATATATGCTTAAGACCGGCGGCTCTATAATCAACATGAGTTCGGTTGTAGGCGTATCGGGTAATGCCGGACAGAGCAACTATTCGGCATCAAAAGCCGGTATCATCGGTTTCACCAAGTCTATCGCCCAGGAGCTGGGTTCGCGCGGTGTACGCTCAAATGCCATAGCTCCCGGCTTTATCATAACCGACATGACCGGCGCCTTGCCCGAGAGCGTGCGTGAAGAGTGGGCCAAGAAGATACCCCTGCGTCGCGGCGGCACTCCCGAAGATATTGCCAAAGTGGCCTTGTTCTTAGCATCAGACCTTTCGGCATATGTCACAGGACAGGTTATCAACGTATGCGGCGGCATGAACTGTTAGCATGTTGACGTCATGAAAAGGTCCAATGCTCGCATTGGGCCTTTTTTAATTTATGGCTTTATGGCTGCTGCTTTCATGACATACCTGCCATAAGGTGGCTTTATGCGCACCATGCGTGGGGTTGATGTCTTGTGTGGTTTAACGTAAAACTGTTTGGTATGTTTAAATTGGTTATAGCATCTCTGCTAATATTGCTGATTGTTGCCGACACCTATATTTATATTCGCTATATAAAGAGGTCCGGGCGCTGGGTCAGGTGTCTGTGGTGGCTGCCTATGGCGTTGGTGGTGGCGTGGCTGGCATACATGGCATATCCTCATGTGATGGGGCGTGTTGACAGCTTGGCGGTGATATTTTTTCTTTGCATGGTATCGGCAAAAGTCATATTCATGCTCTTGTCTGTAATAGGCTCATGTATAAGGCCTTTAAGACGTCTTTTTGTCATTACGGGGCTGACAGTGTCCCTGCTGATGGTTGGCATGGTGATATATGCCTGTTTTGTAGGTACACGTAGATTTGTCATCAAGAACGTCACCGTTGAGTCGGCAGATCTGCCGCAGCCGTTTGACGGTTACAAAATCGTCCACTTCTCTGACATGCACATAGGGTCGTGGAGGAGTTCGCCCGAGGCTGTAGACAGCATCGTGGCTTTGATTAACCGTCAGGATGCCGACCTGGTGCTGTTCACAGGCGACCTTGTCAACAGCACATCGTCAGAGTTAGAGGGTTTCAAAACGGTGCTCGCATCGGTAAAGGGGCGTGACGGCGTCTTTTCGGTATTGGGCAATCATGACTATTGCGACTATCATCACTGGCCCACAGAGCAGCAGCGTCTTGCCGATGTAGAGAGCATTAAATCGTTTCAGAAGTCTATAGGGTGGAGGTTGCTTAACAACGAGAACGTAATAATAAGGCACGGTGCCGACAGCATAGCTCTGATAGGTGTCGAAAACTGGGGCGAACCTCCGTTCCCGCGTTATGGCGACATTAACCGTGCATCAGAGGGCACCGACAGCATTGCCTACAAGATTTTGATGACCCACAACCCGCGCCACTGGCTGAACAGCGTGAAAGACAACGACAGGCATGACATAGACCTGACCCTCTCGGGACATACCCACGCAATGCAGCTGCGTATAGGCGGATACTCCCCGGCATCCATGCGCTACCCCCAATGGGGAGGACTATACAATGTCGGACCCAAAGCCATACACGTAAACCCCGGTGTCGGACAGATAATACCATTCCGATTCGGAGCCTGGCCCGAAATAACCGTAATAATCCTAAAACGAAAAACTGTTTGACAACCATGCGTACGAGCCACTGCGGATAATGCCTTGCTGGCACTGCGGATGATGGTTTGCTGGCACTGCCGGTGATGGTTTGCTGAAACTGCCTCCGGCGGCCCTTCCGGGGGAGGGGTCACGGACCCCGTTTTGATATG
>JAIECQ010000003.1 GCA_029068395.1 Rikenellaceae bacterium
GCCTCGTCGAGGGGAGGCTTGTGCTCTTTGGGCGAGAGGCACACCCAGTCGAAGCGACCCGAGAAGGGATGTGTGCCCGAGGTCTCCAAAAAGACGGCGAGACCTGCCGCCGAGAGCGCCTCGGTGAGGTTGTCCAACGGGTGCATAAGCGGCTCGCCTCCCGTTATGACCACCGCACGTGCCGGTGTCGACTTGACATAGCCGACCAACGTATCAACCTCCACGAGCGGATGACGATGGCTTACCCACGACTCTTTGGCGTCGCACCATGGGCACCCAACATCGCAACCGGCAAGGCGTATGAAGTATGCTGCCGTGCCTGTGTTGCCACCCTCGCCCTGGATGGTATAAAAGTGCTCTGCCACAGGCAGTTTATACGTTCGTATCTCCATCTTCATCTAATATGTAAATGTCTTTGAGTGTGCGTCCCTCTTCGTTGTAATCAAGCCCGTAGCCCACCACGAAGAGCGGCTCATCCATGGCAAGGGCTGCATATTTTATCTCTGCCACGCCCTTGTATTGTCCTCTCTTGAAGAGCAGCGTGGCAGCGGCCACAGAACGCGCCCCCATGGTCACCATGTAATCGAACAGGCGGTTCATGGTAAGGCCCGTCTCTACAATCTCGTCCAGCAGAATGACGTCGCACCCCTCGACACTACAGCACAACGGCAGCTGCATGGTAAGCTCTCCGCGTGAGGTGAGCCCCTCGTAAGACGACACCTTCATGAAGGTTATGCGACACGGAACAGTTATCTTGCGCGCCAAGTCCGCAGCGAACATATAGGCGCCGTTAAGTATGCCCACCAGCATAAGCGACTGCGAATGGGCATAGTCGCGGTTGATGCGCTCGGCCATCCCATCTATAAGACTGTCGATGCGGGCGGCGGGCAGGTAAAGGACGAAGTGTTTGTCGCCCAACTTGACTCTTTCCATACTACTTACCTGTTTACCATCATGCTCTGCACATGAACTCATTATTTGCTTATGCCGAGACTTTTAGTATCTTTGCCGACGTCATGCCGTGGCAGCTTTGCGGCAGACGAAGGTAGGCAATTATTTCAAAAAAACAAATAGCAATGAAACCAAGAGTAACCATTATCATGGGCAGCACCTCAGATCTTAAGGTGATGAGCGGTGCAGCCAACTTTTTCGACCAGATGGAGATACCATTCGAGGTGATGGCCCTGTCGGCACACCGCACTCCCGACAAGGTGATGTCATTTGCCGCCGAGGCCCACAAAAGAGGCATAGAGGTCATCATTGCCGGCGCCGGCGGTGCAGCCCATCTGCCCGGAGTGATTGCTGCCATGACCCCGCTGCCCGTGATAGGCGTACCCATCAAGTCGTCAAACTCAATAGACGGATGGGACAGCATTTTGTCGATACTACAGATGCCGTCGGGAATACCCGTGGCCACAGTAGCCCTCGACGGAGCCCAGAACGCCGCTATACTCGCAACCCAGATAATGGCCAACGGCGACAAAGACCTGTTCGGCAAGATTGTCGACTTCAAGGCTGCAATGGCTCAAAAAATAGAAAAAGCAAACAAAGAACTGGCCGAAGTCAAATTCAACTTCAAAACAAACTGACAACCCTTCACTGCCGGTGATGGTTTGCTGGAACTGCTGTTATGTATTGCTGAAACTGCCTCCGGCGGCCCTTCCGGGGGAGGGGTCACGGACCCCGTTTTGATATGTTTGAGGAACAACTAAGCGGATAATAAGTACAGCTATTCCATAAATGTGTTTCGACATGCGTCTCACACATTTATGGGATAGCTGTTTTTGGCCCTTGGATTGAGTGCCTGAAAGATATTCAACATGGGCCATGACTCTCGACGGAAAGGGTGCGGAAGCAAAGCAGAAACCATAACAGCAGGGCGGCAATCATAAGCAGCACAGCCGCAACCACCGGCACAGCGGAGAGCGGCGCGGAGCCTGCGGAGCAAAAACTGGTCGAGTATTAAGGAATGCGTACGGATTCGGGGCCGACGGCTTTGGGGAAACGTGCTTTTGGCGCAACGGAGAGCGGAACGGAGCCTGCGGAGGGCACAGCATGAAAGTCATGTGCATCACTGCCGTGACTTATTCACCGCCCTACATATTATTCACCCGATATGCGGCCCTCCGTTGGGGGAGGCTCCGGGCCGCTCGGGCTTCGTTCCTCAGCCCGGGCATAAGGAATTTTTGGCTTACGGCATACTTCGTAATGCCGGGCATGCAGCAAACATAATAGGAAACATAAGCCGCAACCACCAGCACAGCGGAGAGCGACGCGGAGCCTGCGGAGGGCCCAGCATGAAAATGACGAGCATCACTGCCGTCACTAATTCACTGTCATATATATTGCTGTGCGGGGTTGCGGCCCTCCGTTTGCGGAGGCTCCGGGCCGCTCGGGCTTCGTTTCTCAGCCCGGGCACAAGGAATTTTTGCTTACGGCATACTTCGTTATGCCGGAGATAAGGAATAGTGTGCGGTTTCGTTTCACTCAGACCGCGCGGTGGGTTGCCTTAATTGATATAGCTATTTACTGGTGTTTTCATTCCTTGTGTTCTCATTTCTTTTGCTTTCATTCCTTTGGTGGTTGTGGGCCGACCGCAGGTCGGCCTCATCGGCGTGGAGGTCGAGGGTGTGATGATGGTATGGCGTTGTGAGTGACAAAGACGTGCGGCACCTTAGGTTGGCCGGTACGTGCCTTTAGCGTGAAGGAGCTACGGGCCGAGCCTGCGGGGGCAAGGCGTGAAAGTGACGCGCTTCACCGCCGTGACTTAGTCACTACCTGTAATAGCGTGGCGATGTTACGGGCCTCCGCGGGGGGAGGCGAGGCCCGTTGCGGCTCGTACCTCGCCGCCCTGCCGGGGCGGAAGCCTGTCGGAGCAAAAACTTGCTGAAACAAACCACTGCGATACAAAAAAAACACCCGCACAAAGCTATGTCAGGCGAAAGTTTGCAGCACTCAACTCTGCCCCGAGGGTTACCGTCTGCCTACTAAAGATGAGTTTCTGACTCTCATTAACAGCAGTACCGTAAGTCGCGGAGGAGGATGGAGTTCATCCGATTATGGATATATCAAGTTCACCTCC
>JAIECQ010000030.1 GCA_029068395.1 Rikenellaceae bacterium
AACGCTTCGGCACTCGCGGCGGGTATGGTGCTGCTTTCGACTTTTATCTGCGGGGGGACGTACACGAATTCGATCTTTTCGCACTCCTCTGCCGGTATGCGGGCGAAATCGTGATAGGTATAGGCCACGCCGTCGGTTTTGGCAGCTATCTTGTGCGCGTCTTTCATGACGAACGCATTGGTTGTGATGGTACGATAGGCCTCGCTACGGTCGTCGACATTGAAGTCGCCGGTGACAACTGCTGGACGGTCACCTACAATATCGCCTATCTTGTCGATGATGAGAAGGGCACTTTGGCGGCGGGCCTCGGTGCCAACATGGTCGAAGTGGGTGTTGACTCCCATGAACACCTTGCCGGTGGCCTTGTCTTTAAACTTGGCCCAGGTGGCTATGCGAACGCACACGGCATCCCACCCCATCATGCCCACGCTGTCGGGATTTTCAGCCAGCCAGAAGGTGTCAGAGTCGAGCACCTCGTATTTGTCTTTGCGGTAGAACAGAGGGGCATACTCGCCGGCGGTATTGCCGTCGTCGCGTCCCACGCCTATGGCGCCATAGTCGGGCAGAGCCTCGCACAGGTCTATGAACTGATTGTGCAACACCTCCTGCATGCCCACAATGTCGATGTTGTTGGAGGTGATAAAGCCGCTGACACGCTCTTTGCGGTTTTGCCAACCGTAAACGCCGTCCAAGGGGTTGTCATAGCGGACATTGAATGTAGCCCATCGTACATGGGTCTTGTGTCCGGTGCATGCGAACACAAGCAACACAAGGGCCGAAAGAAACAAAATTCGCTTCATCGTATTTTTGGTTTTATTGTGCTTTAACTAAAGACAAAGGTATCATCTTTTTTCCAAACAAAGCCAATTGGCCTGTTTTTATTTCAACAGAGATGTCGCAAAAAGACAATCATGTCGTTTTCGGTATGTCTGTGAGAGATGTCCGACAGAAACCGGCATCGTAATGGCGGTTTGTCGTATTGTTACGGGTGCGGACGGCAAAAAAAGAGGCGTGAGTTTAATTTATTCATCCGTTTTTTTGTAATTTTGCACTCTGAGACAGGGGCTGAAGCCAGGCCCCGGAAGAATGAGACAAGAACAAAAAGACAAGTTATGAAAAGATTCATTATTCTCATACTCGCCCTTGCGCCCATGTCGGTGTTGGCGCAGAGCGGTCACGCCTCTATCGTGGCGCGTCTTGCCCAGACCAACCTGATGGGGGCGAGCGTAAACGTGACGGCAGATTGCAACGTGACCATGTCGGAAGGCTCTCTCGAAGAGAAGGTGAAGGGCTATCGTGTGAGGATATATTTCGGCAACAACCAGACATCACGCAGCGAGGCTTACGCGGCGCAGTCTCGTTTCAAGAGCATGTTTCCCGGCATTTCGTCACAGGTCAATTACACCGCTCCATACTTCAAGGTGACGGCGGGCAACTTTCTCACACGCGAAGAGGCGGTGATGCTGTGGGGCAAGGTGTTAGAGGCATTTCCGACCGCCTTTGTGGTCTCTTACAAGATGCCTATAGGGGCTTTCACCTCGTCGGGCAGCAACATTGAGATTGCATCTGACGAGGTGGAGGAGGAGTAAAGCGTGGCCGGCCTTTACATTCACATACCGTTCTGCCGTCAGATATGCGCCTATTGCGACTTCTACACCACGGCGGCCGAGGGGTCGCGCAAGAAGCTGTTGGAGGCGTTGCTTTTAGAGATGGAGATGAGGGGCGACTATATCAGAGAGCTGGATACGATATACATAGGCGGCGGCACTCCGTCACTGTTTGCCCCCTCTGAGATACAACGCCTGATAGACCACGCCCGTAAGATATGGCGTCCGGCAAAGCTGTCGGAGGTGACAATAGAGGTCAACCCCGAGGATGTGACCGAGCAGTATGCCGCCGAGCTGGCAGGCTCAACCGACATATCGCGTGTGAGCATAGGGGTGCAGTCGTTTAACGACGACATACTCAAGGCCATGAGGCGCAACCACGACGGCGCAATGGCCGCAGATGCGATAAACCGTCTGCGTAAGGCGGGCATATTAAACCTGTCGGTCGACTTCATTTACGGCATTCCGGGGCTTCAGACCACCACTCTGCGCGCCGATCTGCGCAAGGCTCTTTCTATGGATGTGCAGCATGTGTCGGCCTACCACCTTACCATAGACCAGAGGAGTATTCTGGCAAACCGTGTCAGAAGGGGGCTTTTCACTCCCGTGAGCGACAAGACCAGCGACACCCATTTTCAGGCGGTGCGCGAGGTGATGACCAAGGCGGGCTTCGTCCATTACGAGGTGAGCAACTTCGCATCAAACGAGTGGTATTGCGGTGTGCACAACAGCAATTACTGGAAAAGGGTGCCCTATTTGGGGTTAGGTCCGGGGGCGCACTCGTTTGACGGATACTCTTTGCGTCACGCCAACATTGCCAGTCTGCCGTTATATCTTGAGCAGGTGGGACGCGGTCGCCACATGTCGGCAGAGCGTCTTACCGACGGCGACAAGCTCAACGAATTTGTCATGTTGTCGTTACGCACCATGTGGGGCATAGACACGGCCGAGATGCGCCGGCTGTTCGGCAAAGATTGTCTGGCGCGCATGCTCAAAGGGGCCGAGCCGTTCATCAAAAGCAAAAAGATGAGGTTCGAGGGTTCGAAGCTATATATCAACCCCAAATACTTCCTGATATCAGACAGCATAATATCGTCGTTATTCTTCTGACACTCAGCCTCAACGGAGCGGCAAGACAACAGCTTCACAGCCTGCACAAAACCTCAGGGGGCCATAGCAGGGAGCAAGAGACCGGGGCTGGGAGACCGGGGGCGAGAGACCGGGGGCGAGAGACCGGGGGCTGAG
>JAIECQ010000031.1 GCA_029068395.1 Rikenellaceae bacterium
TTGCAGGTGCCGAGCGACCGTTATGCGGATCTCTCGGTCTCTGATGATGAGTGGATCGCGTCGCCTGACGTTGTCGGCTCTCTTAATCTCTGATCATTATGGCTCAGCAGCAGGATAGGGCGCTTGAGGAGCGCCGGAAGTTTGTCAGTGCTTTCAATTCTACTATGATTAAAATCTGGCGTGAGCAGATTGTGGCTCTCAAGGTGATCGATACCGGTCTTCTATATAGTTCGGTAATGGCTATCGGGTGCCGTGCGGATGGTAAGTTTTACAGCGTCGAACTCAGCCAGTCTTTCAAGGAGTACGGTATGTTTGTTGATATGGGTACGGGGCGTAATACTCCGCGGGGAAATCCGGGCGATCTGGGGCGCGATAACCCACGTCAGCGCCGGAGATGGTTCTCGCGTAAACATTTCGCTTCGGTGATGAATCTCCGGGAGTTCTATTCTGAGAATATCGGTAAGCATGCGGCTAATGTTATCTCTGATTCGCTGTCGGCTGGTATCCGCCGCCGATTCGGTTCGAGGGTCTCTGATTCTGTCTTTTGAACCGTTCGCGACGCGTGTTAATTTCGCGGCATGGATTCTATCTTTTCTTCTTCTGTCAGGGAGACTATCGCGGCGTTCCGCCGTATCTCGGCGCCGCTCTCTATCTCGCCGGATTCGCTGGGCGCGATTCTGGATGCTATCTGCAGGGTGGTCGATTCTGTGGCTGCTGCCGCAGCTGACCGTGATGCGGTCGAGCTGCTGCAAGCTAACGTCGCTTCGCTGAAAAAGACGGTGGCCGTGATCGATCCTCCGGGTACTCCGGGACATTGCCCTACTCTCTCGGCTTCGGGCCGGCTCCCGGCTTCGGTTCTGCCGGCGGCGGGACAGGTGGCCGCGGCTTTCTTGCCGTGGCGCTGGTCGCTGATGACTGATGATGGCATGAAGTCGGTGCCGTTCCTTTTCGCTGAGGATGTGCCGCAGGTGGCAATCGTCAATGGTTATTATCCTGAGCTGAACCAGGCGCGACCTTATTTCATGAATGGCGCTTTCTTTTCGTTGCAGCAGGCGGCGCAGATTCTTTTTGATAAGTGGTCGATCGGTTCGGGGGGTGTGATGCTTGATGCTCGAGCGAATCTGCCGCAGACCCTCAAGGAGACGGATTCGCGTATTACAATGGCTTATACGGCGACTAACAATGGGATCCCTTACATCATCTCGCTCGGTCGACGGGGTGTCCGGTCGATGGTTACGCCTGTCTCTATCTACCGCGCTTTTCATGGAGCGGGGGATCTGAGAGCCGTTATCGGTATCATCAATCTGGAGCGTATCTCTGAGCCGTTTGAGATTCAGAATGCTTTTATCAATTGTCCGAACCTACGGTTCTTCTTGATTAAGCATATCCCGGAGTGTGTGTCGGTCTTGGATCTTTCAGGATGCTCGCCTGATATTGTGACGGCGCTCCGTTTCGATGACCCGGAGTCGATGCAGTCTGCGGTAGCTTTCTCCCCTCTGAAGTTCTTGCTGGAGAATATCGATAATCCTGATCTGCCGGAGGGCGATTTCGTCCGCGACCCGGATGCTCCGTTGCTTATCCGCCTGCCGGCGGCTGCCGTCCCGCGCTTCCGCGCTTCGGCTGAGCTGATGGCCGCTTATCGTGCCGCACGTCTGCGTCATGATAAGCTCTCTATCGAGGGTGTATCTCTTTGATTCGTTTTCCTATGTCTGATTCTGTTTTCTATCTTTCGGATTTCGCATTGAAAGTACCGCTGGCTGATCTGTTGCCGGATGGTCTTGATCCGGCGTCTGTGGATTTCTCGATCTCTATCTCTGCAGGGTGTCGGGAGGTGCTGGCTGAGCGGTCGCGGGGCCGACTCTCTGCCGGTCTGTCTGGACCGGATGAAAATGGGGTGATGACGCTCTTGATCCGGAAACATCATTTCCCGCCGGGTATCCCGCTGGTGGGTATACTCCGGGTTTATCCGATGTGGCCGGGAAGACCGGCTATTGTCCGCAGTTTCCCGGTTAATCTCGTTCTTTCTGAATAATTCTTGATTTTTTCGTTATGGACAATTCTGTTTATGCAAAACCGGCTACCGTTACCGGTATCGCCAAAGATACCGGGGGTATCGCCCCGGGCAACGTCATTGAGCCGGATGTGGATCCCGTGCTCCTTCAGCTTGATTATGGCGATGCGCCGCTGATGCGGATTCTCCTTGGGCAGGGGGCTGTGAGAGTGAATTCTCCGGAGGTGAGACATTTCTCGATGAATCGCGTTGAGACGGCCGTTAGAACCTTGTCGGCTGTCAACGCTACTACTCAGCCGCAAGTAATTCTACCGATCGATCCTAATCAGAGGCAGAAGGTAATACCGGGCTCTACGATGATTGTAAACGGTGTCAATGGTTATACTGAGGATGGCTCTCAGACTACGCCGGGTATTCCTCTGATGTTGTATGTAGTGGATTTTGATTCGACTACTAACAATCCTGTCGTACGTGCAATCAATGGTCAGCGCAGTAATCCGTCGGATGAATTCTCGACGATTCCGCGTATCCCGGCAAATACGACCATCTCGGTGCTCGCTCCGGCAATGTATGAGACTCAGAAGAATCTCCTCCCGCAGTTCGCTCTCCCTGAGTATAAGACGGTGTTCCTCCAGAAGAGAGGTATCAATCGTGTCGTGTCGGATTATCTCGAAGCTCAGAGAAAGGGTATACCGTTCGATAGCGTGGCCGCCGCGGAAATGGCTATCCGTAGTTTCAAGGCGCAGGGCTCGCGTACGCTATGGGCCTCTGTGCCGGGGAAAATGGTTGTCTCTACCGAACTCGGCCAACAGTATGTCTATTCGGCTTCGGGGTTGAGATGGCAGTTTGAGAAGTCGCTGGCGCTCGGCATACGGGAGGCGTGGGATTTCAAGCGCCTTATGGCTCTCGCTAAGTTGTTCTTTACAGGGAAGGATCGACCTAAGGCGGGGTATCTTTTCGCAGGTTCTGCTCTTATCGAGGCGCTCCATCGTGTGGGCGAAGGTGAGAATAATGGTGTCTCGTTGGAGCGGAAGAAGAACAGTTTCGGTATGGATGTGACTTTCATGCATACTATGTTTGGCGATATTGAAATTATCTATGAGCCTACTTTCGATGATCTCCTTTGGTCTAATTCGGGGGCGCTCGTGGGTACTGACCGTATCGTGAGATATGTCTACTCCGATGAACATATGTTCTCTGATAAAATCCCGGGACACGAGGCTTCGCGCGAGGGGGTTATCGTCTGGGATGCGGCTGCGCTGAAGGGAAGCTGTAATATCTGGATCGATGGCGAGGGTACGCATTATTCCGGTGCTCAATCTCTCCGCTTCTGGGACCTCCCTACCGTCCCGGATGATGATCAGGCTGAAAATAAGTTCTATCTGCTCAGCGATTGCCCGGAGATTAGCAATGAGGCAAGAGCCGGTCAGATATGGATGGGGGAGAAGGTCAAAATCGGCACAGGTGCCGGCCTCAAGGAAGTAATACGATGGTACCGACTTTCAAATGAGGGCGAAATGTTTTAATCTCCGATAGCTCTTCCTCTCTCCAAAATTAATAATTCCTCTCTCTCCTCTCTCCTCTCATGAAACATCTCAAGCAGGAATTTGACCGGCTCCCGTTTCGTGATACCGTGCTCTATGCGCTGACGGTGGTCTGCCTTCTGGCGGCGGTGACGGTGATTTTTATCGCCGTTTTCACCGCCCCGAAGGGGGAAATTCATTCTTCGGTGCTGACGTATTTCGGTATCTCGCTGGGGTTCACCGGTTCGGTGTTCGGTATATCGGCTCATGCGGATGCGCAGATTGAGCGCATCCGCGCTGATGCCGCTCGTGCTGTGCGTAGCGTCCCGACTCCACCAAGTAAGAAGGCCGACAAGCGCCGGCCTGATTGTGACAATCCTATCTCTTTCTCTCAATCTCATGAATAAGCCTGAATTTATCATTATCCATTGCTCGGCTACGAAGGAGGGTGCCGATTTCTCGGCCTCTGATATCGACCGGTGGCACCGCGCTCGCGGTTTCCGCTGTATCGGGTACCATTACGTTGTCCGGCTTGACGGCTCGTATCAACGGGGCCGTCAGGATCGGGAGTTTGGCGCTCACTGCCCGCAGAAGTCGATGAACCGGCGCTCTGTGTCGATTTGCTATATCGGTGGCCTCGATGACAAGGGGAATCCGAAGGATACCCGCACCGTGGCGCAGAAGGCTACTATCATCTCTCTCATCCGCACCCTCCGGGCGCGTTATGGGAATCTCCCGGTGATCGGGCATCGGGATGTGGAGGGGGTGGCTAAGGCCTGCCCTTGTTTTGACGCTGTCTCGGAGTATAAGAAGCTATGAGCAGGCGTGATAATCTTATGAACCAGATTGCTGCCGCAATCAGGTTCTCGGCGCTCTGCGCTGTGCTGATGCACATCGTGCTGGCGCTGCTTATTCTGGTAGGCCTGTCGGCCTGCCGTTCGGCGGCTCAGGTCGCCGATCCTGTGGTGCTCAATGACCGTGGGATGCTGCATGTGGTCGATTCTGTGCATGACCGTTCTTTGCGCGTCGATTCGTTCTTCTCGCGGGATTCGGTGGTTATCTACCGTTCCGGAGATACTCTGTGGCGCACCGATGTGCGCTGGCGTGACAGATTGCGGGTCAGAGTCGATACCCTGTGGCGCTCTCGGGTTGATACTCTTTTGTTGGAGCGTGAAGTTCCGGTCGAAGTGCCGGTGCCGGTGGCACGGTCTCCTTCTCGCGGTTCTTATTCACTTGTGTTGGTGGCGCTCGGTGCCATCTTCGGCGCAGGAATCGTGCTTTTCTTGCGCCGTAGGGCTTGATTTGTTGTTTGTGTTGTGTTGAATGTGTCCGAAATCATTGCAAAATATTTGCTTTTGTAATGTTTTCGGACTATCTTTGTGGCTCGTTTCATTACTGTATTTTTGAATTCGCCTGTATTCAGATTCTTTGGTTAGCATTATGGGCGCCGGGAGGCGCGCAGGTTATAGTTTTTTTGTATCATATTTTGGGTATAGGCTGTGATAGCTGATATACTATTTTCCTACAATTCCTGAATGCGACCCCCGACAGGGGGTCGCATCATTTTTTCGGCTATCTCCCAAAAAATTATTACCGTTTCTCTTGCATAATCCCGATTTTGTTTGTAACTTTGTGGTGCTAATCTCATCAAGCAACTGCTTGTCGCTGGGCGCGGTTAATGCCCGATAATATTACACCCGGGCATCTGAGATGCCCGCTTGATATGACATACATACAGCAGTGAATAAGGCTGCCGTCCCCATATTGATCACGTCCAGTAGGCCGTTGTTTGATGAGTTTAGCGACAGGGGGCGGCGGCCTGTTTTTTATTCCCGTCGCACGCTAAACTCATCAAACAACAATGAACTTCTCATTGAAACGCGCCGTTCCCATCGAGGGAGGCGTTGAAATCTCTATCTGGCCCGGGGTGGCCGAGTACTTCCGTAAGGGAGTTGCACCTTTGGTGAAGGCTTTCCGACGCTTGCAGCGTCAGGCCATCATCTCTGCTATCTCTCTGACCCCGGGTATCTGGGTGTTAATGCTCGCCGGAAATGTCCGGCTCGCTTCGCTATTGGCGCTATGCGCTGCTCTCCTCGTGGCTATCTCGTCTTCGTCTAACTCTTCAATCAAGTAATCTCCATCATGAACAAGTCAATCAGCTTCAGTGAGGCTAACACCTCCGACTTCAATACTCTCCATTCTTCTCACCGTCCCGCCCTCGATGCAATCTATACCGCCGTGCCGGAGGTGGACCCGTTCCTCTTGGCATGTGAGGCCGTGAGAGAGAATGAGGAACTCTTCCGAAAACTGGAGATTCAGCAGGATGAAGTGGCGCTCGAGTTTCATCAGAGGATTCTCGATGCGATGGATCGATATGCGGCGCACACGGAGGATCCGAAGCGCGGTATTCATGATTACCGTGAGGCGGAGCGAAGAATGATGATGGAAGTGGATTCAATCATCCGTCTGCGTGAGAATACGCTGCGTGACATCTTTAATCGTGGCATCGCTTCGATGCGTGCGATCGAGGCAATGCCTGACCCGGATCCGGAGGATGGGGAGACGTTCTCTGCCGCTGATGCAACATTCCCTGACGATTCGTCGGCCGAGGTGGCCGCTGAACCGACACACGGGGTTGTCGACCCGGAAAATATGGGTTTCTGATAATACTTTTTGTCG
>JAIECQ010000032.1:0-1190 GCA_029068395.1 Rikenellaceae bacterium
TCTTTGACACAACGCGCGCTAAAACCACCTCGCTTATTGTTGTTGTCACTCACGGCCAAGCTACTGTTACTGAAGTACATGACGTATGCACCGGAAGAAGCACCGGCAATTGACGACCAATAGTTGCCCCACGTACCCGCATTGCCTAGAGAGCCGTCTGAATGGAGACGGTAACCGACAGCAGGGAATTCCAACTTCTTTGATGTATCGGTTTTTAAGGTGAGTATGATGTACCCGTAATCGGTTTCAGACCAATCACCGCCGTTAGTGCGGTTACTATTATTGATAAGGTTATCAAACTCATCTTTAGTAGGCATACGGTATCCGTCCGGGCAGGGCTGGGTGTTCCAGTTGGTCGGGTAAGATGTTGATGTCTGCCATGAACTGTTAGGAGTTCCGCCATCTGACGCACCCGTGCTGCTCCACGCCACGTTTACACCCCACTGATAGAACTTGCCGTGCGACTCTTCGCGCACACCACTGCACTGTGAGGGCAGTTTTGTTGCGAACGTTGCACCACCGGCAGCCTGCTTGGGGTTGGCTAAGTTCACCTGCATCCATTCGATGTTACCCACGGTAATGGTCTGGTTGGGGTCGATGTCGGGAACAATTTCGCCTCTGACGCAACGCACATTAATAGCACTTTGCTTATTGCTTTGTCCTACGTTTACCTCACCGCTAGTGAAGTACAGGTTGTACGAGATGTCAGCACTTTGTGTGGTTGATGACCAGTAGTCACCCCATATACCTGCATTAACCAATGTGCCGGACGCATTGCGGCAGCCAACAGCAGGAAACTCCAATTTCTTAGAATTATCTGTTTTGAGTGTCAAGGCGATGTAGCCGTAGTCAGATTCTTTCCAACCGCCGCCGCTTGTACGGGTGGTGTTGTTGATAAGATTCTGAAACTCAGTATTAGTAGGCAGACGGTAACCATTAGGGCAAGGTTGGTCGTTCCAGTTAGACGCATCTGTCGAACTCCACGAACCGCTTGGGGTTGCACCAGATGGTGATGCGCCTGTGCTGTTCCACGCCACATTGATGCCCCACTGATAGAACTTACCGTGAGACTCCGCACGTACGCCGCTGCACTCCGAGGGCAGCTTGGTTGCGAATGTCGCGCCGCCGTCGGCCTGACGCGGGTTTGCGAGGTTGTACTTGGCCCACTTAAGGTCGCCCATCTCTATCTC
>JAIECQ010000032.1:1290-3137 GCA_029068395.1 Rikenellaceae bacterium
CCCGTGCTGCTCCACGCCACGTTTACACCCCACTGGTAGAACTTACCGTGCGACTCCGCACGTACGCCTGTGCACTGTGACGGCAGCTTGGTTGCGAATGTCGCGCCACCGGCCGCCTGACGCGGATTGGCGAGGTTGACACGCATCCACTCGATGCCGTTGCCCATGTCGACGGGTTGGCTGAGGTTGGGGGTCGACTCCTGCTCAACCACCAGCGGTTTAGATAATGTGTAGCTGCTCTCCACGCGCACGTAGCCCGTGCGTGACGATACGGATGAGTTGGCTTGTGTCGTGACAGTCATGTTGTTACCGCTTGCTGCGGGCTTCGAGTCGGTGGTTGCCGCAAGCCAGCTTATGGCATTGCCCGATGCGTCTGTCACGCTCTTGACAGCCCACACGGCGTCGCCCTCGGTGGTGACGGCTACAAGATGGGTGTCTTCGCTGTATGGCATGGTCAAGTTGCTGGTGGTGAATGTTATACGCGCCGGACGCTGCACGAATGTAATGGTTGCCTGCACACTGCCGTTGATGTCCACGAAGTTGACGGGCACTGATACGCCCTCTTCTGGCACTTCTGAGGCGTCGACCATGGCTATTAGCGTGGCTGTCAGACTCTTGGCTGCGCGGTCTACGGTCACGGTGACTCCGTTCTCTCCGTTGTCTACGGGCACAATCTCCGTCTCAGCCAGCTCGGCATCTGATATGGTGAATTTAACCTGCGCGGGTGTCGACTTGCCGCCGACCACCACCACTTTGTCGTCCTCGACGGTGGTGTCGCCCTCGCCGGTGAATTTGATAGCGTTGCCCTGCACTACCGTGAATATGCCGACGTTCTGGCCTCCGACCTTGACGGCAATGCGGCACCTGCGTTCGCTGTCGGTGGTGTTGGGATCGACCGTCATGACGTTGTCGTTGAGGTGTATCCAGTCTGTTGCGCTGACGGGTTCGAGAGTGGCTTCGCCTGATTTAGAGACTATTATGAATGAAAATTCGCTGCCGCCGCTGTATGCGCGCAGTTCGCCCTTGTCGTTGAATGTACCGCCGATGACCTGTATAAGCACGTCGTCGGTGAGCTGGTATTTGCCCACGTTGCCCCAGTTTTCGGGCGAGCCGACCCTTAGGGTGCCGTTCTCAAGATATCCTATGAGTGCCGTGGCGCGCTTGCCCGCCTCAAGGCTGCCGAGGAAGCTCAGTGGCGCGACGGTGGCTATGTTGTCGGCGTCGGGATTGGTCTCGTCTTTGAGTTTGGCGTCGGCTTCGAGTTTGACCTCGGCAATCTTCTCTTTGGGGACCATGAAGCTGTAAATCACGGCGTTACCGTCGGCGTCTGTCTGAGCCTCGGCGGTTTCGTTATAGGTTACGCCCTGCACCGCCTCGTCGGGGGTGAATACGTATCCCATTGAAGGCAAGCCGCTTACGGTCATCTTTTCGATGTCGATGCGGTCGGCGCTGCGGTTCTCAAGCTTTATGGCCGAGTTGATGCGGTTGAGCTTGATTTTTATCTGCGGCGTCTGGCTGGGCAGTACATCCACCTCGGTCTTGCCTGCGAACGGAAGACGCTTATAATCAGTTCTGTGTGGAATGACCAGCGACTCGATCTCCTCTTTTGAGGGAGTTGCCGGCAGGTCGATGATTTCACTTACATTGCACAGCACGTACACCGTGTGTGGTCCGTTTTGTTTGAAATCGACATCGAAATTGTCGCTTCCGCTGAACATGTTTTTCGACTGAAAAATGCCGTTTTGGTCGAAGACATAGAAAATAGTTTCTGAAATAATCTCTTTATCCGACTTTTTTGGGGTCGAATAGGTCGATTTTTCATCGTCCGGATTGGTTTCATTCGGACC
>JAIECQ010000033.1 GCA_029068395.1 Rikenellaceae bacterium
AAAGAACAAACCTCTGATAATTTATATTTCTCCCACTCTCCACTAAACTCCCTAAATCTCAAATGGGGAACATTAAGTATTATATTTCTCTAATTATTAAACCTATTGATTTTAAGATTATGACTCAGAAAAAGACAATTAGAGAAATTGCGAAAGCATGGCGAGAAGACAAGCTGCCGTATGTAAAGCAGTCTACAATGGCGGCTTATGTGTTAATATTGGAGAACCACATTATTCCACGTTTCGGCGACAGTGATTCTCTCCATGAAAGGGAGGTGCAGGCTTTCGTATTGCAGAAGATAGAAAAAGGACTAAGTCTCAAATCGGTCAAGGACATACTGATAGTTCTTAAGATGGTGATGAAGTTCGGGGTGAAGAACGAATGGATGGATTATTGTGAATGGGACATCAAATATCCAACCGTTTCGGCAAACAAAGAATTAGAGGTCTTGTCGATCGCCAATCACAAAAAGGTGCTCGGTCATATTCAAAGCCATTTTTCATTTGCCGGACTTGGCATTTACATCAGTCTGTGCACTGGGCTTCGTATTGGTGAGGTGTGTGCCTTGAGGTGGAGAGACATAAACACAATGGACGGAACTATTACCGTAAACCGTACAATAGAACGTATATATGTCATTGATGGGGCGCAGAAACACACCAAGTTAGTTATCAATACCCCAAAAACGCAGAACTCTTGCAGAGAGATTCCTATGACAAAGGAACTGCTTGCAATGATGAAGCCACTGAAAAATGTGGTCAATGAAGATTTCTTTGTCCTTACCAATGATGAAAAACCGACAGAACCGCGCACCTATCGTAATTATTACACCAAACTAATGGAAAAATTGGGCATTCCCAAACTAAAATATCACGGACTACGTCATAGTTTCGCCACCCGCTGCATAGAGGCCGGATGCGACTACAAGACAGTCAGTGTATTGCTTGGGCATTCCAACATCTCTACAACTCTAAATCTGTATGTGCATCCGAATATGGAACAGAAAAAACGTTGTATAGCAAAAGTATTCAAGTCGTTAGGCAAATAATGATTGTCTTGCCTGTTTGTTGCTCAACAAACATCACTATATCTTAGTTGCAAACGGCCGGCGATTTACATGGATGCCAAAGGTTTCTTGGTGTTACGGCCAGTCTCTTTTAATGGGGCTTTGCGGTGATGACGGGTGAGCCAACGAAGACAGACAATATATCACGATGCCGGACGTTTAAAAACAGACACTCTTGATGTCAATGGCAATGCTTTTGGCACAGTTTATGCAAAATAGTAAGCAAAGGCATTTATCAGAATAAAATTTATACAATAACCTATACAATAATCTATTCAATATCTATTTATCCTGACGGGAGGGTTTAAAGCCCTCCCGTCTATTTTTTAACAGGTTTTGACGTTGTGCTTTTTGTGTCAAGGAGGCCCCCATCACGATACGTTCGCATACAAAAAGAAGAGACCGTTTTTACGGTCTCTTCTCACCTCTTTGTAGCGGAGAGAGGACTCGAACCTCTGACCTTTGGGTTATGAGCCCAACGAGCTGCCAACTGCTCCACTCCGCGGTCTTATTGTGCTGCAAAGGTAAGTATAATTTTCTAAAAAGCAAATTTTTGGTGAATAAATGAACTGAAAATATTACATTTGTTATGTGTGTCTGAATGTTTACAATGCTTTTACATCAAAAAAAGCAGCACAGTCAGGCGCCAATACGCTGAATGTCACAGACAAGCATTTCTATGCACTAACTACACACCCGGCACTTACGGCATAAAAAAACGCATAAAACAAAACGATATCATGACAAAACAACTCTTCCTGCTGGTTGTCCTCATCGGATTTTTTTCTTCGCCGCTCTATGGCGCATCCTCTGCCCTTTCGTCCAAACGACAGGTTGTCGTAAGCGATGCAGGCTGTCAGGGACCCTCTCGGCATATCGACTCCGTTATACGCATAGCCACTGCCGACTACGAGCTTATCTTGCGCACCGAGACCAACGGCCGGCTGTACCAATACTATATAGGCAGGCGTCTTGCCGACGACAGCAAGAGTCTTGTCGACAACTGGAGCACTGTCAGCCATCTTAGGGGCGAGGCCTATCCCGGTGCCGGAGACGCTGACTATTTCGAGCCTGCCGTCACCATAACGCACAACGACGGCAGTTTCAACACCGTGCTCAAGGTTGTCGGCACAGAACGCGACATCATTGACGACAATGTCACCACCACCGCCGTCACCCTGCATGACGAGTCCTATGGCACCTGCGTCAAACTCTTTTACACCACCTATGCGCGTGAAAACGTGATTGTCGCCCGCACTCAGATAAGCCACTCTGAGAAAAAGCCCGTACGCCTTGACAGTTATGCCTCGGCAATGCTCTATTTCGACCGCGCCTCTTACTACCTCACTCAGTTCAACGGCGACTGGGCCGATGAGGCCGGCATGCACCAGCAGAAATTAGAGTTTGGCAAGAAACTGATAGACACTAAGTTGGGTTCACGTGCCGCCCTTATGGTATCGCCATTCTTCGAGCTTGGCTTCGACTCTCCGGCATCTGAAGACCACGGCGACGTCATGGTGGGAACCCTCGGCTGGACCGGCAATTTCCGTTTCACATTCGAGGTTGACAACCACGGTATATTACGCCTTTTGCCCGCCATCAACCCCGTCAACTCGGGTTACATGCTCGAGCGTGACACCCCGTTTGTCACCCCCGAGTTCATATTCACCCTCAGTGACGAGGGCATGGGGCGTGCCAGCCGCAACATGCACGACTGGGCGCGTCGTTACAGTCTCAAAGATGGAGACGGCGACCGCATGACACTGCTCAACAACTGGGAGACCACATATTTCGATTTCAACGAACAGAAGCTCGGCGACCTCATAAAAGAGGCAGGCGAGTTGGGCGTCGACATGTTCCTGCTCGACGACGGATGGTTTGGCAACAAATATCCCCGCTCGCGCGACAATGCCGGGTTGGGTGACTGGTGCGTCACTGCCGACAAGCTGCCCGGAGGCATCTCCAAACTGGTAGACATGGCCGAAGAGTCGGGCGTCAAGTTCGGCCTGTGGATAGAGCCCGAGATGGTCAACCCCAAAAGCGAACTATTCGAGAAGCATCCCGACTGGGCCATAATGCGTCCCAATCACGAGCCATACTACCATCGCAGTCAGTTAGTGCTCGACATGAGCAATCCGCGGGTGCAAGACCATGTATTCGGCATTGTAGACGGCCTGCTTGCTGAAAATCCAGGCATCGCCTATTTCAAGTGGGACTGCAACAGCCCCATAACCAACATCTATTCGCCGTGGCAGGGCACACGTCAGGGCAACCTTTACATAGACCATGTGCGCGGAGTATATAACGTATTGAACCGCATACGCGACAAGTATCCCAACCTGCCCATGATGCTATGCTCGGGTGGCGGCGGACGGTGCGATTACGAGGCTCTCAAATATTTCACCGAATTTTGGTGCAGCGACAACACCGATCCCGTAGAGCGACTTTTCATACAGTGGGGATTCTCACAGCTATTCCCTGCCAAGGCCATGTGTGCGCATGTCACCAGCTGGCGCGGCGACACCTCCGTCAAGTTCCGCACCGATGTGGCCATGAGCTGCAAGATGGGATTCGACATACGCCTCTCGTCACTCAGCCAGCGCGACCGTCTCTTCTGTCGCCAGGCCATCGCCGACTACAACCGCATAAAAAGCACCATCCTCGACGGAGACCTTTACAGGTTAGTGTCTCCGTACGGCTCTGACCACACAGCGGTATCTTATGTCGACAAAGACAAGAAAGGCGCCGTCGTCTTTGCCTATGACATATATCCCCGTTTCGGCGACAAAAGGCGTCCGGTGCAGCTCAAAGGGCTTGACACAGACGCTGAATACATCGTGGAGGAGATAAGCCTAATGCCCGACAGCCGCTCGTCGCTGTCGTTTGACGGCAAGATTTTCTCGGGCGACTACCTTATGAAAAACGGTCTCGACATATTCACCGCAGGACGCCTCAAAAGCCGCGTCATAAAGTTGAAAGCCGTCGAACGATAGAGACCTCCCGCAAAAGGCAGCGCGGCATCGGTCGTTTGCGGTCATTGCTGTTATTTTGCTGGAACTGCCTCCGGCGGCCCTTCCGGGGGAGGGGTCGCGGACCCCGTTTTGATATGTTTGAGGAACAACT
>JAIECQ010000034.1 GCA_029068395.1 Rikenellaceae bacterium
ACATGTCTGCCGTCTGTACAACCGCCACTGCGCAGACTCAACGACGAAACAAGAGAGCTGTGCGCATAAAATTGCATCAAAATACAAATAGCTTCTAAAGATATGAAAATTATTTCGATTATCTTTGCAAAAGTTAAAATTTATTTTCACGGCATGACCATTTACAACGACATCGACATAAAAAAATATACCACCTTTGGTGTAAGGGCCACCGCAAAGCGTCTGGTGGAATATGGCAGCCTCGACGACCTGCGCCGTTATTTCGCCTCCGACAGTCTCTCTGAGGGCTTTTACGTCATAGGCGGAGGTAGCAACATACTCTTTTCGGGCCACTACAGCGGCACATTGCTGCATCCGGTATCGAAAGGAGTGAGTGTGGTGTCTGAAGATGAGAGCGGCATGACAGTGCGTGCCGAGGCGGGAGAGGTGTGGGACGATTTTGTCGGCAGATGCGTAGACAACGGCTGGTATGGGCTTGAAAACCTGTCGTTCATACCCGGCACCGTAGGGGCGTCGGCTGTTCAGAACATAGGGGCATACGGCGCCGAGGCGGGAGATTTCATCGAGAGCGTAGAGGTGTACGACCCTGTGAGCGACAGGTGCGAGGTGTTGTCCGGCCACGAATGCGCTTTCGGTTATCGGTCGAGCATATTCAAGCAGAAGAGGCATCTTATAGTGATGTCCGTGTCATACCGTCTGTCGCGCACCTTCACGCCACGGCTGGAGTATGCCAACTTGCGCCAGCGGGTGGAGGAGACAGGCGTAGTGTCGGCGTTGACGGTACGGCAGACGGTGACGGCGGTGCGTTCGGAAAAGCTGCCCGATCCGGCAGTGACAGGCAGCGGCGGCAGCTTCTTCAAGAATCCAGTGGTAGAGGCTGAGCTGGCAGACCGTTTGTCGGCACTATATCCGCAGATGCCGCGTTACGACGCCACCGGAGGGGTCAAGATACCTGCCGGGTGGCTGATAGAACAGGCCGGATGGAAGGGTTACCGTCACGGCGACGCCGGCGTATATCCCAAACAGGCGTTGGTGCTGGTAAACTACGGTTCGGCTACGGGTAAAGAGGTTGTCGACCTTGCCGCACGGGTGGCTGGTGACGTCAAAATGAAGTTCGGGATAGAGCTTGTGCCCGAGATAATAATATTATAGGTGTCTATGGTATTGGCAGGACGGTGATTTTTTGAATATATAGGTATGTTAGAAAGAGAGTTTGCGGCATACATAGCCAGGCATAAGCTGTGGAGTGAGGGCGAGCGTCTTCTGCTCGGAGTCAGCGGCGGGGTCGACTCCATGACGCTCGCTACGCTGTTGTTGCGTTCAAAGGTGCCGTTTGTTATGGCGCACTGCAACTTCTGCCTGAGGGGCGACGAGTCTGACGGCGACGAGATGCTCGTGCGTCAGTGGGCGCAGACTAACAGGGTGAAGCTGCACGTCATACGCTTCGACACATATAAAGAGGCGCACAAGGCGGGTGAGTCGATACAGGTGGCGGCGCGGCGGTTGCGTTACCAGTGGTTTGCCCGGCTTATGCGTCAGGAGGGGTGTGCCCACGTGGCCATTGCCCATAACCGCGACGACACCATAGAGACATTTTTCATCAACCTGTTGCGCGGCACCGGATTGCGCGGCCTGTGCGGCATACCGGTGAAGACAGAGCTGGCGGTGCGTCCGCTGATGTTCGCATCAAGAGAGCGTATAGAGCGTTATGCCGGGCTGCTCAAGATACCATACCGTACCGACTCTACCAATCTGAGCGACAAATATCTGCGCAACAAGCTGCGCCACAGGTTGATGCCGTTGCTGGCAGAGATATCTCCCTCGTTTGCCGAGAAGATAACCGACAACATGTCTAACCTGACAGGCAGCCGCGACCTGTTAGATTCGTTTGTAGAGCAAGAGTACAGGGCTTTCACTGAAGACAACGGCATGCGCGTGCTCGAACTCGACCGATTGAGCGGCGTAGAGCCGTTAGGGCTGTTGCTTTATGAGATGTTGTCGCCGTCGGGGTTCAGCTATCGTTGTTGTACCGACATTGCATTGTGTTACCGCCACGGCAAGAGCGGCAGGCGCTTCTTTGGTGGAGAGACGAGCGCACTGCTCGACAGAGGCAGGCTTATCATCGGCGATGAGGTCCTTGACGGATCTATGCCTCACATTGCCGTATCGCTGACAGACCGCAAGAACATCTCTGACCTCAAACCTCCTGTCGGAACAGTATATGCCGATGCCGGAAAACTCGACGTCACCACCTTGTCTATAAGACACGCGGAACATGGTGACCGCATGGTGCCGTTTGGCATGAAAGGCTCCAAGAAGCTGAGCGATATAATGATAGATGCCAAGTTGTCGCTCGCCGAAAAAGAACGCGTGTGCGTGATAACCAGCGGTGACACCATTGTGTGGTGCTTGGGACTGGCATTCTCAGACCTATATAAGATAGACCGACATACGACAAAAGTAGCTGTGTTGAGCATCAGACCCACAGAGGACAAGGAATAGCCTGGCGGGATCTCTTTGGTGTGTCGGCAGGGGGTGCTCGGCAGACGTGTTTTATAGTTGCTTGCTTTTTGTTGTAATGTTTTCGTTTGGCGGTTTTGCCCCGGTGGTTTTTGGGATTTGCTGAGGTGCTTTTGCAGGCTTTGGTGCCGGCACTTTTGCATTGTAGAGGTTTGTTTCAGTAGGGTTTGCCGCCGGCAGGCTTGTGCAGGCATTATTTCGTGCCGGCAGTGGTTTTGTTTTGTCAGTTTTTTGCTTGGTAGGTTTCCGTCCCGGTAGGGCGGCGAGGTAGACGCGGTCTGAGTGCAACGAAACCGCACACTTTCGTTTAACCGAGATGCTTTTGCGGTGGATTTTGCACAGGTTGTTTTTGCGCCGCATGGCT
>JAIECQ010000035.1 GCA_029068395.1 Rikenellaceae bacterium
GGGCTGAAACGGGGAGGGCTGGCAAGGCGCTGAACAACGGGCGGTGCTGGAACGGGCGGTGCCTTGTGCAAAGGCAGGAACCGCACAAAGAGGCTGTGACGGGACGCCTCACCGAAAGAGCGCGTGAATAGCGGCAAAGGTTACGCAGTGTTAAGCGGAACACATAATTGGCGATAAAAACAGACGATATATGGCAGATAATTTGGTAATAGTCGAATCACCAGCCAAAGCAAAAACGATAGAGAAGTTCTTAGGTAAGGATTACAAAGTGACCTCCAGCAGAGGCCACATCCGCGACCTCCCCAAAAAGGGATTGGGTGTCGATATAGAGCACGACTTCAACCCGTCGTACGAGATTTCCAGTGACAAAGGGGCTGTGGTGTCTGAGCTGAGGTCGCTTGCCAAGAAAGCCAAGACTGTGTGGCTGGCATCCGATGAAGACCGTGAAGGAGAGGCTATTGCATGGCATCTGAGCGAGGCCTTGGGGCTGAACACGGCAACAACCAAACGCATCGTCTTTCACGAGATAACCAAGAATGCCATTCTCAAAGCCATAGAGGCGCCCCGCACCGTCGACATGAACTTAGTCAACGCTCAGCAGGCGCGACGCATACTCGACAGGCTCGTCGGCTTTGAGCTGTCTCCATTGTTGTGGAGGAAGGTGAAGCCGTCGTTATCGGCCGGTCGTGTGCAGAGCGTGGCCGTGAGGCTGATTGTTGACCGCGAACGTGAGATAATAGCATTTAAAGGCAGTGACTATTTCAGAGTCACAGCCCTGTTCTCTTTCGTTGACGCCTCGGGCAAGGAGCACAAGGTGCGCGCCGAGCTGCCCGAACGTTTCGAAACCGAAAAAGAGGCCGCCGACTTCCTTAACACATGCTCAAAGGCCACATATACAGTAAGTTCTATCGAGACCAAGCCGGGTAAGCGAACACCTGCGGCACCGTTCACCACATCGACATTGCAACAGGAGGCGTCGCGCAAGCTCGGATTCTCGGTGTTGCAGACAATGGCTCTGGCACAACGTCTATATGAGGCGGGGTTGATAACATACATGCGTACCGACTCGGTCAACCTGTCGGCAGAGGCACAGGCTGCAATCAAAGGGGTGATAGCATCGGAATATGGCCAGGCATATCACCAAAAGCGCAACTACAAGACCAAGAGCAAGGGCGCGCAAGAGGCGCACGAGGCCATACGTCCCTCTTACATTGACCGCCGCAACATCGACGGCACCCCGCAGGAGAAGCGCCTGTATGAACTGATATGGAAGAGAGCGGTAGCCTCTCAGATGGCCGATGCCGTCATGGAGCGCACAGTGGCCGATATAGAGGTGAGCAACAGCGACAAGCACTTTGTAGCCAAAGGCGAGGTGGTGAAATTTGACGGCTACCTGAGGCTTTACCAGGAGTCGGTGGAGAGTGACGACGAAAACGACGACCACAGTGCAATACTCCCCCCCATTGTAAAGGGTGACAGACTGACACACAAGGTGATAGAGGCGACTCAACGGCCCCGTCAACGTCCTGCCCGTTACTCTGAAGCATCGCTGGTCAAGCACCTTGAAGAGTTAGGCATCGGACGTCCGTCAACATACGCTCCCACAATATCGACCATCATAAACCGCGGTTACATTCTCAAAGAAGACCGCGCCGGAGTAAAACGCACATACACAAAGCTGGTGCTCGAGGGCAGCAAAGGCGAGCGCAAGACTTTTGAGGAGAACTTCGGCTCCGAAAAGGCCAAGCTGTTCCCCACCGACATAGGCATGCTGGTAACCGACTATCTGTCAAGCCATTTCCCTGCCATACTCGACTACAGCTTCACGGCCAAGGTAGAAGAGGAGTTTGACCACATAGCAGAAGGCAAACTGTCTTGGCAGAACATGATAACAGCCTTTTACGGACAGTTCCACAAAGGAGTGGAAGAGGCTGGCAGCGAAGAGGGTGGATATGCCAGCTCGCAGCAGCGGCTCCTCGGCGTCGACCCCAAGAGCGGCAAGAACGTATACACTCGTGTGGGGCGTTTCGGCCCCATGGTTCAGATAGGCGAGAACGACGAGGACGAGAAACCACGATATGCCTCGCTGCGCAAAGATCAGCTAACCTCGACAATAACTCTCGAGGAGGCTCTCAGGCTCTTCGACCTGCCACGCAAGGCCGGCGAATATGAGGGTAAGGAGGTGGTCATAGGCACCGGCCGATTCGGTCCTTACGTGCGCTTTGACAGCAAGTTCATATCGCTCGGAAAGAACGACAACCCATACACAATAACACTCGAGCGTGCCATTGAGCTGATAGAGGACAAACGCAAGCAAGAACGCGAAAAGCTGATACGCTCGTTTGAGCAAGACAACGGCAAGACCCAGATACTCAACGGCAGATACGGGCCTTACATCTCTCGCGACAAGGTCAATTACAAGATTCCCAAAGACACAGACCCCACAACACTCACT
>JAIECQ010000036.1 GCA_029068395.1 Rikenellaceae bacterium
TGATGTGTATAAGAGAGAGGCGCACCCGCCCACCCGGCAGACCGCCATTGGCCACACCTCTTTTTTACAAATAAATCGCCACAAAATTTTTGCATTAACAAAAATATCCCTATCTTTGCGGTCTGTAAAACAATTACAAAACCGATTAAATGTACGCAATCGTAGAAATTGCAGGTCAACAGTTCAAGGTTGAAAAAGATCGTAAGCTCTATGTTCACCGTCTTAAAGACGACGAAGGTTCGTCTTTGAGCTTCGATAAAATCCTGCTTGTAGACAACGACGGTCAGGTTAAAGTGGGCACACCTGTGGTTGAAGGTGCTCAGGTCAAAGCAAAAGTTCTTCGTCACCTTAAAGACGACAAGGTCATCGTCTTCAAGAAGAAGAGAAGAAAAGGCTATAAGGTTAAGAACGGCCACCGCCAATATCTTACACAGATAGTCATTGAAGAAATTATAGGTTAATTTAAAGCAGTTTGAAAAATGGCACACAAGAAAGGTGTAGGTAGTTCTAAAAACGGCCGTGAATCTGAAAGCAAACGTTTGGGTGTCAAGCTCTTCGGTGGACAATATGCCAAAGCAGGCAATATCATAGTACGCCAACGCGGCACCGTTCACAACCCCGGCGAGAATGTCGGCATGGGCAAAGACCATACCCTCTTCGCTTTGGTTGAAGGCACCGTCTCTTTCAAAAAGAGAGCGGGCGGCAAATCGTTCGTATCTATCGTCCCCCTCTCAGAGTAACACTCTCGGGACAACAAATAAAGCAGGCTCTTCCGATTGTCGGAGGGCCTGTTTTTATTAAGGCAAACAATTAGAAAAATCACCGCCTTTGCGACATTACATAAAAAGCAACAATATGAAAAAGTTTATTGCAGCCATCGTGACCATAACCATATCGATCTCGTTATCAGAGGCTTCTGCCCAATTCAAGATAGGAGGCAAATCTATCGATGCGGGTAAATTGATAAAGGCCTCTTCAAATGTCGCCACCGCCGTCAAACTTAGCGACGATGATGTTGCCCGTCTCTGCCGCGAATCTGTCGAGTGGATGGACGCCAACAACCCCGTCGCCGACGACACCACCGAATACTGCGCGCGTCTCAAACGCCTCACCGCCAACATCAAAGAGGTGAACGGCATTCCGCTTAACTTCAAGGTATATCACGTTACCGACATCAACGCCTTCGCATGCGCCGACGGCAGTGTGCGCGTATTCAGCTCACTGATGGACATAATGGACGACGACGAACTAATGGGCGTCATAGGCCACGAGATAGGCCATGTAGCCGGCGGACACAGCAAGGCGGCCATGAAAACGGCCTATCTCTCGTCTGCGGCCGTAGAGGCGGCTGGCGCTGCCGGCGGCGTAGCCCAGCAGCTGTCTGAATCGGCCATTGCCGACCTGGCCGTGAAGCTCACCAACGCACAGTTCTCGCAAAAACAGGAGTCTGAGGCCGACGAGTATGGCTTCCAATTTGCCGTCGCCAACGGTTTCGACCCATACGGTCCCTCCAACGCTCTGAAAAAGCTGTCAGACATGTCGGGCGGGGCCAAGGCATCGGCCCTGCAAAAGATGTTCTCATCGCACCCCGACAGCCAAAAACGCTCGGCCAGACTCAAAGAGATGGCCGACGAATATACGGCAAAGACAAGATAACCGTCCGCAGACAAACTCATTCACCGCACAATCGCCCCCAAACATCAAGTCTCAGGGGCGATTTTCATGCCTATATATATAGTAGCAACAAAAGGAGCAAAACACCCGACACCCACAGATACCCCCCATTGGTGCCGGCACAAAAACAAAAAAACAGCCCATGACTCCAAAAATGTCAAAAAAAATTCGTACATTTACCGCTTGAAAGAAAAATTGTAATATAATGTATAACGCAACACAGAAAGTTATCGATCTCGGCGACGGTCGCCGCATCGAAATCGAGACAGGCAAGCTGGCCAAACAGGCCGACGGTTCTGTCGTCGTCAAACAGGGCAACACCATGCTTCTGGCCACCGTTGTGGCAGCCAAAGAGGCCAAAGAGGGTGTCGACTTCATGCCCCTTCAGGTAGAATATAAAGAGAAGTACGCCTCTATAGGGCGCTTCCCCGGCGGCTTCCTCAAACGTGAGGCCCGTCCTTCCGATTACGAGATACTCATATCGCGCCTTATCGACCGCGCGTTACGTCCGCTCTTCCCGTCAGACTATCATGCCGATGTCTTCGTTACTGTCAACCTCATATCGGCAGAGGCCGACACTCAGCCCGACGCACTGGCCGGTCTGGCAGCCTCTGCGGCCCTCGCAGTCTCTGACATACCCTTCGGCGGCCCCATATCAGAGGTGCGCGTGGCACGTGTCGACGGCAAGCTCAAAATCAACCCCCTGCTCTCAGAGATGGAGCGTGCCGACATAGACATAATGGTGGGCGCCACCTATGACAACATACTCATGGTCGAGGGCGAGATGAAAGAGGTGAGCGAGGCCGACATGCTTGAGGCCATCAAGTTCGCCCACGAAGAGATAAAGAAACACTGCCTTGTGCAGATGGAGCTGAGCCGAGAGCTCGGCAAGGATGTAAAACGCACCTATTGTCACGAGACCAACGACGAGGAGCTGAAGGCAAAAGTCATAGCCGACACTTACGACAAGGTCTATGCCATAGCCCGCGCCACCAGCACCAAACACGAACGCTCTGAGAAGTTCGACGCCGTTGAGGAGGAGTTCCTCTCACAGTACGGCGAAGAGGAGCGCGCCGAGAAAGAGCCGCTGGTCAAGAGATACTTCCACGACTTCGTGCTCAAGAAGGCCATGCGCAACATGATACTCGACGAGGGCATACGCCTCGACGGACGCGCCACCGACCAGATACGTCCCATCTGGTGCGAGGTGGGCTACCTGCCCTCGGCACACGGCTCGGCCATATTCACCCGCGGCGAGACCCAGTCGCTCACCACTGTGACGCTCGGCACCAAGATGGACGAGAAACAGATAGACGAGGTGCTCTTCCAAGGCTCGGAGCAGTTTGTGCTCCACTATAACTTCCCGCCGTTCTCAACGGGCGAGGCACGTCCCGCACGCAGCCTTTCGCGCCGTGAGGTAGGCCACGGTAACCTCGCCCTGCGTGCCCTCAAAAACATGGTGCCGCTGGGAGAGGAGAACCCCTATGCCGTGCGCGTGGTCTCTGACATACTTGAGTCTAACGGCTCGTCGTCAATGGCAACGGTATGTGCCGGCACACTGGCCCTCATGGATGCCGGCGTGAAGCTCAGAAAGCCCGTTTCAGGTATCGCCATGGGCCTTATCACCGACACCGAGAGCGGCAAATATGCCGTCCTGTCAGACATCCTCGGCGATGAAGACCACCTGGGCGACATGGACTTCAAGGTCACCGGTACCAAAGACGGCATCACCGCCACACAGATGGACATCAAGGTGGACGGCCTCTCTTACGAGGTGCTGGCCAAGGCTCTGGAGCAGGCACGTCAAGGCCGTCTGCACATCTTGGGCAAGATATTGGAGACCATCTCAGAGCCGCGTGCCGACTACAAACCCCAGGTTCCCCGCGTCACCCGCCTCTATATCGCCACCGACTTCATAGGTGCCGTGATAGGCCCGGGCGGCAAGGTGATACAGGATATACAGAAGACCACCAACAGCACCATCACCATCACCGAAGAGGAGGGCCGCGGCGTGGTCGACATCTTCGCAACGGACAAGGAGTCGATGGATGCCGCCATCGCACGCGTGAAGGCTCTCACCACCGTTCCCGAGGTGGGCGAGGTGTACCACGGCAAGATACGCTCTATCATGCCCTTCGGTGCCTTCGTCGAGATTATCCCCGGTAAGGACGGCCTGATGCACATCTCTGAGATAGAGCACCGCCGCTTCGAGACCATGGAGGAGACAGGACTCAAAGAGGGCGACATGATAGACGTCAAGCTGCTCGACATCGACGCCAAGAGCGGCAAGCTCAAACTCTCGCACAAGGCCCTCATCCCCAAGCCCGAGAAGAACGAGAAAAGATAGACATAAAACAGTCGTTGCGGGTCACTTGCCTGCCGACGACAACTGCAAAAAATCGAGCCGTACGACACTTGCCGTACGGCTCGACTGATATTTCTCCCAAGACATATTCAGCAACGACACGCGACAAAAAAAATATTGAAACCGCAGGCATAGAAAATGTTTTTGGCAAGCTTTTTGCGGTGTTTCAGGTTATGTGCAAAACAGCCCTGCGATGAAAAGAAGATGACACGATTAAAAAAGAAGCCTCTTTTAGTACAAAATGTGCGTACTTTCAAATATAAATATTATATTTGCGCCAAATATCCTTACGAAGTAAAGACGATTAAGAAATAGTAAAAAACCAACTAATTTAAATTTCACTATGAAAAAGTTTGTTAAACTTGGTCTTGCACTCGCCTCTATGGCACTTGTGCTGACAAGCTGCGACTGCTTCAAGAAGTATGCAAAGAAAGCAGACACCGTGGCTGTTTCATGCTCACCGACCGTATTGAGCCTGAAGGGTGACGTTGTTACCGCCACTTACACGGTAGAATTCCCCGCAAAGGTATTCCCCAAAAAAGGTGTTGCCAAAATAACCCCCGTTCTCAAATATGAAGGTGGCGAGATTGTAGGTACACCCAAATACATTCAGGGTCAGAGCGTAAAGGACAACTATCAGGTTATCAGCTACACAGACGGCGGTTCTTTCACACACACCGTCTCTTTCCCCTACCGTCCCGAGGCTAAGCTGGCTACTCTCGAGCTCCGCCTGGAGGGCAAATGCTGTAGCAAAAACTGCGCTGACGTTGAGTTTACCGAGCGTCCCGAGACCTACGTTCTGGCAGAGGGTGTGAGCACCATCCAGCTTTTGGCTGACGACTTCGCTCGTCTGGTCATCGCTCCCGACCAGTTCAAACGCATCACCACCGAGACCGAAGAGGCTAAGGTGATGTTCCTTGTAAACCAGTCTAACGTTCGCAACAACCAGATCAACTCTGCCGACATCAAGGCTTTGCAGCAGTTCATCAAAGACAACGCGGGCAAAGAGAGAAGAACCCTCAGCGACCTCTACACCAAGGCTTACGCCTCACCCGAAGGCCCTGTGGCATTGAACAACCGCCTCTCTAAAGAGCGTGGCAAGAACACCCACAACGCGTTGAGCAAGAAGTTCAAAAAAGACAAGATGCCCATCGCCCCCACTTTCGACGTTGACGCCTTGGGTGAGGACTGGGACGGTTTCCAGCAGCTGGTTGCCGCATCTGACATACCCGAGAAGGATGTTATCCTCCAGATTCTTCAGATGTACTCAGACCCCGTTAAGCGCGATCAGGAGATCAAGAACATGTCTCAGGTGTTCTCTATCCTCAAAGAGAAGATTCTCCCCGAGCTTCGCCGCAGCAAGCTTATCATGAGCGTAGACATCGAGGGTCTCTCTGACGACGAGCTTAGAGCAGCCGTTAACTCAGACATCAACTCTCTCAAACTTGAGGAGATGCTTTACTCTGCAACCCTCTTCGGCGACAACGCTACCAAAGAGAGAATATACTCTGCTGTAACCAAGAAATATCCCAAATGCTACCGCGGCTGGAACAACCTGGGCGTTGTTTTGGCAAGACAAGGCAAAATCAACGATGCTAAAAACGCTATCGCTAAAGCTGCCGACCTCAACTCTTCATCTTCTGAAGTAGCCAACAACCTCGGCGTCATCGCCCTCTACGAAGGCAACAAGGCTGAGGCTAAGAAATACCTCGGCAGCATCAACAGCGCAGACGCTAAATACAACATGGGCCTGGTTTACCTCCAGGAGGGCAATTACGAGGCTGCCGTTAAGGTTCTCAACGGTTACAACCTCGCAGTGGCAGAGACCTGCAACGGCAACTTGGCTAACGCTAAGAACATCTTGGCTAAAGACAACTCTGCAAAGGCTTGCTACCTCAAAGCCCTCATTGCAGCCAAAGAAGGCAACAAGGCAACCATGCTCTCTAACCTCAACGCAGCTGTACAACAAGACCGTCAGTATGCACAGGAGGCTCTCACTGAAATAGACTTCGCACCCTATTTCGAAGAGACCGAGTTCGTTGCAATCGTCAGAAAATAATCTGACCCATAGCAATAATATAAAGGCCGCACCAATAAGGTGCGGCCTTTTTTTGTCCTCTCTCCCGTAACATCACACCTTGATATATGATGCTGTCGCACAATCGCAGGCATTCCACTTCGACGGGACTCAAGTTTTTTCTGCTGGCCTGTGCACGGTGATTGTGTCGGCAGAGCGGTGCGACGGCAGGTTTGCGCAGACGTTTTTGCAACAGATGCTTTTGCACCGGCAGGGTTTTGCACCGACAGGGGGCGAGGCAGGGGCGGTCTGAATACAACGAAACTGCATACTTTCATTTAACAGAGATGCTTTTGCGGGGGCTTTCTACCAGGTAGTTTTTGCACCGCATGCTTTCCTCTCCGGCAGGTTTTTGCAGCGGTAGCTTTGGCCCGCATGGTTTTTGCACCGGCAGGGCGGCGAGGCACGAGCCGCAACGGGCCGACCCTCCCCCCGCGGAGGCCCGTAACACCGCCAAGTAATTACAGGCAGTGACTAAGGGTAGGCGGTTATGCGCGTCACTTTCACGCTTTGCCCCCGCAGGCTCGGCCCGTGGCTCCTTCATGCCAAAGGGGCGTTAAGTGCGCAACCCGAGCAGCCGCCCCGCCAACACAGGCATTAAACCAAAGCCAAACAGCAAGCTACAAAGTCTTGCTAAAAGCAACAGCCAAAGCGCCCCGCCTGTTTCACGCCTCGCGCCCAAATTTCACCACGCCCTCGACACTCACCCCGTGAGGCCGACCGCAGGTCGGCCCACGACCACAATGGAATGAAAGCAAAAGAAATGAAAACACCAGTAAATAGCTATAGCAATTAAGGCAACCCACCGCGGTCTGAGTGTAACTAAACCGCACACTATTCCTTATAACCGGCATTACGAAGTGTGCCGTAAGCAAAATTCTTTGTGTCCGGGCTGAGGAACGAAGCCCGAGCGGCCCGCACCTCGCGGTGGGCAGGAAATCCCCCCAACGGAGGGCCGCAACCCCGCACAGCAATATGTAGGGCGGTGAATAAGTCACGGCAGTGATGCACATGACTTTCATGCTGTGCCCTCCGAAGGCTCCGTTCCGCTCTCCGTTGTGTCGGTGGTTGCGGCTGTGTGGCTTATGTTTGCCGCGCTGTTATTATGCTTGCTGCATAACCGGCATAACGAAGTATGCCGTAAGCCAAAATTCTTTGTGTCCGGGCTGAGGAACGAAGCCCGAGCGGCCCGGAGCCTCCGCCCCACGGAGGGCCGCAGCCCCGCACAGTAATATATATGACAGTGAATAAGTCACGGCAGTGATGCTCTTCGCTTTCATGTTGTGCCCTCCGCAGGCTCCGTTCCGCTCTCCGCTGTGCTGGTGGTTGCTGTGCTGCTTATGTTTGCCGCCATGCTGTCATGTCTTACTGCACTACCCTATTGTGCTTTGCTGCGCTGCTGTTATTGTTCCTGTTTTGCTTTCGCACCCTTTCCGTCGAGAGTCATGCCCCTGTTGAATATCTTTCAGGCGCTCAGCCCAAGGGCCAAAAACAGCTATCCCATAAATGTGTGAGACGTATGTCGAAACACATTTATGGGATAGCTGTACTTATTATCCGCTTAGTTTGCCCTTAAACATATCAAAACGGGGTCCGCGACCCCTCCCCCGGAAGGGCCGCCGGAGGCAGTGCCAGTAAATCAAAACGGCAGTGCCAGCAAACCATCACCGCAGTGACAGTAAACCATTAACCGCAGTGCCGGCAAACCATCACCGGCCGTGCCGGCGACATTTGTTTTACGTCATTATAAGGCGATTGGGTGTAGTTAAAGTGATTTATGCTGAAGCGGGACCTTGGTGCAAAAAAAATATTGCGTCATAAAAATGACGCAATATTCGGGATAATAATTTCAGAATAGGAAGGCTGCCGACACGCTATGCCCGGTAGTTGAAAAGTCCGTTTGGGCGATGTCGTGTCGGCTTCGGCAGAATGCTGTTTTAAAGGTGACACATACAGCCATGCCTTCCGGAAATGTTAAATAAATTATAGCATAAAATTTTATATAGTTTTAGCTTAGGAATACAAGTTACAATCAAGATTTTCTTTTCATGTATTTCAATTCGCCTTTATTTTATAGCTGCCATCCTTGCAACTAAAAGGCAGGACGTAACTGCTAAACCCATTATCACAAGCCGCAATGGCTCCGTTCGTTGGCGACCTGCCTCAAGTCATGTTTTTCGTTTTTATTTTGTCGTCTTTGCCTTTGATTACCCTGTCGCGCTTACGCAAGCCCTCGGGTAAGAATCAAAGAAATCAAAGAACCAAAGAATTAATCATTGGCGGACACAACGCACGCTACGACCGATCCGCTTACCGTCGTTATTCACGTACAAACTACTGCGGTAGAAGTACAGGCCGTACGCGTTGTTAGAACCGTACGTAACTGACGACCAATAGTCGCCGTCGCCACCCACGCCACCGTACAACTTACCGGACGAGAGGCGGTAACCGACAGCGGGAAACTCCAATTTCTTAGACGAGTCTGTCTTTAATGTCAATGTAATATATCCGTAATCAGAAGAAGACCATCCACCATTATATGCTACGGTGCAGTTATCTATCAGATTCTGATACTCGGTATTGGTAGGCAGGCGGTAACCGTCAGGACATGGCTGGGTATTCCAGTCAGCAGGATAACTCGAGTTGTTCCATGACCCGCTTGGTGTAGCACCGGAAGCCGATTCGCCCGTGCTATTCCACGCCACATTGATACCCCATTGGTAGAGCTTACCGTGAGACTCCGCACGAGTACCGCTGCACTCAGAGGGCAGCTTGGTGGCGAAAGTGGCACCGCCGTCAGCCTGCTTGGGGTTGGCGAGGTTGTGGATCTTCCACTTAAGATCCACCATCTCAACCTCATCGTCAGCCGTATAGGAACCCTTGACACAACGCACGCTAAGCGCGTACCGCATAACCCAGTCATCCTGCGGAAACAGATTACTGCTATCGAAGTACAGGCTGTACGCGTTGCTAGTTTTAGACGTGTGCACAACTGACGACCAATAAAGGCCGCGCATACCCGCATTGACCAACGAACCGTCCGAGATGTTGCGGTAACCGACAGCGGGAAACTCCAATTTCTTAGAAGTATCGGTTTTGAGAGTTAAGGTGATGTAATAATAATCGGTTGCAGACCACCCGCCACCGTTTGTGCGTGTGCAATTATCTATTAGACTCTGAAATTCCGTGTTGGTAGGCAGACGGTAACCGTCAGGACAAGGCTGAGTGCTCCAATCAGCAGGGTTAGTCGATGTGTTCCATGAGCCGCTGGGGGTGCCGCCATCTAACGCGCCCGTGGTGTTCCATGCTACGTTGATACCCCACTGATAGAACTTACCGTGTGACTCCGCGCGCACGCCGCTAAGCTGTGAGGGCAGTTTGGTTGCAAAGGTGGCACCACCAGAGGCCTGCTTGGGGTTGGCAAGGTTGACCTGCGTCCACTCGGTGCCAGCCATGGTAACGGTCTGAGTGGGGTCGATGTCGGGTATTATCTCGCCTTTGACGCAACGCACACTAAAACCGTAACGCTTAACGAACCAATCCACGAGCAAACTGCCATTGAAGCGCAGGTGGTACGCGTTGCCAGAATCATACGCAACTGACGACCAATAGTAGCCGTCCGTACCCGCGCCGTACAACGAACCGTCCGAGTTGCCGCGGTAACCGACAGCGGGAAACTCCACGAAATTAGAGCCGGAGGTGAACCTGATATATCCATAATCGAAGTTGGTCCTCCCACCGCCGCGACTGACGGTACTGCTGTTAATGAGAGCCTGGAACTCATCTTTAGTAGGCAGGCGGTAACCGTCAGGACAAGGCTGAGTGCTCCAATCAGCAGGGTTAGTCGATGTGTTCCATGAGCCGCTGGGGGTGCCGCCATCTAACGCGCCCGTGGTGTTCCATGCTACGTTGATACCCCACTGATAGAACTTACCGTGTGACTCCGCGCGCACGCCGCTAAGCTGTGAGGGCAGTTTGGTTGCAAAGGTGGCACCACCAGAGGCCTGCTTGGGGTTGGCAAGGTTGACCTGCGTCCACTCGGTGCCAGCCATGGTAACGGTCTGAGTGGGGTCGATGTCGGGTATTATCTCGCCTTTGACGCAACGCACACTAAAACCGCGCTGCTTATTGTTGTTACCCAAGTACAAATTACTGCTGCCGAAGTACAGGTAGTACGCGTTGTCAGTATTAGACGTGTACGGAACTGACGACCAATAGACGCCGATCGCACCCACGTTACTGAACAACGAACCGTCCGTGTAGTTACGGCTACCGACAGCGGGAAACTCCAATTTCTTAGACGAGTCTGTCTTTAACGTCAAGGTAATATATCCGTAATCAGAAGTTGACCAGCCACCATTGTATGCTACGGTGCAATTATCTATCAGATTCTGAAACTCGGTATTGGTAGGCAGACGGTAACCGTCAGGACAAGGCTGAGTGCTCCAATCAGCAGGGTTAGTCGATGTGTTCCATGAGCCGCTGGGGGTGCCGCCATCTAACGCGCCCGTGCTGTTCCACGCCACATTGATGCCCCACTGATAGAACTTACCGTGAGACTCTGCACGTGTGCCGCTAAGCTGTGAGGGCAGTTTGGTTGCAAAGGTGGCACCACCAGAGGCCTGTTTGGGGTTGGCAAGGTTGTACTTCGACCATGTCACGCCACCAATCGTCAACGCCTCGCCGGGATCGGTGTTGATTGCCTCCTGTTGTTTGACCGTAAAATTATCTGAGCGGCAACCCTTGTAAGTAACGTAGAACGACCCGCTTCGCTCATCCGAATTGTTGGCAGCAGCCTTGACGGTAACCTTGTTATTGCTTACCGTCGTGCTCAACCACGAGGTGTTGGAAGTGGCCGTAATACCGGTGGTCGAAGAGTCGATAGTTACATTGCCTGACGATACTGTCACCACATCAGACGAGTTGGCTGTGTATGCAAGCGTCACATTGCCGCTTGTGGGATTGAAATTGAATGTTATCTTCTCCTGTGATATAGAGCATGTTGCGCGGTCAGCCTCGTCGGCACCCACAAGTGCTATGGTTGCGCTCTGTTTGGCAAAGGTCTGGTCCATAGACGAGGCCATGCCCACACTGAAAGTACCGTTGGTATTGGGGTTGTTGACGGGCAGGTTG
>JAIECQ010000037.1 GCA_029068395.1 Rikenellaceae bacterium
GGAACTGCCTCCGGCGGCCCTTCCGGGGGAGGGGTCTCGGACCCCGTTTTGATATGTTTGAGGAACAACTAAGCGGATAATTACGAAAAAGAGAAGTAAAGGTGTTTCGACTCGGGTCTCACACCTTTACTTCTCTTTTTCGTTTTTGGTCCTTGGGGTTGGTGCCTGAAAGATATTCAACAGGGGCATGACTCTCGGCGGAAAAACGTGGAAGCAAAACAGAAAACATAACAGCAGCACGGCAAAGCATAAGGTTAGCGCTACAAACATAAGTAGCACAGACTAAGCAGTACAGCAAACACAAGCAGCGCTGCCGCAACCATCAGCACAGCGGAGAGCGGACGGAGCCTGCGGAGGGTACAGCATGAAAGTCATGAGCATCACCGCCGTCACTAATTCACCGCCCTACATATTACTCACCGATGTGCGGCCCTCCGTTGGGGGAGGCTCCGGGCCGCTCGGGACTCGTTGCCTCGTCCCGGACACAAGGAATTTTGCTTACGGCATACTTCGTAATGCCGGTGATAAGGAATAGTGTGCGGTTTCGTTGCACTCAGACCGCCCTGCCGGTGCGGGGTGGGCCGGCGCCAGCGCCGGCCGCATGGGGAGGACTTCGATGGCGTGATGAACTTCGGCTGTGAAGCGTGAAACAGGCGAGGCGGAGAGCGGGCCGGTTACGGCAAAAGGCAGTGACGACATTACCGGTTCGGTTTTGGGTATTCTTTGTTGGGAGTGGAAATTTTAGTATCTTGCGGCACAAAAGCAAGTCAGCGATGATAGAGTGCAAAAACATACGCAAGAGTTACGGCACTGTCGATGTGCTTCAAGGCGTCGACGTCAGTATAGACAGGGGTGAGATTGTCACAATAGTGGGTCCGAGCGGAGCCGGCAAGAGCACCATGCTTCAAATCATGGGGACGCTGTTGGCTGCCGACTGCGGCAGTGTCACGCTCAACGGCACCGACATATCTCAACTTCACGGCGACAAGCTGGCCCGCTTCCGGGGAGATAACATAGGTTTCGTCTTCCAGTTTCACCACCTTCTTCCCGAGTTCACGGCATTAGAGAACGTGTGTCTTCCGGCCATCATAGGCGGACGCAGCCACAGCGACAGCATTAAAAGGGCTAAAGAGCTGCTCGGCATGCTGTCGTTGAGTCACCGCATGGACCACAAGCCGGCACAGCTGTCGGGCGGAGAGGGACAGAGGGTTGCCATAGCCCGCGCCCTCATCAACAATCCCTGCATTCTTCTTGCCGACGAGCCGTCGGGCAACTTGGACAGCCGCAACCGCGAAGAGCTTCACGCCCTTTTCTTCTCACTGCGCGACCAGATGGACATCACCACTGTCATAGTCACGCACGACGAACAGCTATCGTCGCTCTCAGACAGAAAGATAACAATGATAGACGGCCAAATAACAGAACAATGACACAACAACAGATATCCGAACTCAAGCCATACTTAGACTCTCTGATGGCCATGTTCAACACCCCCGACTTCATTGCCGACGACCCCGTAAGCGTTCCGCACCTTTTCGAGAGCCGCAATGACCGTGAGGTCTCTGGATTTCTTGCCTCGACCATAGCCTGGGGCAACCGCAAAGCCATTGTTAAAAACTGCCATCGGCTCATGAATATGCTCGACATGGAGCCTCACCGCTTCATAATGGAGGCATCTCATGGAGAGAAGCTGCATCTGTGCGACTTCGTGCACCGCACCTTCAACGGTCATGACTGCCTCTATTTCATCGAGTCCATAAAAAACATCTGCCTGAAGCACGGAGGCATCGGCGCCCTCTTTGAACAGACATATGCGGAGTGCGGCGACATGCGCACGGTGCTGTCACGCTTCAGAGAGGAGTTTTTCTCTCTTCCCCACCCCAAACGTGTCGAAAAGCACCTGTCGTCCATCGACAAGAAGGCGGCATGCAAAAGGCTCAACATGTACATCAAGTGGATGGTCAGAGACGACGGCGCCGGTGTCGACTTAGGACTGTGGAAAAGCATCCCCTCCTCGGCGCTCTACCTGCCCTTGGACGTGCATTCAGGCAATGTGGGACGAGCCTTAGGGCTTCTCTCCCGCAAACAAAACGACTGGAAGGCTGTAGAGGAGATAACCGGAAACCTGCGTCTTATCGACCCCTCCGACCCTGTCAAATACGACTTCGCCCTCTTCGGCGCCGGCATCAACAAGGTTATATGACCCCCGCAAAGCACCACCGCCAGCGCCGCAGAGACCCTGCCACGACATCATAACCGAGACACAAACCAAAACAGCTACATGGCCAACAAATATTTCCGTTTCAAGCAATTTACCGTCAGGCAAGAACATTGCGCCATGAAGGTCGGCACCGACGGCGTGCTGCTCGGCTCGTGGGCGACAGTTACGGCAGCCGCCACACGCATACTCGACATAGGCACCGGCACCGGACTCATAGCCCTCATGGCGGCACAACGCGCCCCCGTAGCCCTTGTAGACGCCATAGAGATAGAAGAGGAGGCCTCGTCACAGGCCGGCGAAAACTTCGAGTCGTCGCCGTGGTCTGACAGGCTATCAGTCTATAATATGGCCATACAAGATTTCCGTCCCGAATTTAAATATGACGTCATACTCTCCAACCCGCCATACTTCAGCCGTTCGCTCAAGAGCGAGTCTCTGAAAAAGTGTCTTGCCCGTCACAACGAATCACTCCCCCCCTCCGATCTGGCCGCCTGCGTAGGCCGGCTTTTAGACGACAACGGCTCTTTCGCCGCCATACTGCCATACGAAGAGGCCAATGTCTTCATTGCCGAGGCTGTGGAGTACGGCCTTTACCTGACACGTCGCACCGACATACGCGGCCGCCGGGCCAAGCCTGTCAAGCGCGTGCTCATGGAATTTGCCAAGCATCCGGCATGGCGCCTTGTGTCAAGCCAGATGCACCTTGAAAACGAAGACGGAAGCCGAAGTGGCGCCTACGCCGAGCTGACGCGCGAGTTTTACCTGTAGGCAAACGCATGAGCCGCCACACATCCCCAAACGAGACATAAATTGGTTTTATCATATTTTTTCGGTAAATTTACCCGCACATCATAGTGCAGTACAAAGATGCCTGCACATCAAACAGAGCTGTAATGAAAAAGATTCCGTTTCTCATCGTACTTACAATCATGCTCTTTTCAGGATGCAGAAAAGAGCGCGACACCCTGACATTGTCGCCCTCGGTTTTCGAGTCGGTTGACGGCGACGGCGACATATTGAAGAGCACCATCACATGCAATTCGTCATGGATGGCCCTGGCCAGCGACCACTGGCTCAGTCCCGACAAAAGCATAGGCAACGGAGACGCCACCCTTACCATAACAGTGCTTCCCAACCCCAACGGACAGCCGCGTCAAGGCAGCATCACCATAGTCACCGACGACATGATGGACGAGATAAGGGTAGAGCAACTGCCCTTGGGAGCAGACAGCCCCCAAAACGCCCATTACACCATACCTGTCATTTTCCACGTGCTTTACCAGAACGCTGCCGACTCCAGACAATATGTCGACCACAAAAGGCTCGCCGAGATACTTGCCAACGTCAACAAATATTACAAAGGCAACGCCGACAGCCCCGACATGAACCTCTCGTTCGTCCTTGCCGACACCGACCCCAACGGGGGCACCATGACCACCCCGGGAGTGGAATACATACGCTGGAAGGAGTCATACCCCATCGACTGCGACAAATTCATGAACGACGACACCGGCAAGTACACCTCTCTGCTCTGGGACCCCAACAATTACATCAACGTCATGGTCTATAACTTCGCCAAGACCGACGGCGGCATCACCTTAGGCATATCGCACCTGCCCATAATATATGAAGGCAATGCCATTCCCGGACTCACCAAATATCAATATCCGCACCTTGGCCTCGACAACATAAAGTTTCCCCTTTGCGCCTCTATCAACAGCATCTACATAAACGAAGAGTCGGCAAACGGACAATATAACAACGCCGACATCAACGTGACCACCTCGCACGAGCTTGGCCACTACCTCGGCCTTTACCACGCCTTTTCCGAGAAGCAATGTTCGGGCACCGACTATTGCGACGACACCCCCAACTACGACCGCGCAGCCTATATGGCCCAATTCTCGGGCAACAAGACCTTCGCCGAGTTAGTGAGCCGCCAGAGCTGCGACGGCACACGTTTCGAGTCACACAACATCATGGATTACGACGTCAGCTATGCCGACCGCTTCACCCCCGACCAACGCAAACGCGTGCGCGCGGTGCTCAACTACGGACTTATGATACCCGGACCCAAGTTCAACCCCAAGACCTCGGGCAAAACCACTTACGGAGCCGTCGACATACCCATTGTCACCATGCGATAGCACTATGGCGGCAAGATGACGCTTGCATCCGCCTCTCCTCGGCCGTTCGCAGAGACTCCGCAGGCCGCAGCCTATATGCCGCAAAAGCGAGCAAACAGGCACATGCCGACAAAAAACATATTTTTACACACCGACCGGAAATATTTTGTACCTTTACCGGACGATGACAAAACGGCAACCTTACGCCAGCCTCAGACAATATGACTGCCGGCCCACGCGAAAGGCAGCCCAACAACCAAACATAACGCCATGAAGACGCATCTGACAGCCCTTTTGTGCCTTGCCGCACTATGCACGGCAACGACAACCACGGCCGCAAGCCCCAAGGGCGAAAAAACACAAGGCCAACCTCACGCCATAGGGGTCAAACAAATGGCCAACCCCGTAATCATACCACAGACCACCATACAGGTCTCCATTACGGTAAAACGCGAACACATAGTCAAAGGGCCATATGCCAAATACTCACAGAAATACCTCGGCATAACCGCGCCCCTCAACGACAAGACCTCATATACCATCACCTCGGCCAGCCTCGCATACGGCGACCTCAAGCCCCTCAAGGCCGGATACCTTAGCGATTGTGCCGACACCACTGTCATAAACAAGCCGCTCTTCACCGAGGTGTGCCTTGAGCCTATAGTATATGCCGCATCGCAAGGTCACGGCGACATGCGCACCTCCATGCGCGAAAAGAGCCTTGACCAGATGGCTGCCGATGCGGCAAACGCACTATTCACCCTGCGCAAACGCCGCTTCGACCTCATCACCGGCGAGTTCGGCGAGAATGTGTTCGGCGCCGGTCTGCCCGCCGCCCTTGACGAGATTTCACGACTGGAAGACAACTACCTGTCGCTCTTCACAGGCAAGAAAAGCACCGAGGTCTACGAGGTCACCATCGACGTGACCCCCTCGCGCGAACTCGACAACATAGTGGTGTGCCGCTTCTCGGAGAGCGACGGCATTGTCGACCGCTCTGACCTCTCGGGCGAGCCCGTCATACTCGACATGACCGCGACCACCACCTGCACCATGGTCGACAGCAAGGCCCAAGGCAAGAACACCCTCTATGTGGTGGTGCCAACCCTCGCCGACTGCAAGCTGTGGCACGGGCTCAAAGTACTGGCGCAAAGAGAGATACCACTGCCACAGGCCGGCAATATCATAGAGATTACGGGTGCAAGACAATAGCGTTATGACACATCCGCCATACTTCATGTGCTTAGACGGCGAGCTTTACGACCTCAGCTCACCCACCGTCATGGGCATCGTCAACCTCACCCCCGACTCGTTCCACGCCGATTCGCGCGTCACCTCAATCAAAGAGCTTACCGGAGCGGTAAGGCGCCACCTCGACGGCGGCGCCCAAATCATCGACATAGGCGGCTACTCGTCGCGTCCGGGCGCCGCCGACATCGACGAGAAGCACGAGAAGCTGCGCGTTCTGTGGGGTCTTGAGTGCATACGCCAATCTTTCGACAAGCAGCTGCCCATATCCATAGACACCTTCCGCTCATCGGTGGTGCGCGAGGCTGTCGAACACTTCGGCCCGGTGATTGTCAACGACATAACCGCCGGCGAGGGCGACCCCGACATGCTCGACACAGTGGCCCACTATAAGCTGCCCTATATAGCCATGCACATGCGAGGCACCCCCGCCACCATGTCAAAGATGACCGATTACGACGACGTCACCGCCGCCGTCATCGCCTATTTCGCCGAACGCATGGAGCTTTTCAGCCAAAAGCACCTTGGCGACGTCATCATAGACCCCGGCTTCGGCTTTGCCAAGACGGTGGTGCAGAATTTCGAGCTTCTGCGTCGCCTCGACGAATTCGACATATTCGACAAGCCCATACTGGTGGGTCTGTCACGCAAGACCATGATATGGCGCACCCTCGGCATAGACGCCTCGCGCGCCCTCAACGGCACCACAGCCCTGCATATGGCGGCCCTCGAACGCGGCGCCAACATACTGCGCGTGCACGACAGCAGAGAGGCCATGCAGGCGGTAAGGCTCTTTGAGGCGATACACGGCAAAGTCACCCCCGAGATGATAGCCGACCGGCCGCACAATCCCGAGATAGCCGTAGCCAGAAAGAGCACCACACGGCCGACACGTAAACGCCTGCGCCTGTAATGCCCCTGTCCCACGCGGCCAACGACCGCAACGACACACCAACCCGAAGAAAAACTAAACGACGATGGATTTTTTCTCTATGAACATAACCGGCCTGATAGACATTCTTATTGTCGGGGTGTTGATGTATCAGATATATAAGATGATAAAGGGCACCAGCGCCTTTTCCATCTTCATCGGCATATTCATCTTTTATGTGTCGTGGATTGTGGTACGCTCGTTCAACATGGAGCTGCTCTCCTCTATCATGGGACAGATAATAGGTGTGGGAGTCATTGCGCTCATAGTGGTGTTCCAGCAAGAGATACGCCGCCTGCTGCTCTATTTCGGCAACCGCTACTTCGACAAATTCAGCCACGGACTGGGCAGCTCGCTGGCAGGCTCTGACGAAACGGGATATATAGACGAGATAGTCACCGCCTGCGAGAACATGGGTGCGCAACGTGTCGGCGCACTGATAGTGTTCACCCGCCGCAGCAACCTCAACCTCATACAAGACACCGGCGACGTCATCAACGCCAAGATATCGCACCGCCTCATCGAGACCATATTCTTCAAGAACTCGCCTCTGCACGACGGCGCCATGATAATAAGCAACGGACGCATCTCGGCCGCCCGCTGCGTGCTTCCCCAAACCGAACGCAACGACATACCGGCCTCGCTTGGCATGCGTCACCGGGCCGCCATAGGTGTGAGCGAGGTTACCGACGCCGTGGTGGTGGTGGTGTCGGAACAGACCGGGCGCATATCGTACGTAGACAAAGGCATACTCTATTCCAACCTCTCGGCCGTGGTGCTCAAGGAAAAGCTGGTCAAGATACTATGACCCGGCACAAGGCAGATGGCCAGTGCACCGCCCCCCCATTTCTTCACCCCCTCGACCGAAAGACAACAGTTGTGCTTGTCTGTTTGCTCTGCATGCCCGAATTTTACACATTCAATTTGTCTGCGACATTTATTTTGCTATCTTTGTAAACGTCAACAATCCCGTTCCCATCAAGAGATAAACTGCCCTGACATTCTGTCTCCGCCAAACAAGAGAGACATGCTTTCAAGCATACCTGGCTATCAGCGACTCACAGCGAATTTCAAAGAAACGGGAGCTGAAAACAGATACGGATATAACATTACCACAGCCATGAAAAGAGTACTCACAGTGCTTGCGTTGGCACTGACGCTGATAAGCTGCAAAAAACGCGTTAAAACGGAACGCATAAACGACTCTCAGAATAACGACCCGTTAGAGACTGTCGTAATAGGCGGCACCGAGTGGACAAAATATAACCTGTCCAACCCTAAACAGGCACCCGGCGGCGCCACCTTCGCAACCAAACTGCCGTCACAATGTTCGGGTGTACGCGCCGAGTCGCACGGCAAACTATATCAGTGGGGACGTAACGTGGCCTGGAGCACCACCGGCACACCCGCCGCCACCCCGAGCGGAGAGTGGCAAACATCCGCCGCACCCTCTTCATGGCACGAACAACCGTGCCCCGAAGGGTTCCGTCTGCCCACCGGCAAAGAGCTGTCGGCACTCGTCGTCGACTGCATCGTCTCCCGCGCCGGCGGCTGGAGCTCGGACGATTACGGATATGTCGTCCTGACCACCAAAGAGGAGTCGCCGGTGACGCTCGAATTCCCGGCCGTCGGACTATGCGACCGCTCCAACGGCGCCTTGACACAACCCGGAGCCAACGGCGGCTATTGGTCGTCAAGCACCGACACCCCCGACAACGCCTATCGACTATTCTTCGGCAAAAACGAACAGAAAACCCTCTCCGACACGAAAGGATACGCCATGAACATTCGTTGCGTGAAAGGCGACCCGGAAACAGAAGAGCCTGAAAACCCTGATGATCCTAAAAACCCGGATGATCCGGACAATCCTGAAAACCCTGACGATCCTGAAAATCCGGACGATCCCGAAAACCCTGAAAATCCGGACGATCCCGACAAACCGACCGATCCTGACGATCCCGATAAACCTGAAAACCCCGATCCGAGCCAACCAGAACAACCGGACAAGCCCACAGAACCTGAAAACCCAGTTCCCCCGACCACCTCTGTCGATCCGTACAATACTGTCGAGATTGGCGGCACTGAATGGATGCCGGTCAACCTGGCCAACCCTAAACAGGCACCCGGCGGAGCGACATTCGCAACCAAACTGCCGTCACAATGTTCAGGTGTACGCGAAGAGTCGCACGGCAAATTCTATCAGTGGGGGATAAACGTGGCCTGGAACACCACCGGATCTTCTGCCTCAGGTGCCACCCCGAGCGGCACATGGAACACATCGTTCTTTCCGTCGAACTGGACCACCGGGCCTTGCCCCGACGGATATCGACTGCCGACGAATATTGAATTCCAGGCTCTAATCAATAATAGCACCATCACTCGTGGCGGTAATTGGGGTGAAAACAACTATGGATATATCGCATTCTCTAACGGCTCTAATTCAGTGGAGTTTCCCGCTGTCGGTTATCGTGGCACGAACGGTGGTTTATACGAGGCGAGTCGGCACGGCGGCTATTGGTCGTCGGTTGCGGGTACTCCTAATTTCGCGTACTTCCTGTACTTCAAAAGTAGTGATTTGTTAGTAGGCAACAGCAAAAAGCAGGATGGTTGGAGCGTACGTTGTGTGAAAGATGTAACAAAGCCTGAAAACCCCGTTCCTCCGATAACGCCTGTAGATCCTGCTAAAGAAATACAATTAACGGATCTGATATGGATGAAACATAATTTAGCCAATCCTAAACAGGCACCCGGCGGCGCCACTTTCGCAACCAAACTCCCCTCCGAGTGCATCGGCACACGCGAGGAATCGCACGGTAAATTATATCAGTGGGGAATAAACGTTGCTTGGAACTCTACAGGAAGATCTGCCGCAGGCGCCTCCCCAAGCGGCACATGGAACACCTCGACATATTCCCCAAATTGGAACGACGGGCCTTGCCCCAACGGTTACCGTCTGCCGACGAATACTGAGTTTCAGACACTGACCAATAACAGTACGATCACCACCGTCGGAGGCTGGAATTCATCAGATTACGGATATATAAAGCTCACCATAGGCTCTAATTCAGTGGAGTTTCCCGCTGTCGGCATCCGTTACTCGGGCGGTAGTTTGGCCTACACGGGACATTACGGTGGCTATTGGTCGTCGGTTGCGAACAATTCTACCGACGCGTACTACATGGCCTTCTATACCAATAGCAGTGATGTAGATCCGTATAACATAATAGCTATGGGGCCGCAGTACCTCGGCAATAAACAGTACGGGTTTAGCGTGCGTTGTGTCCGCTAAAACATATTTTTCGGCTCTGCCTCTATTGCCGCAGCCACTCGGGGAAGAATCGCCCGAGCGGCCGCGCCTTGAAAACATCCGTTCGTACATGCAGACATACAAAACCGACGATCCGCGCTTTCCTGAGGCCGACTTCGCCGAGGCAAACCGCTTACCTAAAAGAACCGGCTAAGATTCAACTTCATACCCAAAGGGCAGAATCGATTTTTAGCCTGTGAATTGCATTTTTACGGTATTTTTGATATATTTGCGAGTTGGAATATTTTCAGCGGGGCAGGTGAACCGACCGAATCGAATCGCCCCGGGTTCAACTTCGAACAATACATTGAAATCTATTGACTAACGATTATAAAAATGACAAAAGAAAAGAAATTCATCACCTGTGACGGTAACTATGCCGCCGCCCACATTGCCTATATGTTCAGTGAGGTTGCGGCCATTTACCCCATCACACCGTCGTCTACGATGGCGGAACTGGTCGACGAATGGTCGGCTGCCGGTCGCAAGAACATCTTCGGCCAGACCGTAAATGTCGTTGAGATGCAATCGGAGGCCGGTGCGGCCGGTGCGGTTCACGGCTCATTGCAGAGCGGTGCCCTCACCTCTACCTTCACCGCATCGCAGGGTCTTCTTCTGATGATTCCCAACATGTACAAGATATCGGGCGAGCTTCTCCCGGGCGTCTTTCACGTGTCGGCCCGCGCGTTGGCCGCTCAGGCGCTCTCTATCTTCGGTGACCATCAGGACATCATGGCCACCCGCCAGACAGGCTTTGCCATGCTCGTATCGGGTGGTGTTCAAGAGGTGATGGACCTCTCGGCCGTATCGCACCTTGTGTCACTCAAGGCCCGTGTGCCCTTCATGAACATATTCGACGGTTTCCGCACCTCGCACGAGATACAGAAGATAGAGCTTCTCGAACAGGAAGACCTTGAGCCCCTCTTCGACAGAAAGGCTCTGGCCGAGTTCCGCTCTCGCGCTCTCAACCCCGAGCATCCCGTCACAAGAGGCACCGCGCAAAACCCCGACATATACTTCCAGACGCGTGAGGCAGCCAACAGCTTCTATGACGCCGTTCCCGACATGGTGGCCGAGTGCATGGAGCAGATAAGCCGCATCACCGGCCGCAGTTACGCCCCGTTCAACTACTACGGTGCGCCCGATGCCGAGAATATCATCATAGCGATGGGTTCTGTCACCGAGACCATTCGCGAGACCATCGCATACCTTGCCAAGAAAGGCGAGAAGGTGGGTCTTATATCGGTACACCTCTATCGCCCCTTCTCGGCAAAGCACTTCATGAGCGTGCTCCCCTCGACGGTCAAACGCATCTGCGTACTCGACCGCACCAAAGAGCCGGGTGCCAACGGCGATCCCCTCTACCTCGACGTCAAAGACCTGTTCTATGGCAAGGAGAACGCCCCGCTCATCGTGGGCGGCCGTTACGGTCTCTCGTCTAAAGACACCACACCGGCCCAGATACTCGCCGTCTATGAGAACCTCAAGATGAACGAGCCTAAGAATCAGTTCGTGGTGGGCATCGTCGACGACGTCACCTTCAAGTCGTTGCCCGTGGGCGCCGAGCTTCAGCTCGACCACGAGGGTCTGTTCGAGGCACGCTTCATAGGCCTTGGCTCTGACGGTACCGTGGGCGCCAACAAAAACTCCATCAAGATCATAGGCGAGGCTACCAACAAATATTGCCAGGCCTATTTCTCTTACGACTCGAAGAAATCGGGCGGCTACACCAGCTCGCACCTTCGTTTCGGCGACCACCCCATCAACTCGCCCTATCTGGTGACCACCCCCGACTTCGTGGCCTGCCATGTGCCCTCATACCTTGGCAAATACGACCTTTTGAAAGGCCTTAAGGACGGCGGCACCTTCCTGCTCAACAGCGTTTGGGACGAGGAGACCACCAAAAAGCACCTCCCCGACGACATGAAGAAATATATGGCCGAGCACCACATCAACTTCTATGTCATCAACGCCACCAAGATAGCTGCCGAGTTAGGGTTGGGCTCACGCACCAACACCATAATGCAGAGCGCCTTCTTCAAGGTGTCGGGCGTCATTCCCTATGACAGCGCCGTCGAGCACATGAAGAAAGCCATCTACAAATCTTACGGCAAGAAGGGCGAAGACATCGTCAACAAGAACTATGCAGCCGTTGAGGCCGGTGCAAATGTCGTCAAGATAGAGATACCCGCCGAGTGGGCCTCTATCACCCCTGCTCCCGAGCACCACGGCGACCTGCCCGAGTTCATCGCCAAGATAGTTGCCCCCATCAACGCCCTCAAAGGCGACGACCTGCCCGTCAGCGCCTTCAAAGGCCGCGAGGACGGCACCTGGGATGCGGGCACCGCTCAGTACGAGAAGCGCGGCATTGCCTCTAACGTTCCCGAGTGGCAGTCTGAAAACTGTATACAGTGTAACCAGTGTGCTTATGTCTGCCCCCACGCAGCCATACGCCCGTTCCTTCTGACCGAGGCCGAGGCTGCTGCGGCTCCCGCAGGCACCGTCACCATACAGGGTGCCGGCGCTCTCAAAGAGTATAAGTTCAAGATACAGGTCAGCCCGCTTGACTGTACCGGTTGCGGTAACTGCGCCGGCATCTGCCCTGCGCCCACCAAGGCACTGGTCATGAAACCCTTGGAGAGCCAGCTCGACAAGGGCGAGGCCGAGCGTTTTGCATACATGCACGACAAGGTCGGCTACAAGAACGTCGTAGACAAGACCCGCAGCGTCAAGAACAGCCAGTTCGCGCAGCCGCTCTTCGAGTTCTCGGGCGCATGTGCAGGCTGTGGCGAGACCCCTTATATCAAGGCCATCACCCAGCTGTTCGGCGACCACATGAACATCGCCAACGCCACCGGTTGCTCGTCTATATACGGCGGTTCGGCTCCCTCGTCGCCCTATTGCACCGACAAGAACGGTCACGGTCCGGCATGGGCCAACTCGCTCTTCGAAGACAATGCCGAGTTTGGTCTGGGTATCAACACGGGCGTCAAGACGCTGCGTAACCGTCTGAAAGCCACCGTTACCGACGCCATCGCCAACTGCGACAAATGCTCTGCCGAGGTCAAGGCGGCCATGCAGGAGTGGCTCGACGGCTTCAACTCATACGAGGCATCGAAGGCTGCTGCCGAGAAGCTGTTGCCCCTTGCCGAGAAGTGCGGTTGCGACGCCTGCCGTCAAATCGTCGACCTCAAGCAATACCTCGTGCGCAAGTCGACATGGATATTCGGCGGCGACGGCTGGGCTTACGATATCGGATACGGCGGACTCGACCATGTGCTGGCATCGGGCGAGAATGTCAACGTGTTGGTGCTCGACACCGAGGTCTACTCCAACACCGGCGGTCAGTCGTCTAAGTCAACCCCCATCGGTGCCGTTGCCAAGTTCGCCTCTGCCGGCAAACGCGTGCGCAAGAAAGACCTCGGCGCAATGGCCATGACTTACGGCTATGTATATGTGGCACAGGTGGCCATGGGCGCCAACCACAACCAATATCTCCAGGCCCTCAAAGAGGCCGAGGCATACGACGGACCGTCGCTCATCATAGCGTACGCACCCTGTATCAACCACGGCATCAAGGGCGGCATGGGCGTATCACAGCTGACAGAGAAACGCGCCGTAGAGTGCGGTTACTGGCACCTGTGGCGCTACAACCCCACCATCATAGAGCAGGGTCAGAACCCCTTCACCCTCGACTCTAAAGAGCCGAACTGGAGCGAGTTCCAAAACTTCATTCTCAACGAGGTGCGTTACACCTCATTGCTCAAAGCGTTCCCCGCCGAGGCGGAAGAGCTATTCGCCGCTTCCGAGACCAACGCCAAATGGCGCTACTCGACATACAAACGCTTCGCAGCCATGAATTACAACTCTGAAGAGTAAATATTCAAATACCTTGACCAAAAGGCCCCGTCATCAGTACGGGGCCTTTTTTGTCTGTCGCCTGCCATCCCTCCGATCTTTCCGACAGCCTCAGCATACGGCTCTCGACACCCCTCTGACGGTGCTGCAAATGGCCTGGCTTCACAACGTGCGCCACCTTGCCGACCACGACATCAAGATGCGCCTTGACCGCGCCCTGTTCCCCCTGTCGTCGTGGAGCAAACCCTGCCATGCCCTCAGCGGAGGCGAACGCATGCGCCTTATGCTGTGCTGCATCATGATATCCGACCACGCACCCGACCTCTTCGTGCTCGACGAGCCGACCAACAACCTCGACATCGAAAGCCTCGACATACTCACCGACACCATAGGCAGCTATGGCGGCACACTGATGGTCATATCGCACGACGACCGTTTCATCGACCGCATAGGCATCACCCGAACCATCGACCTTACCCCCTTGCGGTCATAAACCGTGCGACAAAAAAGAGCTAATGTTTGCGGTTCGGAATATTATTATTACATTTGCAGGCCCTCAAGTCATAGTGACGGGGGTGAAACATAATGTCTAACAACTAATAGAAATGGCAGAAAAAACAAACGAGCAGATCAACGCTTCGGCCAACATCGAAACATTCGACTGGGATGCGTTTGAAAGCGAAAAAGGTATTTACGGCAACGACTCTAAGGAGTCTATCTCCGACAAATACGACCAGACACTCTCTAACATCCAGACGGGCGAGGTGCTCGAGGGCACGGTAATAGCCGTCAACAAACGTGAGGTTGTCGTCAACATCGGTTACAAGTCAGAGGGTGTTATACCTGTAAGCGAATTCCGTTACAACCCCGAGCTTGCCGTTGGCGAGAAGGTCGAGGTGTACGTCGAGAACGCCGAAGACAAAAAGGGCCAGCTGGTACTCTCTCACAAGAAAGCACGTCAGCTCCGCTCTTGGGACCGTGTCAACGAAGCCCTGGAGAAAGACGAGATTATCAAAGGTTTCATCAAATGCAGAACCAAAGGCGGCATGATCGTCGACGTGTTCGGCATAGAGGCCTTCCTCCCCGGCTCTCAGATAGATGTCAAACCCATACGCGATTACGACGTATATGTGGGTAAGACCATGGAGTTCAAGGTTGTCAAAATCAATCAGGAATACCGCAACGTCGTTGTCTCTCACAAGGCACTCATCGAGGCCGAGCTTGAGCAACAGAAGAAAGATATCATCTCTAAACTCGAAAAAGGCCAGGTGCTCGAAGGTACCGTCAAGAACATCACCTCTTACGGTGTGTTCATCGACCTTGGCGGCGTAGACGGCCTCATACATATCACCGACCTCTCTTGGGGCCGCGTAAACCACCCCGAAGAGATCGTGCATCTGGACGAGAAACTCAACGTGGTTATCCTCGACTTCGACGATGCCAAGAAACGTATCGCCTTGGGTCTCAAACAGCTTACTCCCCATCCTTGGGATGCGCTCAGCTCAGAGCTTAAGATTGGCGACAAGGTCAAAGGCAAAGTGGTTGTCATGGCCGATTACGGCGCCTTCATCGAGATTGCTCCGGGCGTAGAGGGTCTGATACACGTAAGCGAGATGTCATGGTCTCAGCACCTGCGCTCTGCACAGGAGTTCATGAAGGTTGGCGACGAGATAGAGGCAGTTGTGCTCACCCTCGACCGCGAGGAGCGCAAGATGAGCCTCGGCATCAAACAGCTCACCAAAGACCCATGGGAAGATGTAGAGACCAAATATGCCGTAGGTTCAACCCACAAGGCCAAAGTGCGTAACTTCACCAACTTCGGCGTATTCGTAGAGATAGAAGAGGGCGTAGACGGCCTGATACACATCTCAGACCTCAGCTGGACCAAGAAAATCAAACACCCGGCAGAGTTCACCTCTAAGGGTGCAGAGATAGAGGTTGTAGTGCTTGAGATAGACAAAGAGAACCGTCGTCTGAGCCTCGGCCACAAACAGCTTGAAGACAACCCCTGGGATGTGTTTGAGACGCTCTTCACGCTCGACTCAACCCACAAGGGCACAATAGCCGAAATCAACGACAAGGGCGCCATCGTAACCCTCGAGCACGGTGTTGAGGGCTTCGCTCCCACCAAGCAGCTGGTTAAAGAAGACGGCACCATGCCTGTTGTAGGCGAGACTCTCGACTTCAAGGTCATCGAGTTTGTAAAGGCCACCAAACGCATCACCCTGTCGCACACCCGCATTGCGCAAGGCGACAACGCCCCCGCTCTCGAGTCCTCTTCAGAGAAACCCTCTAAAGACGGCAACTCGACTCAGAAGGCTGTCAAGATGATCAACTCGGCTGTTGAGAAGACCACCCTGGGTGACATTTCAGGTCTTGCCGAGCTTAAGGCTCAACTTGAAAACGCTGAAAAATAGTTGACAATGACTTTCAGGCTGACTATGTTAGGGAGTGCTTCGGCGCTTCCTGCGGTCGGCGAATATCCGACTGCTTGTGTGATAAACTCACACGAGCAGTTTTTTTTGATAGACGCCGGCGAAGGGGTGCAGAAACAACTGATACGCTATAACATACCTCTGCACAAGCTCAACCGCATACTGATAACCCACCTGCACGGCGACCACGTCTTCGGACTCTTCGGCCTTGTATCGACAATGGGACTTATCAACCGCAAACATCCGCTGCACATATATGCCCCGGCTGCGCTAAAGCACCTCATGTCTGTCATGGGCATCTTCTTCGACCAGCTGCCTTACAATATAGAGCACCACCCCATAGACCCATACCGCACCGAAACCATCTTTGAAAACAAGACCCTCTCTATAACCACCATACCGCTTAACCACTCGATGCCTGCATGCGGTTTTCTGTTCAAAGAGAAGACTCCCGCACTCAACGTCAGCAAGGCGGCCATTGCCAACCACTCGCTGTCGCTCCACGAGATATGCGCTGCCAAACGCGGTGAAGATATAGTGCGCGCAGACCACACCCTGCCCAACAGCATGCTCACCTATCGGCCATACACTCCCCGCTCGATAGCCTACTGCACCGACACGGCATACTCCGACAGCATCGTCGAAGCGGTACGTGGTGTCGACCTGCTGTTCCACGAGGCTACATTTTCATGCACAGACAGCACACGCGCCGCCCAAACAGGCCACTCCACGGCAACAGACGCCGCCACGACAGCACTCAAAGCCAACGTGAAACGCCTGGTCATAGGCCACTTCTCATCGCGTTACAAAGGCGACAACACGGCACTGCTCGAAGAGGCCCGCAAGATATTTCCGCAAACATATTGCGCCGCCCAAGGAGAGGTATTCGATGTGAAAAGCCATACATTTAACCCAAAGTAAAGGAATCTTTTCACCCTTATATCATTTTTATTGATTATCTTTGCGTCAAACGCACGCACATGAAAAAGCTCATACTCCTCACAGTGGCACTATTGTCTGCCACAAGTCTCATGGCGCAATCTTACGTCAAGCTCAACGGCCTGTATGCGCTTGTGGGGGTGATAAACCCATCTATGGAGATGCCTCTGTCTAAGAGGACCACCTTCAACATGGAGGGTGTCTACTCTCCGTGGAACTCAGTGGGCGGGCGTCCGATGCACTTCGGCATATTCCTCAACGAAGTCAGGTTTCACACCAAAGAAAACTTCAAAGGCTGGTATATAGGGGCCTCTGCCGGCATGCAGGGCTTTAACATGGCCAAAGACGACATGAAAAACTGCAAAGGCTGGGGCATTATCATAGGTGCCACCACAGGCTACCAGTGGAGGGTGGGCAATCGCATGCTCATAGAGGCGTTTGTAGGATATGGCTGGCAACACAGCTGGTATGTAGGGCTAAACAAGATAACGGGAGAAAAGATAGACTACAACATGTCGGCCGAATGGATGCCATACAAACTCGGTGTAAACGTAGGATACAAATTTTTCGACCCGGAAAAACACCGCAAAGGTACGAGATAACAATCGCACCGGCAGCAAAAGACCCTGACACACAGCGCCGCAATATGCCTTGGCTAACAAAAACCTAACCTGCATCTTGCACTATTCGTTGTGAGGCAATCTCTACTTCTGATGCTTTCAAATCAGACGAAATCAAGCCCCATCTCCTTACAGAACTGCTTCATGTCGGGATTTTTCTCTGCCAGATATTTCAGCTTGTCTTCGTCTTTGAAAAATATTGTCTTCGCCTCTTCCATAGCCTCGTCCACCACTGTCTCTATGCTTATATTGCTCACACCCGACAGCTCGATGAGACGACCGACAAACTCATATTTGTTTTGCGCCACCTCCTGCTCCATTATCTTGCTGTTAAGGGTCAGTACAATGCGACCGTCATCTACGTGCGCCGATGTGAAAGCCACAGCCATGCGCGGACGACTCTCTATCAGCTCGGCGGCGTAAGCCTTGCAGGCGTCGAGCACCGCCTCATAGTCGCTCTCGGAAATGGACGTCTCTACATCTACCGGTGATTCGTCATCTTTCGACTCGTTAGATGCCTCTGCCTTGACCGCACTGCCTACCATAGACGTTATTGACAGCCCCAGCTTGGAGCCCCCCCGCGTCGCCGCCTCGGCAGTAGAGTCCACAGAAGGAGCGGCAGAAACCGGTGCGGCAGCAGCTGGTGCAGCAGACACTGGCGCAGAAGAGACCGCAGCAGGAGTCGTAGCAGCCATGTTTGCCCTCGCCGCCCCCGAAGAGCGAGGAGCCGCAACAGGCTTAGAAACCGAACCCGCAGGAGCCGAAGACACAGAAGCAGAACCCGCAGGAGCCGAAGCCCCCGCACCGCCAGCCGCAGTAGCAGGCCTCTGCGCAGACGGCAGGGCATACCCCTCAGAGGCTCCGCCTGTCAGCTTAACGGGCGACAGATTGCATATCTTAAGTATTACAATCTCGCTTTGAAGCCTCTGCGAATTGCTGTTCTTGATATCACGCTCACCAGCCGACACCACATTAAGAGCGTCGAACACAAAAGACACGCTCACTGCGGCAGCCTGCCTCTTGTAACGCTCGGCCACCGAACCGGTCACCTCCAAAAGCGACAGGGTCGAACTGTTTTTGGCCACCAACAGATTGCGCAGATGGGCACACAGTCCGCCCAAAAATATCTGCGGATCAAACCCCTTTTGCAACACCTGGTCAAAGTGCACGAGTGCAGAGGCGTAATCGCCTTTTGCCACGATATCGACAAAATTGAAATAGGTGTCGTAGTCGAGCACATTGAGCGCCTCTGCCACGGCATGACCCGTAAGGTTGCCGCCGCAATACAACACCGCCTTGTCATACATCGAAAGGGCGTCGCGCATACATCCGTCGGCCTTCTGGGCTATTATGTGCAAAGCCTCGTCGTCATAGCCCACACTCTCATTGCCCGATATGAACTTGAGGTAATCGACCACACCGTCAGCCTTTATGCGCTTGAAGTCATATATCTGACAGCGCGACAATATGGTAGGTATTATCTTGTGTCTCTCGGTGGTGGCCAGTATGAAAACGGCATGTGCGGGCGGCTCTTCGAGTGTCTTCAGAAAGGCGTTGAAAGCGGCCGTCGACAACATGTGGGCCTCGTCTATTATGTAAATGCTGTAACGTCCCACCTGCGGCGGTATGCGCACCTGCTCGGTAAGGGCGCGTATGTTGTCTACCGAGTTGTTAGAGGCGGCGTCCAACTCGTGTATGTTGAACGACCTGTTGTCGGCAAAGGCGCGGCACGACTCGCACTCGTTGCACGGCTCGGCGTTCTCTTTGGGCGACATACAGTTTATAGTCTTGGCCAATATACGCGCGCACGTGGTCTTGCCCACCCCCCGCGGACCGCAAAACAGATAGGCATGCGCAATGGTACCCCTTGTAACGGCATTACGCAATGTCTCGGTTACATGTTTCTGACCAACAACCGACTCAAATGTCACAGGACGATATTTTCGTGCCGATACTACAAACTCACTCATATTGAACAACCATTTATCAAAAAACGCGCCTTACAGAGGCCCATGCAAAGATAACATTTTTTACAAGATAACAGCACCCTGCGCAACAAATAGCGGCAAAAACATAGACTCCGCCAGACACGCCCCGCCTTGAATACCAAAAAAAAGGCCGCCCTGCGGGACGGCCTTAAAAAGAGTGCGTACCATCAAAACTCTGTCACGCACAACTGCATGAAAGCCGCCGCAAGAGCCGCCTCATGCTCGCTTTCAACTATCGCCATCAAGGTATCGTTCCACACGTTAAGCTCCACAAAATAATCAAGCATCGACAGCTCGCCGGCATCAAGAGCCTTGGCAAGCACCTCAACCGACGAACGGCCCTTAAGCAGCCTGCGGTAATCGTCAAGTATGGACACAGAGGCGAGGTATGACTCTTTCACCCCCTCAAGCTCTGCTTCAAGCAATGCGCGTTTGGCCTCCATGCTCTTACGTGCAGCCTGCTGCGAAGCCTTGGCGGCCTTTACGGAGCCGGCCCGCCCCCACAATGGTATGCTCAGCCCGGCAATGACCCCGTGCGACGGCTCCCGCGCCTCCATGCTCAAACGATAACCGACCTTAAAGCCCGGTAGCCTCTCACTGCGCGACAGTCGCAGCTGACGTTCGGCTATCAGGGTGTCGATGGCCGCCTGTTCAAGGTCGTAGTCCATGCCGACGGCACGTGCCACAAAACCCTCAACATCAACATCAAATGCAGGATATACGCTGTCGGTGACAGTGAATGTCTGGGGCAGGGAGGCCAACAGACGCATCTTGCGCAGATTGTTGTCGCGCTCGGCCACCGCCTTGCGATATTGTGCCGACACGCTCAAATACATCGACTCTATCTTATTGGCCTCCAACACAGTGCCGTCACCGTCGTCCAACTTCTTGCGATATGCGCGGTAAAAATTGCCGGCATTGTCGAGCGAACGGGCCAGCAACGATATGAGGTTGTTGTAATAGACGGCGTCTATATACATGGTCTGAGCCTGCCCCACCAGCTGACGCACCTCCATACGGTAGGCCGCGCCGCTGCGGGCCGACTGCAAACGAGCAAGACGCGAACGGTTGACATAGACAGATGGAAACTCGAAACCCTGCACCAAATTCATCTCAAACGAAGTGTTGCGCTTTACGAAATAGGCTATCTCAGCCTCGGGATCTTCCGGACCTATGCCCACGCGCGCAGCCTTTGTCTCGGCCTCAAGTGCAGCCCCGAGTGCCTCTATCTCGACACTCGAAGCCAGCACCTGCTCTATAAAACGTGCATACGACATCCCCACAGGCATCTCCATAACGGGCATGTCTTTGGTGCACATCACGGTATTGGGCGCAATTGTCTGCCCCTTGGCCACAACAGCCACAAGAGACACAATAACCGTTAAAACTGTCTTTTTCATCACTTTTCTTCTTTTAAAGCAACCTCTCTACTCCTTCTTTTTCTGTCATATACAAGCACATACACCGCCGGCACGACAAAAAGATTCAGCAATGTCGAGCTGAAGAGTCCGCCGAGTATCACCACGGCCATAGGACTCTGTATCTCGTTACCGGGCAACGAGCCGCCCAAGGCTATGGGTATGAGCGCCAATCCCGAAGTAAGGGCGGTGAGAATAATGGGATTGAGACGGTCGTAAGCTCCCGAGAGCACCCTCTCTTCAACGCCCATACCCTTGGCTTTCAGGTCGTTGAAATGCGACACTAACAATATGCCGTTGCGTGTTGCTATACCGAATAGCGATATGAAGCCTATGATGGACGGTATGCTTATCACCCCCGACGACAGCCACACGGCAAACACTCCGCCAATTAGCGAGAGGGGCAGGTTGAGCATCACTATGCCCGTGAGCTTGACATTATGAAACTCGCCGAACAACAGCAACAGCACCACCAGTATCGACAGTGCCGACATTATCATCAACGTGCGCGATGCCGCCGCCTCGCTCTCAAACTGCCCGCCATACTCTATGTGATAACCTTCGGGCAATTCTATCGACTCATCCACGCGACGTGCAATCTCGTCGACCACGCCCCGCAGGTCGCCCCCCTCCACGTTTGCCGACACCACCACCTTACGCATCACATTCTCGCGGTTTACCGAGTTGGGACCCGATGTCGACACAATATCGGCAATATATCCCAACGGCACCTTGACGCTGCGGCCATCCACCGTGACGTCGAAGAGTATCTGACCCAAAGCCTCGGGCGACTCTTTCGCCCTGTCATCAAACTTTACGGTCACGTCAAAATTGCGCGACCTGTCATACACCTGCGACACCACACGTCCTGCCAGCGCCACCTCTATATCTTCCACAAAGTCGCCGAGCGTCATACCCAACCGCGACAACACCTCGCGCCGAGGCTTTATGTGTATCTGCGGACTCTCTATCTGCTGCTCCACGTTTACATCCACCAACCCGGGGATGTCATCTACCAGCGCCTTTATAGAGCCTCCTATTGCGAACATGCGTTGCAGGTCGTCGCCGAATATCTTGATGGCTATGTTAGAGCGCGTGCCCGAGAGCAACATATCCATGCGGTGCGATATTGGCTGACCTATCTCAAACACCACGCCGTCTATCGAGCCGAGCTTCTCCCTCACCTCGGCAAACAGCTCTTCGCGGCTTCTGTCTCTAAGCACAAAAGGCACATCAAGCTCTGATGTGTTAGAGCCTAAGGCGTGCTCGTCAAGCTCGGCGCGCCCCGTCTTGCGTGCCACGGTCTTGACCTCGGGAATGCCAAGAAGCATCTCTTCGGCAATGGAGGCCAAACGTCCGCTGTGGGCCATATCGGTACCCGGAAGGGTTGCCAACGATATCGACATGGAGCCTTCGTTAAAGGGAGGCAGAAAGCTGCGTCCTAACCGCGTCATCACAAACATGGCGCAGCCGAAGAGCACCACGGCCACGACCACCACCGCCTTGCGATGTGCCAGCACCGAGGCGAGCAGCCTGCGATAACCATCTTTCATCTTGCGGGTAATCCACGGCTCGCGTTCATGACCGGCCAGCATCTTGTCAGAGGTGAGCATGTATGAGCACAATACGGGCGTGAGGGTAACGGCCACCACCATAGAGGCGAAGAGCGACACGATGAACGACACACCCAACGACTTGAGCATGCGCCCCTCCATGCCGCTAAGAAAGAAGAGGGGCACGAAAGTGACTATGATGATGAGCGTGGCATTGAATATCGACGAGCGAATCTCTGCCGACGCCTCATATATCACCTTCAGCTTGGGAGCCCGACTCTCTGGCGGCAGCAGGCTATTCTCACGCAACCTGCGAAAGACATTCTCAACGTCTATTATGGCGTCGTCCACCAGCGAACCTATGGCAATGGCCAACCCTCCTAAGCTCATGGTGTTGAGCGTCAGCCCCATGACCTTGAGCACCACCACCGAGAATAACAACGACAACGGTATGGCCACCAGCGAGATAACGGTGGTGCGCACATTGGCCAAAAAGATGAACAGTATCACCACCACCAGCACGGCCCCCTCTATCAGTGCACGCTCTATGTTGTATATCGAGGCGTCTATAAATGTCGACTGACGGAAAATGTCGGTATTGAACACCACATCGGCGGGCATGTTCTTTTTCAGCTCTTCTATCGTCGCATCAAGCTCTTCGGTAAGACGGCCGGTGTCAACCCCCGGCTGCTTGGTTATCGAGAGCAGCACGCCAGGTTTGCCCTCCACAGAGGCCTCACCCAACACCGGACTCTTGGCCCCCATGCGCACCGTTGCTATATCGGCAAATGTGACCGGCAGACCGTCAGACTGCTTGACTAAGGCGCGCTCCATCTGCCCGGGGTCAGTGGTGCGCACCATGCCGCGTATTATATACTCGTTACCGCGGCTGTTCATAATACCGCCCGAGGCGTTGGCGTTGAGCTGTCCGGCTGCTGCCAGTGCCTCGTCGAGGGTGACGCCGTAATGCTTCATGCGATATGGGTCGAGAAGTATCTGATACTCGGCCACCTCGCCTCCCGACACCGTCACCTGAGCCACGCCGCCCACCGACAACAGGCGCGGACGCATAGACCAGTCGGCCAACGTGCGCAACTGCCCCAGCGACATGCTGTCTGAGGTCACCCCTATTATCATCACCTCGCCGAGCAACGACGACTGCGGAGCCAGAGTGGGCACCCCCACACCGTCGGGCAACTGCTCGGCCACGCTGCCGAGCTTCTCGGTGACAATCTGACGGGCTATGTATATGTCGGTGCCCCAGTCAAACTCTACCCACACCACAGAAAAGCCGGTCGACGACTGCGAACGTACACGCCGCACGTTGGTGGCGCCGTTCAACGACGTCTCGACGGGAAAGGTCACTAACCGCTCCACCTCTTCGGAGGCCAGCCCCTGCGCCTCGGTCATCACCACCACGGTGGGCGCCGTAAGGTCGGGAAACACATCGACCTCCATGCGCCAGACGGTATAACCGCCCGCAAACATCAGCAGCACAGAGAGCGCCATTATCACCAACCTGTTGTCGAGAGAATATCTTATTATTCTGTTTATCATCTCTTTAACCTGTTAATGTGAATGACTGTGCGCCGGCACCGAAGCCGATACCCCCGCCAACTTTACATAATAGGCACCGCTCGACACCACCTTGTCGCCCGGTTTCAGGCCCGCCACTATCTCGACATACTCGCCGTCGTTAATGCCTGTTCTGACATACTGTTTTTCAAACTCGTCAGGGCCCACATTCTTATATACCGAATATACGCCCTGCTCCTCCACGAGCGCCCCCACCGGCACGGCCAACCTCTCTTTGGCATCATCGTCCGACAGATATACCTCTACGAACGATCCGGGCATCACCTTGCCGCCGCCGTCAAACTCAAAGGTTACGGGCACGAAAAATCCACCGTCGGTCGACCTCCCCTTAGATATCAGATGCCCGTCCATATCGGCAATGTCGTAACATTTGCCGTCGTAGGGGGTCACAAAACGCGCCGACAGGCTATGCCCCATCACGGCAAAGTGACGCTGCGGCACATCCACGCGCAACCTCATACGCCTGCCCTGCGTCACCACCGCAAGAGGCGTCCCCGAAGCGACATACTGGCCCTGACGCACATCTACAGACCCCACATAACCGCTTATGGGCACCACCACACGCTTGCCCCCCTCTATGGCGTTACGCGCCAACACCTCATAACGAGACTTGGCCTGTTCATACTCCGCCGTCACTGAGGCCAACTCCTTGGCGCTCACAATAGTGTCGCCGGCCAGCCTAACGGCCCTGCTGTAGTCGCCCGCAGCCTTGTCATAAGCCGCCTTTGCCGCCCTGAACTGCTCCATATAGTTGTCTTGCAACATGTCGTCAGACACTATGGTCATAAGGGTCTGCCCCTTAGAGAGGTACACTCCGTCGGCCAAACGCCTGACCGGCAACACCACCATGCCCGACACCGGCGCCGACACCACCGCCTCGTCGCCCTGTGCCGCCGCCACCTGACCGGCCACATGCACAACTTCGCCCAAAGGACGCAATGCCGCCTCTGTCATCTCAAAGCCAAGCTCGGCAGCCGTGCGTGGATTAAACTCTATTATCCGGGCATCCTCCGAGTGGGCGTGCTCCTGCTCGGCGTGCTCCTGCTCATGGCCGAGGGCGCCGTGAACGTGCTCCTGACCGTGGTTATGCTCATCTTTATGGTCGTGGTCGTGCTCCGCGCTCATGGCAACGGCAGCACCCTCTCCGGCTCCTCTGCCGCCGCACGAGACGACAAGCAGAAACGCCGCAAACAATACTGAATATCTAAACATGATTGTCCGGTAATTAAATTGTAAGAACTATGCCGCAACTATTGCCGCAAACACAGGTCTCTGCCATCGTCCCGATGCGAGACCTCACACACACAGCCCCACCGGCGGGGCACGCAAAGAGGAAGATCTCCCGGTCGGACATTCCGTAATCAAGCATATACCGTCACCCACCGACACATGCCCCCGGCACACCGCAGGCACACCCGTCTCTTCAGGCAAAAGGCCCTCCGACAACCAATCGGGCAACTCGTACACAACAACAGACCGATCGTCGCCGGAGTGCGGCAAGTCGAACAAAGCGAAAGCCACACACTCCTGCTCGCACATATCGGCGTCATGACAGGCACCGCACCCGCCTTGACAGTCGCATCCGCCATGTTCGGCGCAACAACGGCACTCCGTCATAGCCCCGATACACACCTTCTCTATGTGATGATGGTGCGTCACGACGGCATGAGCCACGAACGAAACGGTGGCCGCCAACAATAACACGATATGTAACAATCGTCTGTTCATCGAATACAAAGATATGAATTTACTCTTGCACTCGTGTTGCAATCTCTATTTTTTCTCGCTATCCTCGCCCCGCCCCTCCTTTTTCCGCAGCACCGCCTCGTCCCACACCTTATTATATATAGTCCCCCTCTTCGCACAGCTCTCGAAAACAGAGATATGCCCCAGCGCCGCACCCGGCCTCACATCGTCACAGCACTCGCAGTCCCGCCGGCACCACGCCTCAGTCCCGAACATCGCCTGACACCGTCCCGACACCGGCGCACGAAAAAGGCCGTCTTAAGACGGCCTTTTTCATCGCATCGGAATTTATCGCCGAACTTCGCTCCGTTTTTCAAGGCTCTGTCAAGCCACTTAAAAGAGACGAAGCGGAATCATTCCGATCTATCTTCGGCAAGCTATTTCTTGGTGATAAACTTACGCGGTTTGACCATGTTCTCGGGACGCAACACATTGTCAAGCTCCTCTTTAGACATCAGCCCTTTTTCGAGTACCAAGTCATATACGCCCTTGTTGTTTTCAAGAGCCTCTTTTGCCAACTCGGTCGACACCTCATAACCCAAATAGGGATTAAGGGCGGTTACGAGACCGATGCTGTGGTAAACCATGTCGCGGCAACGCTCCTTGTTGGCAGTGATGCCCACAATGCACCTCTCGCGCAGAGTGTTCATGCCGTTTATCAGCATCTCTATGTTCTCAAACAGCGCCTGCACTATGATAGGCTCCATGGCGTTAAGCTCAAGCTGAGCCGCCTCTACGGCCATGGTGACGGTAAGGTCGTTGCCTATCACCTTGAATGCTATCTGGCTGACCACCTCGGGTATTACGGGGTTGACCTTGCCGGGCATGATGGTCGAGCCGGGCTGCATGGGAGGCAGGTTTATCTCGTTGAAGCCTGTGCGCGGACCCGAAGAGAGCAGACGCAGGTCGTTGCTTATCTTCGACAACTTGACAGCCAGACGTTTAACCGCCGACGAATACATGATGAACGCGCCGGTATCGTTGGTAGCCTCAATCATGTTGCCTGCCGCCACCACGGGCATGCCCGATATCTGCGCCAGATGCTTGATACAGGTGGGCGTGTAATCGGGGTCTGAGTTGATGCCGGTACCTATGGCCGTGGCACCCATGTTGACCTCAAGGAACAGACGCACGTTATGCTCCAGACGATCTATCTCCTCTGCCAGAGTTGCGGCATAGGCGCCGAACTCCTGCCCGAGGGTCATGGGCACGGCATCCTGCATCTGAGTGCGGCCCATCTTTATCACGTCGGCAAACTCCTCGCCCTTGGCACGGAACGCCTCGACCAACTTCTTGAGGGTATCCACAAGGTCGCGGGTACGGTAAAGCAATGCCACGCGCACCGATGTCGGATAGGCGTCGTTGGTAGACTGAGAGAGGTTTACGTGGTTGTTGGGATGGCAATATTTATACTCGCCCTTCTTGTGACCCATTATCTCCAACGCACGGTTGGCAATCACCTCATTGGCGTTCATGTTGGTAGATGTGCCGGCACCACCCTGCACCATGTCGACAACGAAATGCTCGTCAAACTTACCCTCGCGCACCTCTTTACATGCGGCCACGATGGCGTCGCGTATCTCGACCGGGAGGATGCCCAGCTCACAGTTGGCCTCGGCGGCAGCCTGCTTGACAATAGCCAGCGCCTTGACAAACACGGGATACATACCCAGACTCACGCGGCTGATATGAAAGTTTTCCACCGCACGCATGGTTTGCACGCCGAAATAATACTCGACGGGAATGCTCTTGTCGCCCAGAAGGTCGTGTTCCACCCTCACCTGGCCCGATAATTTCTGATCTGTTATCTTCATAACGGTTAAAGTTTAAGTCCTTTTTCAGCACCTCTTTACAAAAGGCTCTCTTGCGGCAAGCTACCATATGGAAAGGTTCATTTATGACTCCCCGCCATAACCTTACTTACAGCCCCCATAGTCTCACTTACGGCCGCCATAACCTTACTTACGGCCGCCATAGTTTCACTTACGACCCCACCCTAATAGGAGGCCCCTTGCATCGCAAAGCACTACAAAGATAATAATATTTTCCGAGTTGCATCGCATTATCTCCATTTTTCCCGTGCATGCAAAAAAATTCATCACAATACACCCGATATCAGGCCGACATGTAAGAGACGAAAAGGGAAAATCCGCATAATCGTTACCGCAAAAAGGCGAAACGGACAAAAACACTAATCTGCCATACCCCCATCCCCTGCAACATCCGACCGACACCCGACAATCGCCCCTACAACATGCTGTAGGGCATCCAAAGCTAAAAAAAGCAAAAAAAATCTTGGCGCTACATCGAAAATAGCATATCTTTGCCCCGCTAAGGTTACTGACAGAAACACTTGTCGAAAGGCCGCACAAAGAAGCCTGCACATTAAAGGGGCTGACCCCAGATGAAGTAGACCTGATATAATGAGCCGCCCACAACCGGGGCTCCGCATTAAAAAACAGTCGACAGCGAGACATCTCGCCGAATAGAAAACAACCGCAAGCTATTAAAACGCCACCTTTAATTCTAAGGAGCGGTTTAAGACAAGGAAAGGGTTGAGAATATGGCTAAAGCATTTACCATCATATTTATCTCCACGCTTCTTGCGCTGGGATGCCATCAGGCAAACGAGACTTCAGGGCCGGACGAAGGCACCATAAGCATGTCGCTGGCCTGCTATGAGACCGCAAACAGCATAGATGAACCTGTCGACGACTGGGGCACCACACTCGGCAATTTCCGCCTACTGATATATTCCGGAGAGACGCTCATCAAAAAGTGGAACCGTTATTCCGACCTTATCGGCTACGGCAACGTACGTACCGGCACCCATAAGGTGGTGGCGTTTTACGGCGACTCCACGAAGGTGGGCTTCGGCAAGCCCTATTATTACGGTGAAAGCCCCGTCACCATCGTGGCCGGCAAGGTCACTCCCGTAACGGTCACGGCCAAACTGCGCAACGTCCGCATAAGCGTATGCCCCGACGAGGAGTTCCGTGCGGCACACTCCGATTTTTCGGTTCTTCTTTACACCTCGGGCACACGCCTTACCTTCACCGCCGAAGAAGATCGTTCCGCTTTCGCCCCTCCCGCCGACATACGAATGAAAATCTCATTCGTCAACATGAACGGAGAGAAAAAGACCTACATTCCCCCGACCATAAAAGACGTCAAACCGGGCGAACACATAAAGCTCAACCTCAAAAACGAAGGAGGATCATTCTCTTTGAACATCGAGAAAGACCTCTCCACCGACGACAAAGAGCTTGTTTTCGAGATTCCCAAATTCATGCTTCCCAAGCCTGCGCCCGAGTTTGCGGTCACCGGCTTTGAAAACGAGCGTGTCACATACACCGAGGGCTTCACCGAGAATGCCCGCATAGGTATATACGCCCCCGGCCAGATACGGGAGTGCGTTCTCAAAGTCAACTCGCCTGCTCTTCAGGCCAAAGGCTGGCCCGAGGAGTTCGACCTGCTGATGCTGGATTCCGACCTCGAGCAGTTACTCGAACGCGACTCGCTCAAATGGGACGACATGACCGACAACACATCTGGCAACATCGACTTTAGCGCCGCATTGGGCATGCTTCCCTCCGGAGACCACACCTTCACCCTGAAGGTCACCGACGGTGTGGGACAGACGATAACAAGCCCTGCGTACACCGCCCACGTCGACCCCGCGCGCTTCGACTGGATGAGCGCCGAGGGTGCAGCCTGGGCACGACACATAGAGACGGGCGTAACCATCACCGACGCCAACCCTGCCAAGTTCAAGGTGCAGCGCCTTGTTGGCGGCCAGTGGCTCGACCTGCCGGCTGACCATAACCTCAACGAAGAGGGCGACAGCCTTGTCATGGAGGCATGGGGCTTCAATCCGCAGACAACCTATAAGATAAGGATGTGCTACAACAACAGCACATTCAGCCCCGAGACCGATTTGACAACAGAGAAAGACGAGCAGGTGCCAGACAGAGGCTTTGAGACATGGACGGAAAACATGTGCTACAAAAAGGGAGCCATGGGTATCGCGATATACGAGGTCTTCCCTTACGATTACAACAACCCTGCCACCAAATATTGGGACACGCGCAACCCCCTTACAACGAGCGATAAGAGCGGTACCTCGACATATTACAACCAATACTCAGGTACACGTTCGGTGCAAGGACCCACAGGGCTGGCGGCAGAGATAAGCACCGTCAACTGGGGCAAAGGCTCGACATTCACCGACTTTGGCGGCGTAAAGAAAAACATCACTCCGGGCATGCTCTTCATAGGCGATTACGACCTCTCTGCCCGCACTGAAAATATGGGTCGGCAGTTCCCGTCACGTCCCGAGGGAGTACGGTTTGACTATAAGTTCGCCCAGATTGGCGAAGAGCCTTTCGACGTGTGGGCCATAGTTGAGCACAGGGCAGACGACGGCACTGTCACCGAGTTGGCGCGCGCCCACATCGACCCCGAAACGGCCAGGACTCCGATGGACGACTTCACCCGCGGCACCATAAAATTTAAGTATAGCAACAAACGCCTTTCGGCGACACACATATCAATAGCGTTCATGTCGTCATCGTCCGACAACCCCAATGCAATCCCGGTCAAAGGCTCGCAGGGTGCATTCAAGGCATACGCAGACAGTAAATACATCGGCAATGTCCTTACAGTAGACAACGTCGAGTTGATATATACAAAACTATAGGAATCTGTCCTACGGCTATAGCCTAATCGCAACAGCCACACAGACTCCGTAACAAAACAGAGATTATTATGAAAAAGTCTTTATACACCTTGATTCTGCTTGCAGGCGGCATAGTGGCGGCATCATGCGCCAGCAACACCTCTCGCACCGGCAAAGATATGGGCTTCAGCCTCAAATCTCGCCCCGACATGCAGGGTCTGTCGGTCTCAAACCACGGCACCACAAACGACGAAGCCTCTGTAAACGAGCATCGTGACGCCATCGCCGCAATGGCTGTTATCGACAACTTCAAGATAACCCTTATCGACAATGAGACCGAGGCCGTCACCCATCAGTGGGAGCGCTTCTCTGACGTGCCCCCCGTTGCCGAGATAGAGAAAGGCAGCTACACCCTTATAGCCGAGAGCCGCGACATCAAGGTTGCCGGCTTTGACAGCCCCCACTTCAAGGGCGAAGACCGCATAGGCATCATGCCCGGCAAGCTCACCGAGATCAACCTCTCGTGCAAGCTCCAGAACGCTGCCACATACGTAGAGTTCGACCCCAGCTTTGCCGGCCAGCTCGAAGGCGGCACCGTCACCATAGCCAAAACGGATGCCGGCAACAAAAACAGCGAGCTTGTCTTCACCCCCGACGGTAAAGACAAATACGGCTTCTTCTCTGTCGGCACCGGCGGCCTGAGGGTCACCGCCAAAGGTGTCAGCAAAAAGAGCGGCACTGTGCTCACCAAGACCGTCATGATAGACCAGATAAGCGCCAACGAGCTGCACTGCTTCCGCATCAGCGCCATAGGCACGGGTCAGGCCGAATTGGGCATAGTTTTCGACGGCACGGCAACCGACAAAAACCATGACGTGGCCATCCCCGAAGAGGGCGGTGATGATGGTGACGGCAGCGACTTCGGCGACATAGACGATCCCTGGGCCGATCCCGACACCCCCGTCCAAGGCGGCACTCCCGCCATCAAAGGCAAGGGCTTCGACATAGCCAACCCTCTGACTTTCACAGCCGCAGAAGCGGCGAGCGCAGAGGTGATCGTCAACTTCACCGCTCCGGCAGGTATCGCCAACCTCATCGTCGAGATAGACTCTCCGTTGCTCACGGAGGAGCTGTTGGGCGGATTCGGCCTCCCTGTCAGCTTCGACATCGCCAACCTGACGCCCGAGCTTAAAGAGGTATTCGTCGGCTTAGGACTCATAGGCAACGATCCCATTGCCGGCGCCAAAGAGGCATCGTTCTCGGTGGGCACCTTCATGTCCCTGCTCGAAGAGGGCACGCATAAATTCCACATCGCCCTCACCGACGCCAACGGCGTGGAAGAGAAAGCCACTCTCACGATCGTCCGCACGAACTGATCGATCGGTACGGCAAAGCCTCTCGCTGTCGGAAACAATAAAGCGAAAAGAGGCAATATAACTAAAGAGATTACAAAATGAGGTTATTTACCGACATAAAACGCCATATCGCACCCCTTGTCGCCGCCTTGTCGACAGTGTGCCTGACGCCGTCATGCACCCAACACCCAAGCGGCAAGCTCGACAAGGATAAAGGCGTGCTGCTCATAGAGAGCATACGAAAGGATGTTTCGGTAATCGAAAGGACCACATATTCTGATGGCTCAGACAGTTACCGAGTAAAGATAACCGATGAAAAAGGCGTCGAGGTAATGTCGTTCGAAGACAGTAACAACATGCCCGAAGCCGTTGAGCTTGACTATGGCACATACACGCTCACGGCCACCTGCGGCGATGATGTCGTCTCTGGCTGGGAGACGCCCTATCTTGTCGGGTCACAGAAGTTCAAGATAAAGAGCGGCAGTGTGACATCGGTGTCTCCGGTCTGCTCTTTGGCCAACGTCAAAGTGAGCGTCAGCTTCGACGAGAGCATTGCCGACAGCTTCTCTCGCTTCGAGGCCACCATCACCAACAACGTCGACGAGCAAAGCGCCCTCACCTTCAAGGATGGCGAAAGCCGCTCAGCCTACTTCAAAGCCAGTGGCTCCATCACCTGGGTGCTCGACCTTACCAACACCCAGGGCACCTCTTACCACATACGCAAGACCATCACCGGCGTCAAGCCGCGCGAGCACTATAAGTTCACCTTCAAGGTGTCAGACACCGGCGAGATAACCGACGGCGGCATACACACCTCTGTCAAGGTCGACGCCACAACCGGCAACATCGACCACGAGATAATGGTCACCCCATGTGACATACCCATGGGCAGCTTCTCTTCTGACGACCTCGACCTCGGAGGCGTTACCGCCATATGGTCAGAGGTGCTGACACCGGCGCGTGTCAACATAGATGCCCCTGCCGGCATCGACCTGCTCTATGTCACCCACTGCGACCCGACGCTCACAAAGCAAGGTCTGCCCGAATTTACCAACCTCACCACAGCCGACGACGACAAGATTGCCGCCCTCAATGCGGCAGGTCTCACCTGGGGCGGCGCAGGCTCTGACACGGGCTTTATCGACTTCTCGGGCCTGACCGACAAGATGAAGTTAGGTCAGCACACCATTACCATCATGATGCTCGACAGCCGCTCACGCTTCATTGAACAGGAGGTGAGCTTCAACGTGCGCTCTGCCAAGGCCGACACCGAGTTGCGCCACATCGAAGCTTTCGCCACCTATGCCCACATAGAGGGGGCGTGGACAAGCACGGAGCAACCCGAAGGTCTCACCTTCGAATACTGCAAGGATGGCGACACCGAGTGGATGGAATGCCACGAGAGCGACATAACGATAGACGGCAAAGTGTTCGGCACCACCCTGCGCGGTCTTGAGTCAGACACACGATACAAGGTGCGCTCACGCTCAGCACTGATTACAGGCGACGAGCTTACCTTCACCACCGAAAGCAAGCTCTATGTACCCAACCTCAAAATGGAGGCATGGACACAAAACGGCAAGACATGGAATCCGTGGGGCGGCGACGTGAGCCAATACTGGGATACCGGCAACAGCGGCGTCACCATAGTGGCCAACTCCAACACCGTGCCTGTCGACGAGCCGGAAGCATACCGCGGCCGTGGCGTCAAGATGACATCCATATGGGTAAGCGGCATCGCCAATACTTTTGCGGCGGGTAACCTTTTCACCGGTTACTTCAAGACCAACATGACAAACAAGAAGGCCAGCGTCCACTTCGGACGTCCGTTCACCGGCCGCCCCTCAGGCCTGCGCTTCCACTATAAGTACACCTCCACGAAGATCAACCGCGGCGGAGGCTCTCACCAGGGAGAAGACGACCAGATGCACGTCTATATCAGCCTTGAGAACTGGGGCGACCCCAACCTGACCGAACGTCCGTCCAACCCCACGGTGGTGGGTTACGGCGAGTTCAAGTCGGCTGAGAACAAAGATGTGTACACCGAGGGCGGCTTCAACATAGATTACACCCTCGCCAAAGATGGTGCCGGCAACACCATCAGGCCGACCCATATCGTCATGGTGGCCACCTCAAGCATATACGGCTCTGACTTTATCGGCGGCGAAGGTAGCACGCTCTATATAGACGAGTTTGAAATGATATACTGACACGAATCACTCTGCCTCCGCTGCCGGTCGTGACAACCCCGCCACCCCCGTCGCGACCACCAAGGCACTCCCCGCGGGGGCACGGGTGATTCTTTTTGAAATAGCCGACTACACAGGTCGGGAAAGAGCGCCCTTGCAAACACGAAAGACAGCGCCGACGCGGCGCGTGG
>JAIECQ010000038.1 GCA_029068395.1 Rikenellaceae bacterium
TCTTTACAAAGCTGGTGATGGACTTTCTTTGACTCGTAATGAGCATAAGTTTATGGTAAATGTTGATGGAAAAACAGATATTTTTATTTTTTTTGTAGCCGTCAGCGTTGTCAGTCGTCGTACTGGAAACTCTTTGGAGGCCTCTGTCTGTCGTAGGATCCCGACAAGAGCATGCTTGCCGCACCCTCGGGCAGCAGGCAGGGCAATGGTGCGCACTGCAATCTCTTTTGTCCGGGCGATGCTCTGCAAAACAGATTGCCAATAAGCGGGCTTTTGTGTCGTCAGATTATTTTTTTAATTTTGAGCGGTTAGAATAATATTTTTTAAATACATATTACGATGAAAATTGTTGACTTGCTGCCGTTTGCCGGTTGTCTTCTGCCTTTCCATGCCTTGCATGCGCAGGAGTCGGGACAAAAGCCCAACATAGTTGTCATTTTGGCCGACGACCTCGGATTTGGCGACATAAGCGCCTATGGGGCAAACGGGATAGTCACCCCCAACATTGACCGCATCGCCCGCGAGGGACTGCGCTTCAACAACGGATATGCCGCCTCTGCCACCAGCACCCCCAGCCGTTACTCGCTGCTCACGGGGCGTTATCCGTGGCGTGAGGGCGCGCAGGTGCTGCCCGGCGATGCTCCTCTTATCATCAGAGACACTATGCCCACCCTGCCCAAGATGCTTCAAGAGGCTGGTTACGTTACCGGCGCGGTAGGCAAATGGCATCTCGGATTAGGACGCGGCAATGTAGACTGGAACCGTGAGATAATCCCGGGTGCCGGTCAGGTGGGCTTCGACTACTCGTTCATCACGGCTGCCACCAACGACCGTGTGCCTACCGTCTTCGTCGAGAACGGCCATGTGGTGGGCCTCGACCCCTCCGACCCCATAGAGGTGAGCTATCGCCGCAACTTCCCCGGCGAGCCCACCGGCAAAGACAACCCAGAGCTTCTGAAGGTGCACCCAAGTCATGGGCACGACCAGGCCATCACCAACGGCATACCGCGCATAGGTTACATGCGTGGCGGCAAGTCGGCCCTGTGGGTCGATGAAGACATGGCCGACACATTCCTGCAAAAGGCCACCGACTTCGTTGCCGAGCATCGTGACGAGCCTTTCTTCCTCTATTACGCTCTGCATCAGCCTCATGTGCCACGTGTGCCCCATCCCCGCTTTGCCGGCAAGTCGCCACTTGGTCCGCGCGGCGATGTGGTGCTTGAGGCCGACTGGTGCGTAGGGCGCTTTCTTGACACGCTCGACTCGTTGGGGCTGGCCGACAACACCATCGTCATATTCACCAGCGACAACGGCCCCGTGCTTGACGACGGCTATGTAGACCAGGCCATCGAGAAGCTCGGCGACCACAAGCCCGCGGGTCCTTTCCGTAGCGGCAAGTACAGCTCGTACGACGGCGGCACCCACGTGGCCTTCCTGGTGCGCTGGCCCGGACATATCACTCCTGGAGAATCTGATGCCTTGGTATGCCAAATGGATCTCTGCGCCTCTTTTGCCTCTATGTTGGGCATGGAAAACAAGACCAAAGACGGTGTTGACCTCTCTGATGCCCTCATGGGACGCTCACCTCACGGGCGCGATGAGCTTCTGCTCGATGCCTGCGGCGACAATGTGCTGTTGCGTGCCGGCAACTGGATATTCATTCCCCCCATGGTCAACGAGGGCTATTGGGTGCCCCCGATGGAGTCGGGCCGCATGAAAGAGCCTCAGCTGTTCAATGTCAAAAAGGATATCGGTCAGAAAGATAATGTTGCCGCCAAGTATCCCAAACGGGTCGCCCGCATGCAAGAGAGGGTAGGGCAGATAAGGTACGGTAAGTAAGGTGCAGGCCATGGTGATGACGCTTTAGTGTCTGTCTGTGACCGCCCCTGACGACGCGGAAGTCTGTCGGCACAAAAACATAAGGAATAGTGTGCGGTTTCGTTTCACTCAGACCGCGCCGGCCTCACGGGTGAGCGTTGCGGCGTGATGAAATTTGGCCGTGGAGCATGTAAATGCTTTGGCTTGATGCCTGTGTTGGCGGGGCGCTTTGGCTGTTGCTTTTGGCAAGGCTTCGGGCTTGTGGTTTGGCTTTGTGCCTGTGCTGGCGGGGCGGCTGTATGGACGAAACGTGCTTTTGGCACATCGGAGAGCGGCGCGGGGCCTGCGGAGGGCACAGCATGAAAATGAAGAGCATCACTGCCGTGACTTATTCACCGCCCTACATATTATTCACCGATATGCGGCCCTCCGTTGGGCGGAGGCTCCGGGCCGCTCGGGCTTCGTCCCTCAGCCTGGTTATAAGGAATCTTTGCTTACGGCATACTTCGTTATGCCGGAGATAAGGAATAGTGTGCGGTTTCGTTGCACTTAGACCGCGGTGCCGGGTTTCCTGCCGGTGCGCGGTGGGCCGACCGCAGGTCGGCCTCATCGGGGTGGAGGTCGAGGACGTGATGATGTTCTGGCGTGGAGAGAGACAAAGACGTGCGGCACCTTGGGTTGGCCGGTACATGCCTTTAGCATGAAGGAGCTTCGGGCCGAGCCTGCGGAGGCAAGTGTGAAAGTGACGCACATAACCGCCGTGACTTAGTCACTGCCTATAATTGCGTGGCGGGGTTACGGGCCTCCGCGGGGGGAGGCGAGGCCCGTTGCGGCTCGTACCTCGCCGCCCTGCCGGAGCGGAAGCCATGCGGTGCAAAAAACTAACGAAACAAAACCCTGCCGGCGCAAAATAACGCCCGCAGCAAAACCTGCTGAAACAAACCACTGCGATGCAAAAGCCTGCTCGCGCAAAGCCATGCCGGTGCGGAAGTTTGCTGTAACCATCAGGACATGGACGGTTACCGTCTGCCAACCAATACAGAGTATCAGAGTCTGATAGATAATTGCACACGCACAAACGGCGGTGGATGGTCAACTTCTGATTACGGATATATTGCCTTGACGTTAAAGATAGACTCGTCTAAGAAATTGGAGTTTCCCGCTGTCGGTGGCCGCTTAACGGGCGGTTCGTTGACCAGTGACGTGGGTACGTACGGCGGCTATTGGTCATCAGTTGCGAGCAGTTCTAACCACGCGTACTACCTGTACTTCAATAGCAGCGATTTGCGCGTGAATTACACCAATAAGCAGTACGGTCGTAGCGTGCGTTGTGTCCGCCAATGATTAATTCTTTGGTTCTTTGATTTCTTTGATTCTTCCCCGAGGGCTT
>JAIECQ010000039.1 GCA_029068395.1 Rikenellaceae bacterium
ACGTGATGATGCTCTGGTGTGGTGAGTGACAAAGACGTGCGGCACCTTGGGTTGGCCGGTACGTGCCTTTAGCGTGATGAAATTAGTCCGTGAGGCGTGAAACAGGCCGGGCGCTTTGGCAATGCTTTATAGCTTGTAGTTTGGCTTTGTGCCTGTGCTGGTGGGTCGGCTGCTTGGACGAAACGTGCTTTTGGCACATCGGAGAGCGGAACGGAGCCTGCGGAGGGCACAGCAAGAAACCGAATAGCATCACTGCCGTTACTAATTCACCGACCTACATGTTATGCTCCGATATGCGGCCCTCCGTTGGGGGAGGCTCCGGGCCGCTCGGGCTTCGTTCCTCAGCCCGGGCACAAGGAATTTTTGCTTACGGCATACTTCGTTATGCCGGTGATATGGAATAGTGTGCGGTTTCGTTTCACTCAGACCGCCCTGCCGGTGCGGGGTGGGCCGGCGCCAGCGCCGGCCGCACTGGATGAGTGTAGGTGGCGTGGTGAAATTAGGCTGTGAGGCGTGAAACAGACACAACGGAGAGCGGAACGGAGCCTGCGGAGGGCACAGCAATGAAAGTCATGAGCATCACCGCCGCCACTAATTCACCGCCCTACATATTATTCACCGATATGCGGCCCTCCGTTGGGGGAGGCTCCGGGCCGCTCGGGACTCGTTGCCTCGTCCCGGAAACAAGGAAGATATACTTACGGCATACTTAGTAATGCCGGTTATAAGGAATAGTGTGCGGTGTTCGTTTCACTCAGACCGCCCTGCCGGAGCGGGATGGGCCGGCGCTAGCGCCGGCCTCAGCGGGGTGAGTGTAGTGGTATGGTGAAATTCGGATGTGGGGCGTGAAACATACGGAGCGCTTTGGCTGGGCAATGCTTTGTAGCTTGTTGTTTGGCTTTGCCTGTGCGGGCGGGGCGATTTGGCTTTAGCTTTTGGCAAGGCTTTGGCTTGTAGTTTGGCTTTGTTCCTGTGCTGGCGGGCGGCTGCTCAGACTGCAATTTTTGGCGGGGCGGCTGGCTGGGCTACACACCTAACGCCCCTTTAGCGTGAACCAGCTTCGGGCCGAGCCTGCGGAGGCAAGCGGGGAAGTGACGCGCATCACTGCCACCCCTTAGTTACTGCGCTATAAATTACTTGGCGGGGTTACGGGCCTCCGCGGGGGGAGGGTCGGCCCGTTGCGGCCTCGTGCCTCGGCCGCCCTGCCGGGTCAAAAACTGCCGGGCTAAAAACTTGCGACACTAAACCATGTGGTGCGAAATAATGCCTGCGCAAGCCTACCGGTGCAGAAGCCTGTCAGTACAAAACCCTGCCGGACACAAAAAACTGCGGGTGCAAAAAACTGCCAGCACAACCATCTGCCGGGCCCCTCGTCACCCTGCCGGAGCGGAAGCCTGCCGGCACAAAACCCTGCCGGGCAAAACCATGAGTTACAAAACCTCAACGAAGCAAAAACCACGCGCCTGCCAAACAGGCTTCTGGCGGCGCAACTTTCGCCACCAAGCTGCCGTCACAGTGCAACGGTGTGCGGGCAGAATCACACGGTAAGTTCTACCAGTGGGGCATCAATGTGGCGTGGAACAGCACGGGGTCGTTAGGTGGCGCTACTCCCAGCGGGTCATGGAACACGTCGACTTACCCCAGCAATTGGAATACCCATCCTTGCCCTGATGGTTACCGTCTGCCTATTAACTCAGAGTTTCAGGCTCTTATTAATGGCAGTGCTGTAAGTCGCCACGGAGGATGGAACTCATCCGATTATGGGATATATCAAGTTCACCTCCGGCTCTAATTCCGTGGAGTTTCCCGCTGTAGGTTACCGTAACGGCTCGGACGGTACGGTGATCAACGCGGGTCAGGGCGGCTACTATTGGTCGTCAGTTGCGGGCAGTTCTTACAGCGCGTACAACCTGGTCTTCAACAGCGGCAGTTTGGGCATGAGCAACAACAATAAGCAGCACGGTTTTAGCGTGCGTTGTGTCCGCAAAATATTAATACTTTGGTTCTTTGATTTCTTTGATTCTTCCCCGAGGGCTTGCGTAAGGGTCAGAGTTGGGCCGGAGCTGGCTGGTGATTCACTTGTGCGTGCTTTTGCCGCCCTGTCCGCTATGCTTTGCCGTGCTGCTGTTATTGTTTCTGTTTTGTTTCCGCACCCTTTCCCGCGAGAGTCATGGCCCCTGCCTAATATCTTCCAGGCACTCAACCCAAGGGCCAAAAACAGCTATCCCATAAATGTGTGAGACGTATGTCGAAACACATTTATGGGATAGCTGTAATTATCCGCTTAGTTGTTCCTCAAACATATCAAAACGGGGTCCGTGACCCCTCCCCCGGAAGGGCCGCCGGAGGCAGTTCCGTCAAACCATTATCGCAGTGAAGGCAAACCATTATCCGCAGTTTCGTTTATGCCTCCAGGCGCCTGATGAAGTCAGAGAGGACGTTCATGTAGTTGATGAAAGCCTCGTAGGGAGAGCCGTATGGGTTGACATTGGCGACGCTGTTGTCGCTGAACCACTTGGTGCTCATGTAGTAGAAGTGGTTTGAGTTTTGCAATATGCGCCATACGTGGAAGAATTCGTCGTTGTTGGCGGCATATACCTTGTCGCGTTGAGCATAAAGTTTGGATATGGCTTCGTTTTGTAGCTCATTGCCGAACCATGCTGTCAGGTCGCGCTCTTCGTCAGTCCACGATATGGCATAAGGGATGTGCAGTACCGATACGGGCTGGAAGCGTTCGGCCACAGCCTTGGGGGTGATGAACTCAATGCCCTCGTTGATGGCCTTGTCTATTAGGTGGCTGAAGAAGTCGAATATGCCGGTGTCTGCGTTCTGGTGATAGCCGAAAGTCTCGTAATCGAGGAACAGATTTATGACGTCGCCCTGGTTGTTGTCAGACATTATCCACGACAGATACTTGTCTGCTGTCAGGGGCCATTCGTTCCATGTGCGGTCAGAGAAGCGGTAACGTAAGTCGTCGCTCAGGCGGGCGTTGCGCAACAATAGTTTAAGACGCGGATTTATAGCGTTGGCATACAGGTAGTTTGAGCTTTTCCATCCCAATATGTGCTTTGCACCCTCTGTTATCATGGCTGTGAATCCCATCTGCGATACCGCCTCACCTATGGCATCTGAATATATCATTTCGGTGTTGCGGAATGTTGTGGGCTTTTGTCCGAACAGCTCTTCTGTCAGGGCAGTGTGCAGCTCGACCTCTTTTTTAAACTCTTCGGGTGATGTTATAGAGCTTAGCGAGTGCGAGTATGTCTCGGCCACAAACTCCACGGCACCTGTCTCGGCCAGACGACGGAAGCTGTCGAGAGCCTCGGGCGCATATTGCCTCATCTGCTCTATGGCGGTGCCCGAGAGCGAGAAGCTCACGCGCAGTGCTCCTGCGTGACGTTTTATCAGCGACAAAAGAAGCTCGTTCATAGGCAGATAGCATTTTTCTGTCACTTGTCTTACGGTGGTGCGGTTGAGGTGGTCGTCGGTGTAGTTGGTGTCCACCCCCATGTTGAAGAAGCGATATTTTTTCAACCTCAACGGCTGATGTATTTGAAAATATAAACAGATTGTCTTCATAATGATTTGAGTGTTGTTTTTTGTTGTTAACCGAAACTTGACTAAATCTAAGTACGCGTGTTTACAAAGGGTTGTTTATCGCATCTTTGTAAACGTCTATCACCTTCAATGCGGCATTGTTCCACTTCATTGCGGTGACCTCCTCCTGACCCTTTGTTATGAACATGTCAGATAGGGCAGGGTACTTGATGAGTCCGTATATTGCGTCAGCCAACGCGTCGACATCCCAATAGTCTACCTTGATGGCATATTTGAGCACTTCGGCCACGCCCGACTGCTTCGATATTATCACCGGCACGTTAGACTTCATGGCCTCCAGCGGCGATATTCCGAACGGTTCTGACACCGACGGCATCACATATACGTCGCTCAGGGCAAACATGCGCTGCACCTCTTCGCCCCTTAGGAAGCCGGTGAAATGAAACCTGTCCGATATTCCGAGCTTGGCCACACGCCTTATTATGCCGTTGAGCATGTCGCCGCTTCCGGCCATCACAAAACGGGCCTTAGGCTCTCGTTTGAGCACCTTGGCAGCCGCCTCGACGAAATATTCCGGACCTTTCTGAAAGGTTATGCGCCCTAAGAATGTTATTATCTTGTCGGGTATCGCCCTTTCGGCCTGGTCGGCCTCGTTAGATGCAAACCTCACGGCGTTGTGTACGGCGCACACCTTTCTGGGGTCTATGCCATACTTGTTGACCACAATGTTCTCGGTCAGGTGGCTCACGGCGATAACCCTGTCGGCGGCACTCATGCCCGCCTTTTCTATGTTATACACCGTTGTGTTGACGTTCTCGCCGCTTCGGTCATACTCTGTGGCGTGTATGTGCACCACCAGCGGCTTGCCCGATATCCTCTTGGCGGCGATGCCGGCGTAATATGTCAGCCAGTCGTGTGCGTGTATCACGTCAAACTGACCCTCTAACATGCGTGCCACCTCGGCACCCACCACCGCAAATCGCGATACCTCCTCCATAAGGTTGGTGCCGTACTTGCCCGAGAAGTTGAACCTCTCGCGCCATATGTCGCCGTCTCTGAAACTTCCGCCCTTCTTGGCCTTCTCGCCCTCCGAGGCAAACTCCTCTTCAGAGGCGTAAGGCACGATGTTGGAGTCTATATGGATAAACTTGACGCGCTCCCATATGTCTCCCATGACGGCATTGCCATACTCGGCTTCCACCTCGCTGGCGTTCAACACCCGCACAAAGCGCTGGTCTTCGTCGCCGTAAGCCTTGGGCACGACAAAAATCACCTCGGCACCGGCACGCGCCAGTCCGCGTGTCAGACCGTAACAAGCCGTACCTAATCCGCCCGCGATGTGAGGGGGAAACTCCCAGCCAAACATTAAAACTCTCATCTTCTTATATCTTCATTATTAATAATCAACATTAAAGACCCGCCTCCATGCGCTCTACCAAGTGTATCATGCTCAATACCGCGGCCACGTTGACAGCAAACGATATGGCCCCTTTGGGAGTGTATGGCGGGTTGCCCTCGTAAAGCTCTGCCACCGTGCCTATGCCGTACTCGGTGAAATCTTCGCGGAACGACTCTAACATCTCTTTGGCTTTGGGCAGATAGCCGGCCCCGTATATCCTCAGCTTGGCGCTCAGATAGTGCACCAGCAGCCACGGCCTTATCGAGCCTTCGTGTGACGATAGGTTGCGCGCCTCTTCGTCGCCCTCGTAAAAGCCTGTGTAGTCGACACTGTCAGGCGATAGTGTGCGTAAGCCTCTGGGGGTCAATAGGTAGCGGTTTATGGTCTCAAGCACCGATATTGTCTGTGCATCGTCAAGCAGGTTGTATGACGACGAACATGCCATCACCTGATTGGGTCTTATAAGGCGCGATGTCTCCTCTTCGTTGACATAATCGGCCAGGTAGCCCTCCTCTAACCAGAATGTCTCTGTGAAGCTCTTGCGTATGCGCTCGGGCATGTGGCCCCATTTGTCTACGGTGGCGCTATCGCCAAACTGCTTTGCCAACTCAAGGGTGTAACATACGGCCTTGTACCACAGGGCGTTGACCTCCACCTGATAGCCGCGCCTTTCCGTCACCGCCTTGCCGTCAACCACGGCATCCATCCATGTGAGCGGACGCCCGCCTCCGTCGGCCCATACCAGACCGTTGTCATGCACAATGACGCCTCGTTTGAGCGAGTCGCACATGTAGGCGTCGAGCACCTCTTTCATCACGCTGCCGTAACGGTTCCATATATTTTCGCGTCCTATGTGGCTTTCAAGACAGCTCATGCAGTAGAAGAAGTACAACGAGGTGTCTGACGACGAGTAATCGCCCGGATAGTTGGCAAACAGGCCCTCCTTGCGTTCGTCTATCAGGAGGTCCAGCACGGCAGTCATGTCGTCGATGCGTCCCTGTGTCAGCGCCAGCCCCGGCAGTGCCATCAGAGCGTCACGTCCGCGCATGCCATACCACGGATAGCCGGCTATAAGCTCGGTCTTGCCTCCGCGGCGCACGAAAAACTGACGTGCCGAGTGTTGCAGGCAAGGCTTGAACTCTGTCTTCACCGACCGTCGGCCTATCTCTTCGTCATACTCGCGCGTAAGCCCCTCGGTCTCTATTTTAGATAGCGAGCACGACACTATTATGCTCTGGCCCTTGGCTATGTCCATCTCGAAGATACCCGGGGTCAGCAGGTCCTCTTGCGATTCATATCCGCGCTCGGCCTCTTTGGCATACTTGAAGTTGTAATACCAGTCGGGTGCCGGCAAAAACTCGTTGGGGCTGTCTACCTGCATGTAAAGCGTAGGCATGTCGGAATATGGCGTCACCGACACACCCCCCTCCACGGGTGTTGAGTGGCCCGAGGCGAACATGTTGGCACGGCTCAGGGTGTCGATGCTTCTGAACGCGAGGAAGGGGCGCAGCCTTAGACGTGTGGGCGAGGTGGCCTCCAAAAGGGTGTACTTTATCATCAGCCTGTCAGAGGTGTGCAGCCATAAAAGCTCTTTGCGTAACACGACACCGCCCACGCGATATGTTATCGACGGCGTGGGCGTGTAATCGAATGCGGTGATATATTTGTGGCCTTTTGGCTCGTAAGAACCCGGGAACTTGTGCAGTGCCAGGTTGAAGCTCTGTTGATGCTGAATGACGGTCTCGTCCATGCTCGAAAGCAACACATAACGTTCTTGTGAGCCGTCAGAGATGGGACAAACCATAAGACCGTGATATTTGCGTGTGTTGCAGCACGTTATGGTGGTGTTCATGTACCCGCCTGCGCGGTTTGTCGACAAAAATTCGCGTTCGAGCGAAAATTCGAGGTTTACAAGGTCGCTTTGTTGGAATTTAAGTATTGCCATATCTTAATGTTTCTAATGCCCGGTTTGTCTTTCGGGTTGGTTTGTGCGTGCTGAATTTGTTTGACGCTTTATAGAAGGCTCTTTATGGGTTATGTCGCTTGCGTGGCACGATCCGCCTTTTATTGTCAGTAAATGTAAGGAAAATTATATTAAAAAACAATAGTTTGGTATATATTTATATGGTTGTAGTTTGCCCTTAACTCTTGTTTGGATTGTTTTGTGAGGCGCTTTTAGCTGATTTACAGCAATTTGCTACATCTGTCTCTTTTTGTGCCGTTTCTTCGTTTTTACTCTTCCATAGCCCTGTCGCAGGCTTGCCGGCGGGTTTTGACAGGTTTGAGTGCCGTTTGCTTGGGGGGGGGCTATGTCGCGATGTCTGTTGCAATATAGTTCGTGACAAAAGCGACAGACCCGAATCATTGTCCGGGTCTGTCGCTTTTTTATCAGGTGATGTAAGGTCAGATTATCAGCATGGCATCGCCGTAGGTGCCGAACCGGTAGCCCTCTTTCATGGCCGTCTGATAGGTATCCATCAGAAGCTCGTAGCCGGTGAATGCCGACACCATTATAAGAAGTGTCGAGAGCGGCATATGGAAGTTTGTCACCATGGCATCGGCCACCGAGAAATCGTAAGGCGGCATGATAAATTTATTGGTCCATCCCGAGAACGGCTTTATGCGTCCTTGTGTGGTTACCGAGCTTTCTATTGTGCGCATCACGGTGGTGCCTATGGCGCAGATGCGCTTGCCTTTGTCTTTGGCGCTGTTTACGATTTCGGCCGTCTCTTCGTCTATGTTTATCTGCTCAGAGTCCATCTTATGCTTAGTGAGGTCTTCCACGTCTATGTTGCGGAAGTTGCCTAACCCCACGTGCAGGGTTATCTCTGCCGACTTTATACCTTTGATTTCAAGGCGTTTGAGCAGGTGCTTGCTGAAATGAAGCCCTGCCGTCGGGGCGGCCACGGCACCCTCGTGCTTGGCAAACACCGTCTGGTAACGCTCTGCGTCCAGCTCCTCCACCTTGGGACGTATCCACTTGGGCAGGGGAGTCTCGCCCAGGCTGAAGAGCGCCTTTTTAAACTCGTCGTGGTTGCCGTCGAAGAGGAATCTGAGGGTGCGTCCGCGCGAGGTGGTGTTGTCTATCACCTCGGCTATCAGCAGGTCGTCATCGCCGAAATAGAGCTTGTTGCCTATGCGTATCTTGCGGGCAGGGTCTACCAGCACGTCCCACAGACGCTGCTCGGCGTTAAGCTCTCTGAGCAAGAATATCTCTATTTCGGCACCGGTCTTCTCTTTGTTGCCGTACAGGCGTGCCGGAAATACCTTTGTGTTGTTGTACACAAACACATCGCCGTCTTTGAAATAGCCTATTATGTCTTTGAAAATCTTGTGCTCTATCTTGCCGGTTTTACGGTCGAGAACCAAAAGACGCGATTCGTCGCGATTTTCTGCCGGATATTTTGCAATCATGTCGGCAGTAAGGCCATAGTTATACTGAGATAGTTTCATGGGGTTGAAAGGCAATATGTTATATATGAGTGTGCCTCGTTGGAGACAACAAATAGCACTTAATATACGAAAGATTGTAATTTTTGTTTCACTTTATCGCACAATTTTTCTGAAATAAGATTGCGGCAAGTGTAAGTTACAGACAATCACCATTGTCGGTACGCGTTTTTTTGTGCGGATGTTATCCCTGTCGTTGCTGTCGTCACAGTCTACATGTGTGACTGGTGGGGTACGATATTCTTTTTGGTTGTCTGGTCTGACGATGATGGCGAGGGTCTTAGCGCCGCCTCTATCTCTTCGAGCGTGGAGGCCTCGTCTATAGAGTGGTCGCCCGAGCGCGTACGCCTGAGTGCCGTAAGGTGGCCTCCGCTTTTGAGCGCTATGCCGAGGTCGCGGGCAAACGAGCGTATGTATGTGCCTTTCGAGCATACTATGCGTACGCTCACATCGGGCAGATTGATCTTCAGCGGCTCGACCGAGAATATGGTTATGTGCGCGGGTTTTATCTCTACCTGTTCTCCCTCGCGCGCATACTCATAGGCCCTTTTGCCTGCTATCTGCTTGGCCGAGAATATGGGAGGCACCTGCTCTTGCTCGCCCGTCATAGACAAGAGCGCCTCTCTGACAGCCTCTTCGGTTATGTGGTCGGTGGGATATGTGGCGTCGACCGGATGTTCGAGGTCGAAGCTGGGAGTGGTGGCCCCTAACCGTATGTCGGCGACATACTCTTTTTCTTGGGCCTGTAGGGCGTCCGCCTGTTTGGTGGCGCGACCTATGCACACTATCAGCACCCCTGTGGCCAACGGGTCGAGCGTCCCGGCGTGTCCTACCTTTATCTTGCGATAGCCGGCCGACCGCAGCAGGTAACGCATCTTGCGCACCACATCTGACGAGGTCCATCCGTAAGGCTTGTCCACTACCGTCACATGCCCCTGAGTGAGGTCTTTATCTGTGAGTAACTCTGTCATTTTATGCCGGTTAAAAGAGCGACCAAATCACAACCGCGGTGCCGGCTATAAAGCAATATAGCGAAAACCACCACAGCCCTCCCTTGTTTACAATGCGTATCATAAGGCGGCATGCAAACACTCCTGTCACGAACGATGCGATAAAACCGCCCAGCAGCACCGCCGTCGAAAGGTTGCCGCCTCCTATGTCGCCCTTTATCACGTCGAGCAGGTTCATGCCTATGATGGGTATCAGCACCATGAGAAAAGAAAACTTGGATACCTCCTGGCGTTTGTTGCCGAGCAACAGCCCCGTCGATATGGTCGTGCCCGAACGCGACAGTCCCGGCACCACGGCCACAGCCTGGGCCAAACCTATGATGAAGGCGTCGAAATATCCCACAGGCCTGCCTCCGCCACGCTTGCGGCTTGCAAACAACAAGAGCACCGCCGTTACTATAAGCATGCAGCCCACTATGCGCAATCCGCCGCCGAAAAGCTCCTCAATGCTGCTTTTGAACAGTAGTCCCACCACCAGAATGGGTATTAGAGATATGCCTATCTTGGCCATATAACGGGTCTCGGGGTTCATCTCAAACCTGAACAGCCCCTTTATAAGATGCCATATCTCGTGCCTGAAAACCACAATGGTGCTTAAAACCGTCCCACCATGCAACACTATCGAGAAATCGAGGTTGTCTTCGCTGTTGACTCCTAACAGATGACTCAGTATCTCAAGATGACCGCTGCTGCTTATGGGCAGAAACTCGGTCAGCCCCTGTAGGATACCGAGCAATATGGCATTTATGATAGACATATCTTTCTTTTTTGCCTCTCCTTTAGCGGAGAGCGTTTGTAATTTGCGTTAGAAATAAGCTGTTGTCAGTGGTGGGGTAGTGTGCTCCGGCCTCTCGGGTTTGCCTCGCATGTCTCGCCCCGGCTTCATACCCCTTATCTTCGACCCCCGGCATAGTCCTCTTGTTTCGTTTCCTTGGTTTCCGGACTCTCGGGTGCCATTGAGCGCAGGGTGTTAGTTGCTCCGCTTCATGATGCCGTAACCCACAAAGGTGAAGCCTGCGAGCACTATGATGGGGGCGAGCGTTATGCGTCTGAAGCTGAACAGCTCCTCGCCGGTGAACACATTCTCAGGGTCGGGGCTTCCGCCGCCGCTCATGAGAACGAAGCCTATGAGTATTATGCCGAAACCTATGAGCATCGCAATATAATTGCTTTTCGACAGAGCCATGCGCTCCTCTTTTTCAGGCGATACGATTTTCTTGTTTGTCTTCATAAATATATGTCAGTATATGTAAAGCGAGTTATTGTCTATGTTGAGATATCGTTGCAGCGTCACCGATGTCGACACCATGCAGATGGCCACCCCCGTTACCATTATGGCGCCGTAAATCACGGCTAACATCATAAGGTCGTCTTCTGTAAAAGGCATGTTGGGCGAGAAATAACCTATGCCCATGACGACAGCCGACAGCAACACCCAGGCGGTGACACCTGCCGACAAGCCCTGGTAAAAGGCGTCGCGTATAAAGGGCGTACGTATGAACTTGTCGGTGGCCCCCACAAGACGCATGGTCTTGATAAGGAAGCGTTTGGTGTGCACGACCATGCGTATGGTGTTGGCTATCAGTATTATGCTCAACACCAGCAGCGCCAGCATGAACGACACGGCTATAATGCGCACCTTATATATATTGCCGCTTACATGTTCGAGCACGTCTTGCTTGTATAGCACCTCGGCCACGCCGTCAAACTTGCCCAGCAGCTCAGCCGTGCGTTCGGGCTTGACGGTGTTTTCGTAGCGGTCTTTAAGGTGCACCTCGAAAGATGCAGGCAGTGGGTTGTCGTCTAAAAAGACCCTGAGGTCTTCGCCGGCAAATGCTCTGAACTCGGCCGCGGCATCCTCTTTGCTGATATACTCCACGCGTCCCACACCCGATGTTGAGGCAATCCTCTCTTGCAGAGTCTTTATCTGGTTGTCAGACAGTCCGTCCTTCAGCAGCACGTTTATGCACATGTCGTCCATCAACTGCCCCGAGGCCTTGGCTATGTTGACGGCTCCATAAGCAATTATGCCGAGCAGAAACAATATCATCGACACGCTCAGTGTCGATATGTAATATGCGCTTCTTGACGAACGATTGTCTGTAGCCATCTCTTACTCCTCTTTTAATACTCTCTTTCTTTTGACAAGAGACATAGCCGCCGTTGCCGCCACACATAGCAATATTATGGACGAGCTTGCCGTGGTCACGCCTCTTATGAGCGAAAAGCCGGGAGCGGCAAACGAAAACACTATCTCATGCTTGCCGGCAGGTATCTCCATGGCCCTGAGTATGTAATCTGCGCGTAACACCTCGGCCGGACTGCCGTCTATGGTGGCGCTCCAGCCGTCGGGGTAATATATCTCAGAGAAGAGCGCCACACCGTCGTACGCGTTGTCAGACACATAAGCAAGCCTGTTGGCGCGCCAGTCGGTAAGCCTTATCGATGCCGAGTCGTTGTCAAACTGCATAGAGGCCAGACGCCCGGCAAAAGGCTCTGTCATCACCGCCGTCACCCGCGGGTCTATCTTCCCTATCGCCTCTATCTCTTCGTCAGCATCCTTTGCCACCATCACACGCTGCACAAACCACGCATTGCCCATGTGACCCTCGTTGAGGCGCGCCTCGGGATTGCCGTCCTGACCCCGCACGATGAAATATTTGGTGTTGAGCATGTCAAAACCTTTCTGGTCGCCCCTTGACAGATAACGGTCTATGAACTCCTGATAACGGCGCAACTTGGCGGCGTGATATCCCCCCACCGACTTGTGAAAATAAGATGTCGTCGCATCGGCAAATGTGTTTACCGTCAGGTTGGCCACCCTGAAGTTGGGGTCGCTGTCGGCCATTATCGCCTTGTCGGCCTCTGAGGGTGTCACTCCCACCGCCTTTCTGCGAGGCTGGAAGTGGTCGTAGTTGAGGTAGCGTTTGTCTATCGGCACCATGTCGGCCAACACGAGTGCCGTCAAAAGGGCCGCCAGCTTGCCGCACGAGAGCTTGCCGCGCTGCCACAACACCACCGCTGCCGCCGTTAACAATACGAATATCAGCGACCTTATGGCGTCGCTTCTCATCATGGAGGCCCTCTCTTCACGCATAGCCTCCAATATGTCGACAGGCAGACCCATTGAGCTGTCATAGAGGGCCGAGAAGTCGAACAGGGCGCCGCCTGCCACTATAAACAGCAGTGCTATGCCTCCCGTTACGGCAATTGCTCTCTTCACAGCCTTTGACACCGCCCCCTTGTCGTTGCCTCTCATGGCCTCTCGCAACCCGAGCATGGCCAAAAGAGGCACGCTCCATTGCACTATCACCAATATCATCGACACGGTTCTAAACTTGTCATACGCCGGCACATAGTCAATGAAAAGGTCGGTGAGCCACATGAAATGCTTGCCCCAGGCCAGCATCACAGCCAGCAGACTCACCCCCGCCAGCCACCATTTGAGACTCCCTTTAAGCAGACACAAACCCATGACGGCCAGGAATATCATCACCGCACCTATATATACAGGTCCTGATGTACCCGGTTGCGGACCCCAATAGCCCGGCAGTTGTGTGGCTATGTTTGATGCGTTGTAGGGCCTCAGCGCCTCTGCCACCTGTCCGTCAGGGCTGAAACCGCCATTGCTACTGCCGCCCATAAGGTTTGGTATCAATAGGTTGAATGTCTCGGCCTTGCCATAGCTCCATGCCGTTATATAGTCTCGGTCAAGCCCCGATGTCTTGTTGTCCTGTTGCTCTATATCGGCTTTTAGCTCACTTGCCGAGCGTGTCGACTCTTTGGAATATTTGTTTATGTAATATAGCTGCACTATGTTAGAGCATACGGCCAGCACCCCCGCCGCCAGCAACACCGCAGTCTTCACGGCAAACTTGCCGGTCGTTTTGCTCTTTATCGCCTCGTAAAGCATGGCCAGAACCAGCCCCAGCAATACGAACAGGAAGTAATAACTTATCTGCGGATGCGAGCAGCTTATCTCTATGGAGCCGAAAAAAGCGGCCAGCGAGGCCCCTAACCACAGGTTGCGCCTGTAGGCAAGGAACACCGCTCCCACCATGGGCGACACCCACGCCAAAGCCATAAGCTTGGTTATGTGTCCCGCCTCGAATATTATTATAAAGTAAGAAGACAGCCCGTAAGCCACCGAGCCGGCAATGGCAATCCACGGGTTGACCCCGAACACCACGGCCATGAAGTAAAAGCCGGCCATCATGACGAAGTAAAAACCTGCGGGTTTGCCCAGAAAATAAAACATGTCGCCCACGTGCTTCACTAACCGGCCGTCGTAGTTCATGTCGATAAGATATGCCGGCATGCCCGAAAACATGTTGGGAGCCCATTGCGGATGCTCTCCGAAAGCCTCTTTGTGCTCTTCGACGCCACCTTTCATGCCCTGTGCCTGAATCTCGTCGCCCTGGCGCACAACCCGTCCCTGATATTGGGGCGCGAAATAAAACATCGACACCGCCGCAAATATGACGAGTGCAACTATGTGGGGAAGTGCTTTTCTGAGCATGGTGCGTTATGTTATGTTTGTCTTGTGTTCAACAATTACTGCGGCCCTCCTGTCGTCTATTGACGGGTGATAAGCCAACATAAGATGCGTGGGCCGTTGCGCCCGACACCTGATTGTTCTTATATTCGGGGTCAAAGATACGAATAAGCGAGAGCAAAAGCAAGTATGCTTGCATTTTGCCGAGCGAGAGTATCTTAAAACCGCCAGGTTAAAGATACGAATAAGCCGAGAGGCAAGCAAATTTTATTTGCTTGACCGAGGCGAAGTATCTAAGGCGATAGCCAAAGATACGAATAAGCGAGGGCAAAAGCAAACTTGTTTGATTTTGCCGAGCGGGAGTATCTTAAAACCGACAGGTTAAAGATACGAATAAGCTGAGAGGTGGGCAAATTTTATTTGCTTGACCGAGGTGGAGTATCTAAGGCGATAACCAAAGATACGAATAAGCGAGGGCAAAAGCAAACGATAGTTTGGTTTGGCCGAGCATGAGTATCTTAAAACCGATAGGTTAACGATACGAATAAGCGAACGTAAAAGCAAGTGTGCTTGCATTTTGCTTAAGCGGACCCCCGCAGCTTTTGTAAAACACTCTCTTGAAGTCTGGTTATAAAGATAACTTCTGCATTTGGTCTATGTTTTGTGCTGTTCATCCTATGTGTCGGGCGAAATAAATTTCCCATGACGGGACGATGCAATTTGCCAAAAATAGTTATCTTTGCAATGCAATGACTTCGATGATGTCGCAGATAGATGAAATAAAAGGTCCGATAAAGGATAACATAGAGGAGTTCGAACGTTATTACGGTCGCATGCTCTCTTCGCCGATACCTCACATACGTCGCATGGTCGATTTTATCATTGCGGGGGGAGGTAAGCACATGCGTCCCATATTTCTGCTTCTGTCGGCAGCCCTTCACGGCAGCATAACCGAAGAGACATACATATCGGCTTCTCTTATAGAGATCACCCATACGGCCTCATTAGTGCACGACGATGTTATTGACGAGGCTTACCGCCGTCGTTCTCGCTGGTCGGTAAATGCGCTGTGGCGTTCTCATCAGGCGGTGCTGATAGGCGATTTCATGCTTGCGCGCGGCATACGTGTGGCCACTGAGCGCGGTCTTTATCACCTTGTCGAGACCATGTCGTCCGTCATGGAGTCGATGAGCGCCGGCGAGCTGTTGCAGTCTGACATGTCGCAACGCCTCTCGGTCTCGCGAGATGATTATTTCGAGGTTGTGCGCTCCAAGACAGCCCTGCTCTTAGCTTCTGCTGCCGAGGCCGGCGCCGTCAGCGTGGGGGCCTCCCCCGACCATTGCGCCCGCATGAAACGTCTTGGCGAGCTGATAGGTACGGCATTCCAGATACGCGACGACATTATAGATTACTCCGCCCCCGACATAATAGGCAAGCCGTCCTGCGGCGACATTCGCGAACGCAAGATGACCCTGCCTTTGATAGAAGCGCTGCTCTCGGTCTCTAAAGGCGACCGCGACCATATATTGTCGCACCTTATGAGGGCCGACTCCGACACGGCATCGCTCGATAAGGTCAAGAGCTTCGTTATAGAGCGCGGAGGTCTCGACAAGGCCGCCGCCGTCATGCGTTCGCTTGCCGACGAGGCCTGCGCCTTGCTGGCTTGTTACGACGACACGCCCGTTAAACGCTCGCTTGAACTTTTTGTCGACTATGCCGTGACAAGAGACAAGTAGACGAGACAATGGGTTGTTATACTGTTGGTTAAACTAATTTTTGAATAATGACTATAGGATTGGCTTCTGACCATGCCGGCTTTGAGATGAAAGAGTTTATTGCCGGTTTTTTGCTCTCGCAGGGTTACACTATCAAAGATTACGGATGCGACTCGTCAGCCTCTGTCGACTATCCCGATTACGCCCATGCCCTTGCCGAGGGTCTTGGCCGAGGGGAGTGTCAGCTGGGTTTCGCCTTCTGCGGCAGCGCCAACGGCATAACCATGACGCTCAACAAACACAGCCACGTGAGGGCTGCGATATGTTGGACGCCCGAGATAGCCACCCTTGCCCGCACGCATAACGACGCTAATGTATGCTCCATGCCGGCCCGTTTCATCAAGAACGAAGACGCCGCCGCCATTGCGGAGGCCTTCCTCGCCGCCTCGTTTGAGGGAGGGCGTCACACTATACGTGTCGCCAAGATAGCCATCGCCGCAAAAAAGTAAGCCGATAGTTACGTATTGCAACAGCCCTGTCAAAGTGTAGAGAAAACATTTGACAGGGCTGTTGCTTGGATGTCACAGCTGTTCGTTTTTGTCAAACCACCTCTGACACCACATAATGGTTTCTGTCAGAGGAGCTGCGGTTTATAAGCTCGCCGAGGAACCCTGCCAGAAACAGCTGCACCCCGACTATAAGGCTTGTCAGCGCCAGGTAAAAGAGAGGTTGGTCGACCACCTGACGCAATGGTGCCCCGATGCTTTGCAGATAGAGCTTCGCCGCAATCAGATATGCCGTTATGCCGCCGCCGAGCAGAAACATCAGCGTGCCGAGCGACCCGAATATATACATGGGGCTTCGTCCGAATCTGGTTATGAACAAAACGCTCAAAAGGTCTAAATAGCCCTTTATCATGCGCTCCCATCCATACTTCGACACTCCGTAACGACGTGCCCTGTGCTCAACCACCTTCTCGCCTATGCGCCTGAAGCCGGCCTGCTTTGCCAATATGGGTATGTAGCGGTGCATCTCGCCATATACCTCAATGTTCTTGACCACCCTTTTGCGGTAGGCCTTCAGTCCGCAGTTGAAGTCGTGCAGTTTTATGCCCGACATGGTGCGCGCCGTCAGGTTGAAGAACTTGCTCGGCCACGTCTTGCTTATGGGGTCGTAACGTTTTTTCTTCCAGCCCGATACCAGGTCGTAACCCTGACCTGTAATCATCTCGTATAACGCCGGTATCTCGTCGGGCGAGTCTTGCATGTCGGCATCCATCGTTATGACCACCTCGCCCGCGGCTGCTTCAAACCCGGCAAACAACGCCGCCGACTTGCCGTAATTACGTCCGAAGCGTATGCCTTTGATGCGTCCGTCAGAGGCGTGAAGCTCCCTTATGACCTCCCAAGAGGCATCGTCGCTTCCGTCATCTATGAACAGGGCCTCCCATTCAAGCCCGGCAGACGTCACCACACGCTCAATCCACTGCACCAAGGGACGCAGCGACTCCTCCTCGTTGTATGTGGGTATGACTAAAGATAAATCCATGCCCCTATCGGATATATTCTATTCCGCCCATGTAAGGCACCAGCACGGCAGGCAATCGTATGCCCTCCGGAGTCTGATTGTTTTCGAGTAATGCGGCCACAATGCGCGGCAGTGCCAGCGAGCTGCCGTTGAGCGTGTGTGCCAGCTGCGGCTTCTTGTCGGCGTCACGGTAACGCAGCTTCAGACGGTTGGCCTGGAACGACTCGAAGTTAGAGACGCTCGACACCTCAAGCCAGCGACCCTGCGCACTCGAATATACCTCGAAATCGTAAGTCATGGCAGATGTGAAGCTCATGTCGCCGCCGCACAGTCTCAATATGCGGTAGGGCAGCTCCAGGTCTTTCACTATCGACTCTACGTGCATTACCATCTCGTCAAGAGCGGGCCATGAGTTTTCGGGCTTCTCTATGCGCACAATCTCCACCTTGTCAAACTGATGCAGACGGTTGAGTCCTCGCACGTCCTTGCCGTACGAGCCAGCCTCGCGCCTGAAGCAGGGGGTGTATGCCGTCATCTTGACGGGCAGGTCTTTCTCGGCCACAATAACGTCGCGGTATATGTTGGTCACAGGCACCTCGGCCGTCGGTATCATATAGAAGTTGTCCTGAGTGGCATGGTACATCTGACCCTCCTTGTCGGGCAGCTGGCCGGTGCCGAACCCCGACGCCTCGTTGACCATTATGGGAGGCAGCACCTCCGTATAACCGGCCGATGTGTTACGGTCGAGAAAGAAGGCTATCAGCGCCCTCTGCAACCTGGCTCCCAAACCTTTGTACACGGGGAATCCGGCACCTGTGAGCTTGTTGCCCAGCTCAAAGTCTATTATGTCATACTTCGAGGCCAGCTCCCAGTGGGGCAGTGCACCCTCGGGCAGAGTCACCTGCGCACCTCCTTGCCTTACCACCACGTTGTCTTCTGCCGTCATGCCCACGGGAACATCGTCGGCAGGCAGGTTGGGCAATGTCACTATAAGGGCGTCAAGGGCGCTCTGAGCCTGCTTTAGCTCGTCGTCGAGCTTGCGCGCCTCCTCTTTGAGTCCGGCGGTGCGCTCTTTGGCCTTGTTGGCCTCCTCTGTCTTGCCCTCCTTGAACAGACGACCCACCTCTTTGGCTATGTTGTTAAGCTCGGCGCCTGCCGCGTCGGCCCTCTGCTGCAACGACTTGCGCAAGTCGTCAAGCTCGGCTATCTTGGCAACCGTCTCGGTCGCATCAATGCCCTTAACCTTCAATCTCTCTATGACACGGTCGCTCTCGCCGCGCAATACATTAAGTGTAAGCATATTACTTCGTTTATTTTATTCTCACTCTCGCCACCCCGTTTGTCTTCGGCCATTTCATTGCCACCTTGCCCAGACCCTCTGGGGCACCTCCCTTACTCCCCGTTATTCCCCTCTTGCTACCTCCTTGGCCTTTACTTGCCCCCTCTGGGTCCTCTCACTTGCTCCCTCTGTCCCATTGGTACTCCTACCCATTTGGACTCTCTCTTTTGTCTCCACCCCTGTCTGGTATACACATCTCCGCGCCCTCGAGACTCCTGAGCATCGGGGGGGGGGGGGGGGGGGTTTGTGTAGAGAGCGGGGGGGGGGGGGGGGGGGG
>JAIECQ010000004.1 GCA_029068395.1 Rikenellaceae bacterium
CCGGCGCCCCCTCCCACCCAAAAACCACCGCGGGCCCCCCAAAGGGCCCCTCGCTTTTTTATGGTATATGATGTTACTCGATAGCTGCATGAGCTGCTGCCAGACGTGCGATGGGCACACGGAAAGGCGAGCAAGATACATAGTTAAGACCTGCATAGTGGCAGAACTTGACAGAAGAGGGTTCACCGCCATGCTCGCCGCAAATGCCGCATTTGAGCTTTTCGCGTACGCTTCTGCCTTTGAACACGGCCTCACGAATCAGCTGACCGACACCCTTGACGTCGAGTATCTGGAAGGGATCCTGTTTGAGGATTCCGCGACGCAAATATTCGGGCAAGAACTTAGATATGTCGTCACGAGAGAAACCGAGAGTCATCTGGGTAAGGTCGTTGGTACCGAACGAGAAGAACTCGGCCACCTCTGCAATCTCATTGGCGGTCACGGCAGCACGCGGCACCTCAATCATGGTACCTATCATGTAGGGTACCTGATCGTTACGCTCTGCAAACACCTGAGCTGCTGTTGCGTCAATTATTCTCTTCTGATACTTAAGCTCTTTGTGGTTACCCACCAGCGGCACCATTATCTCAACCTTCACGGGTATGCCCTTGGCTTTGACGTTCATGGCAGCCTCAATGATGGCACGTGTCTGCATCTCGGTAATCTCGGGATAAGTGTTACCAAGACGGCAGCCGCGGTGACCGAGCATGGGGTTGACCTCCACGAGGGACTCTACCTTTGCCTTGATGGTCTCGTAAGAGACGCCAAGCTCGGCAGCCAGCTCTTTCTGCTCTTTCTCGAAGTGGGGTACGAACTCATGCAAGGGGGGGTCGAGCAGACGCACGGTTACAGCAAGACCGTTCATCACCTCGAAGAGACCCTCAAAGTCACCTCTCTGTATGGGCAACAACTTGGCCAATGCCTTCCTGCGGCCAGCCTCGTCATCTGCCAATATCATCTCGCGCACGGCCTTGATGCGGTCGCCCTCGAAGAACATGTGCTCTGTACGGCAGAGACCTATGCCCTGAGCGCCGAAGTCGAGCGCCTGCTTGGCATCACGCGGAGTGTCGGCGTTGGCACGAACCTTAAGATGCGCATATTTGTTGGCAAGCTCCATGAGTTTGCCGAAGTTGCCTGAAAGCTCTGCTGCTTTGGTGGCCACCTGACCGAGGTAAACCTCACCTGTCGAACCGTTGAGTGAAATCCAGTCACCCTCTTTGATAACGGTGTCGCCAATAGTGATGGTCCTTGCCTTGTAGTCGATGCGAAGCGCACCCGCGCCCGACACGCAGCATTTGCCCATACCGCGGGCTACCACAGCAGCGTGCGATGTCATACCGCCGCGCGCGGTGAGAATACCTTCCGACTCAACCATACCTTTGAGGTCCTCGGGAGAGGTCTCTATGCGCACCAGGATGGTCTTCTTGCCCTGCTTGCTCCACGCCTCGGCATCATCGGCAAAGAATACCACCTGACCTGTCGAAGCACCGGGAGATGCGGGCAGACCCTTGGTCAACACCTTTGCGCTCTTTATTGCCGAAGAGTCAAATACGGGGTGTAGAAGCTCGTCGAGCTTAGATGGCTCCACACGAAGTATGGCTGTCTTCTCGTCTATCATGCCCTCTTCAAGCATCTCCATTGCCATGCGCACCTGAGCACCACCGGTACGTTTGCCGCTTCGTGTCTGAAGCATCCACAGCTTGCCGTCCTGTATGGTGAACTCGATGTCCTGCATGTCCTTGAAATATGTCTCCAAGTGGTTCTGTATGTCGAACAGCTCTTTGTAAGCCGCCGGCATCACCTCCTCCAGCGAGGGATACTTGCTCTTGCGCTCCTCTTCAGATATTCCCTGTAGAGCGGCCCAGCGACGCGAACCCTCAATGGTTATCTCCTGGGGTGTGCGTATACCTGCCACCACGTCCTCGCCCTGAGCGTTGACCAGATACTCGCCGTTGAATATGTTCTCGCCCGTTGCGGCATCGCGGGTGAACGCCACACCTGTAGCCGAGTTGTCGCCCATGTTACCGAACACCATGGCCTGAACATTGACGGCCGTACCCCATTCTGCGGGTATCTTGTTCATCTGGCGATACAATATGGCGCGCTCGTTCATCCAGCTGTCAAATACGGCGCAGATGGCACCCCACAACTGATCCCACGGATTGGTGGGGAACTCCTGGCCTGTCACGGTCTTGACGGCAGCCTTGAACTTGGCAACCAGCTCTTTGAGGTCTTCAGTGTTAAGCTCGGTGTCGTTTTTAACGCCGCGCGAAGCCTTCATCTGGTCAATTATCTCCTCAAATGGGTCGTGATCCTCTTTGCTCTGGGGTTTCATGCCCATGACCACGTCGCCGTACATCTGCACGAAACGGCGGTATGAGTCCCACGCAAAACGAGCGTTGCCGCTTCTTTTGGCCACACCCTCAACTGCTTCGTCGTTAAGACCGAGGTTGAGAATGGTGTCCATCATGCCGGGCATCGACACGCGCGCACCCGAACGTACCGACACCAACAACGGGTTTGTAGTGCTGCCGAACTGCGAACCCATCACCTCTTCAATCTCCATGATAGCCTTCTCAACATGGGGCTTGCAAAGGTCTATCACCTGCTGTTTGCCGAGCTTGAAATATTCGGTGCAAACATCGGTTGTGATAGTGAAACCCGGGGGAACGGGTATGCCGATAAGGTTCATCTCTGCAAGGTTGGCGCCTTTGCCACCGAGCAGCTCTTTCATCTTGCCATTACCCTCGGCCTTTTTATTGCCGAAAGAGTACACGCGTTTTACGTCTGACATGGGTTAAATAGTTTAAATTATTGTTTTTGTTGAAATTATCTCTTATCAAGTCAAGAATTACATACAAAAATACAACATTTCCAGCAGATTACAAAATATACCGCACACATTTTGAATCACGTTTTTTCTCACTCTCATTTACTGTCTGTCGTAAATATGGCTCTTGTGTTTTTATTCTCTAATTATATATTGGCTATATGCTTTTAATGTGAATGCGATGACGGAAAAATAATGCCGTTGATTAATAAAGCCCCGCCGCCTTGTCGCCTCTTTTTTATGCACCGTTTTTACCTGTAACGGATGCTAAAAAAACAGTTTCCAATAGGTGAATAAGTAAATGTATATGCAGTTTATTTAATTATTCTGCTTATGATTTAAATAAAAACAGTAATAA
>JAIECQ010000040.1 GCA_029068395.1 Rikenellaceae bacterium
ATTAGTGACATTTCCTAAAGCCTCACCCCACGCCGGAAAAACAAAACCCGCAGGGAAAACATAGCCGCACCCAAGGCCCCAAAAGCCGCCACCACCCCACACTAAGGCGACAAACGCAGCAACGGCCATCCTGCGGATAGCAGAACGGCCGTTGCTGTGATTTAATGACATTAGTCTATATCAATGATATTGAACTGAGAGTCAAAGGTCAGCTCTACCTTATTCTTGAGCTTGACCTCATATTTGTGCGGCTCCCGCTCTATAGACTTCACCTTAACGTTAGGATAGTTGGTCTCGACATATCTGTTTATTGCCTCGGGCATCACCGAACCAGGCACGTGCGAGTTTTTGCACTCTATCTCTTTCCACTGCCCGCTGCTGTCAAACTCCACCTCGTCCAGATTGGTGAACACCACCTCGTAAGTGGTCGAGAACAGACCTTTGTCCTCTTTGGCTATCGCCACTTTGTGACCGGCGAAATTTTTTGCCAGAAACTGCTGAGCCGCCGCGGGCAGCTGATTTACGGTGATAGCCTTCTTGTTGCCAGCCTGTGCCGACAACGACACGGCAAATAGTGCCAGTGTAATTGCAATCAATTTTTTCATGATATTATCATTTTATTGTCAAACAGTATCTTACAAACCGCAACCCGTCATATCTTTATGGTCAGCTTGCGTCCCCTGAGCCAGGGTATCTTTATTCTGCCTCCGAAAAACACCACCACCACTGCCACGAGCATCCCTATGGCAATCCAATACTCTAACGGTATCTGTTGCAACAGCCTTATTTCCGATGTTATGGTGTTGCGTATGGCTCCTATGGCAAAGAGTACGCTGCACAGCATGTTGGCACCTATGGCGAAAAACACCTGCTTGCTACCTATGGTCTCTTTGGCAAAGACGGTAAAGAAGGCATGCCCCTGCCGGGTGGTGCTTCGGTTGGTCACTATCATGTAGCCGTCTTTGTCAATGCCCCTGGTATTGGGTAGAAATATGTCAAAAAAGCGACTCTCAAGGGTGCGTATTCCGGTGAGCATGTTGCCGTCAACAAATGCTATGTCGTACATATTGGGCACTATGTGCATGCAGACGCACTCTTCGACTTCCGATATGCCGTAACCCTGCCCCACTATGCGGCTGATATCGTCGGGCATATTGCGTCTCTGGTTTATCTTTATGTCGTACAGATATGTAGACTTCGATATGCCCTTGTGCAGGTTTGATATGGTGGGTACACCGGCGCCAATCAATATGCGCACATAGAGGCGAGAGGCTGCCGACTGTGGCACACGGCACTGCAAACAGACGCACCGACGGGCTGTGTCTGTCTCTATATGGCTGACGGGCAGCAAGGTGACACGTCCATACTGCTCAAAGGTGATGTTGACCCCCATGCTGCGGTCGCCATCTACAGGCTCTGAACCAATCACCCTGTCGTCAAACACAAAACGGCTCGTCTTGTCGTCGCGCGATATCACCCCGTAGAGGTCCGACACGCTGCACCCGGCCGACAAGAACGGCAGCCAAAGCAACAGCTCAATGGTGTCGCCGCCGTTGCCGGCCATCTCCATACCCATCTCAACAAAGCCGTTGTCGTCGTTGCCCAAATCCCACGTGCACATCTGAAACGACGAAACGGCTGTCTGTGGCTTAGATAATATGAAGAACGAGTTGTCCATCTGAGGTGATTTTTACCCCACATCAAACAACAACCGTGCCGCAATATGTCAGCGCGGCAATCTTTTTGCCGACAATATTGCCGACACGGCATGCTCTGTCAGCGCAACGAACTGGCTGTCATCGTGATATATGGTCACCACCAGCGAGCCGCCCTCTTTAAGCTCGCTATATCCGAAGCGCTTGTACCACCTTATTTTCTCTACCATCTCGTCGGCATACGACACACTTCCCGTCATGCCGAAGTGCTCCCAGTAAAATATACGGTCGGCCACGGTGCTGTACACGGTAAAGTCGGGATAACGCACCTGCCCGCCCAGCCTTAGCGGACGCTCATAAAACACCGCCAGGCTCTTCTCTCTGAGCAGTCGGTTGATGATGTGCAGCTCTTGCGCCGAACGCACCATAACACCGTTCGAGGCCTCCAACCGCTTGCCCCACCGCATAATCTCGTCGTCAGATGTCACGGTGAGGGCCTCGTTCTTGTCGGCGGCAGTGGTCGAGCGGCTGACCGTCCTTACGGGCGGATAGAAATACCATTGATAGTGGTGCCACACCGAGGTGTCGACCTCGCAGTTTCTGATGAACTGCGTGAGCACCCCCTCGTCATACATGCGTCGCATAAAGCGGCTGAAGCTCTCAGGGGTCGGAAACTCACAACGAAACTCGTCTTTGTGGATGAGGTAGTCATAGACGTCAACCAGACGCAGGGTCTGGACGCGTCCCTGCGTAGAAAACAGTTCCGTGATGCAATTGTTTATACGTCTGAGCAAAACATATTGCCGCGGCAATTTTCGCATGAGTGATTGTTTTGCGAAAAAGGAGCTTTTCGTGCAATCACGGCGAAGGTAATAAAAAGCAGACATAAAAGCAAACATGTCTGCATTTTAACCGGTGTCGAGCAGCCTACGCAACACTTTAGCAAGCTGCCTTGCGCCCCCTGCCTGCCTTACGTCATACGATACTATTCGCATAAAATTGCATATTATCGTCAAAATTCATACTTTTGTAATGATATAACGATATTTTTATGGCAAACATAAAGTCAATGACCGGCTACGGCAAAGGTGTACGCGTGTGCGGCAACCGACGTATAACGGTAGAAATCAGAACATTGAACGGCAAAACGATGGATTTATCCGTGAAAATACCATCGTTATACAGGGTCAAAGAGTTCGACATAAGGTCGATGGTGACAAAAACGGTAATACGAGGCAAGACCGACGTGTTCATCTCTTACGAGACCATAGAGGCCAAGGCTGCCAACCCTATCGACTCGGGAGTGTTTGCAGACTATTTCAGGCAGGTAGAGGCGGTGTCGGAGCAGTTAGGTCTCAATGCCCGCACAGGCCATGTCATAGCCACCATATTGCGCATGCCCGAGGTTATGAAGTCGACCTCTGAGTCACTGGCTCCGGGCGAAGAGTCAGCCCTGTTAGAGGCCGCAGGCGAGGCTCTCGAACAGCTGGACCACTTCCGCAAACACGAGGGCGAGATATTGATGGCCGACATAATGGACCGCATAGACAAGATAGAGCAGCTAAGCCAAGAGGCCGCCGTTTACGAACCAGAGCGCGTAGAGGCCGTCAAAAGACGCATCAGCGACAACATCAATGCCATAGGGGTGGTCATAGACCCCGTGCGGCTTGAGCAAGAGCTTATCTTCTACCTCGAAAAGCTCGACATAACCGAAGAGAAGGTGCGTCTTAAAAAGCACATCGACTATTTCAGAGATGTCGTCAACAACGAAGAGGCTCCCGGACGCAAACTGGGCTTCGTGTGTCAAGAGTTAGGCCGCGAAATCAACACCACCGGCTCAAAGGCCAACCACGCCGAGATGCAGCGCCTGGTGGTCAACATGAAAGACGAGCTTGAAAAGATAAAAGAGCAGTCGCTCAACATATTATAACAGGCCGCCAGCGCTACGTAGTGGCAGCCGCCGCCCAACGCGCACGTTAAAAACATCGGGTCTATGAATAAGGTAGTGATATTCTCAGCACCATCAGGAGCGGGCAAATCGACTATAGTAAACCGCCTCTTAGAGCTGTTTCCGCAACTTGAGTTTTCTGTGTCGGCCACCTCGCGTGCCCCCCGCGGAGACGAGCAAGAGGGACGCGAGTACTATTTCCTCTCTGCCGAAGAGTTTGCCCGACGTGTCGACTCCGGCGACTTCTTAGAGTGGGAAGAGGTGTACTCAGGCAGCCGCTACGGCACGTTACGCTCTGAGTTAGAGCGCATATGGCACAAGGGCAACGTAGCCACGTTTGACATAGACGTCAAGGGAGGGCTTAACATCAAGCGGCTCTTGGGCCAGAGAGCCATGTCTGTCTTTATCATGCCACCCTCGATAGATGAGCTGCGCCGGCGTTTAGAGAGGCGGGGCACCGACACGCCGGAGTCGATAGACAAGCGCGTGGCCAAGGCCGAAAGCGAAATATCGTTTGCCAGCCATTACGACAAGGTCATTGTCAACGACAACCTCGACCAGGCACTCGCCGAGGCCGCAGAGGCGGTAGGCTCATTCATCACAATGCCATGAAGACAACGCCGCGGCGGGTGATATTCTATTTCGGGTCGTTCAATCCGCCCCACAACGGACACATGGCAATAGGACGCTATGCCGTAGAGCATGGATATGGCCACAGTGTGGTCTATGTGGTGTCTCCGCAGAGTCCGTTTAAAGACCGTGACATGCTGGCTCCTGAGGGCGAGCGTCTTAAAATGGTAGAGCTGGCCATAGCAGAGTGCCGCATGTGCTCTATGGCCACTGTCAGCGACGTTGAGTTCCACCTGCCCAGGCCGTCATACACCTACGATGCCGTGAGTCTGCTGCGCCGCGAATATGCCGGCTATGAGCCGGTGCTCATGATAGGCTCTGACAATGTGGCGGCGTTTGACCGGTGGCACAGGGCTGAAGAGCTGAAGGCGTCACTGGCCGACATAATAGTATATCCGCGCGGCGACGAGGCTGTCATGTTGCCGTCGTGGTGCCGTCTCATAGAGGGTGCTCCGCTGTTCGACATAAGCTCTACAGAGCTGCGACGCATGCTATCGGCAGGCGAAGATGTGGGCGGGCTGATGCCCCGAAGCGTATGCGACTACATAGCAAGACACAGAGGCTCAACATATTGAACACAATGCTACAAACAATGCCTTATGCCACTTAAACACGACGCCCTCAACGACTTAAACCAGCAGATAGCCCTAAGTCCGAGCGTTGAGCTTTACCTTAGGCGCTGTGTGGTCTATCAGCAGCAGGGCCGCTACCACGACGCCCTCAACGATTGTTACAGCGCGCTTGAGCTTGACCCCGACAACGACGAGGCCAAAGCACACGCCGAGATGATAGAGTCTATCTTCAGTTTTTTCTACACCGACGGTCTCAACCCATGAGAGGATTGTTATTGGTAAACATAGGGTCGCCAGAGTCACCCTCACGAGGCGATGTGGCAGCATATCTGCGCCGCTTTCTCTCAGACAGACATGTGTTGCGCATGCCTGCATTGCTGCGTCTTGCCCTTGTCAACCTCATAATAGTGCCTCTGAGAAGCTCGCGGTCGGCATCTGTTTACGGCAGACTGTGGGACGGCGACACCTTCCCCCTTGTGCGTCACGCCAACAGGCTGGCAAGCAAGGTCAGCGCCCTTATGCCGGAGGTCAACGTCAAGGCCGCCATGCGTTACGGCTCGCCATCCATAGAGCAGAGCATCAACGACATGGTGAACGAAGGGGTGACCGACATATCGATATTGCCGCTATATCCCCATTTCGCCATATCTACCGTAACCTCGGCGGTATCAGAGGCCGAGAGGGTCGCAGCCAAGCACAACAGTCTCACCATAAGCACATTGCCCTGCTTTTACGACCACCCGTCATACATCGGCGCCATGACATCGCTCATAACAGCACATCGCCATAAGCAGGGGTCTGACGGCTTCCTGTTCAGCTTTCACGGACTGCCGTTAAACCATCTGCCGTGCTCAAGAGAGTGCGCCACACGGTGCAATAACAGCACGTGGCGCGGCTGTGTCGACACTGTGCGTCACAACGACTGCTACAGGCTGCAATGCTTTGAGGGTGCAGCCCTGATAGCTGCCAAAGCGCAACTCACAAGCTACAAGGTGGCCTTCCAGTCGCGCATGGGCAGAGGAGAGTGGCTGCGTCCGACACTGTCGCAGCAGTTAGACGACATGCGTCTTGACGGCGTCAAAAGCCTGCACGTCATAGCGCCGTCGTTCACCGCTGACTGCATGGAGACCCTTTGGGAGCTTGACACCGAGGCACGCGAAGCCTTTGAACACTCGGGCGGACGCATGTATTACATACCCTGCCTCAACGACGACACCGCATGGTGCCAGTGCGTGGCCGACATGTTTGCAGCACACCATCACAGCACAATATAACCGACACATTCATGAGACTTTCAAACAAGAAATATCTGTTAATGAGGCGCATAACTCTCATATCAAGGCTGATGTGGGAGGCACTGCTCTACACCGTCACCATTGCCTCTGCGCTGGTGCTCGTGTTTGTCTACGCCGCCGCCATGGTCGACCCCACAGACACCGCATGGTTCGTGCCGTTCGCACTGGCGGCACCGGTCATATTTGTAGTCAACCTGTTTTGGACGCTGTTTTGGACAATACGCTGGAAGAGCATAGCCTTAGTGCCGCTGCTATTGTTGCTGGCGGGCATACCGGTGATAGCAAGACACGTGCAGATACCCTTATTCCAGCACTACGCCCAAGAGCAACGCAGCGACTTAAAGCTGATGTCATACAACGTGCACACCTTTCACAACCCATCATGGCACTGGTCGGCAGACAGCATCGCCAGATTTATAAAAATGACGTCGCCCGATATTGTGGCGCTACAGGAATATTACAGCACATCGACAAAAACGGCCGACTCGCTGAGGCACATAATGAGCGGATATCCGCATATATCAATACATTACATCAGAAAAGAGTCTCCAGACGCAGGTTTCGGACTGGCCATATTCAGCCGCCACAAGATAGTAGACACCCACAAGATACCCTTTAACGACAAAAACGGCGCCATGTATGCCGACCTGCTCATAGACCGCGACACCATACGCCTGTTTAACTGCCACCTTCAAACCACCAACATCACCGACAACGACATTTCGTTTGTCAAAAGCGGCGCCCGCTCACACCATGAAGCCTCTTTTGGCAATATCTTAGCCAAAATAAAGGACAACAGCGTCAAGCGTGCCCGTCAGGCTGGCGTGATAGCCGACCTCATCAGCGAATCGCCATATCCTGTGGTGGTGTGCGGCGACTTCAACGACGTGCCGGCCTCATACACATACACGCGTATGTCTAAGGGACTTAAAGACTGCTTCAAACGGGCAGGACGAGGCTATGCCCACTCGTTTCACGATTTCTTTGAAGTGTTTAACGTCGACTACATAATGTACGACCCCCAGCGGTTCAAGTGCGTGTATTACAATTCGCCATCGCTCTCATTCAGCGATCACAACCCGGTAATAGTGAGACTGAAAGCCGCCGAAAAGAAATAGCCCCGCCCCTGTCGCACACTCAGGCGGTCGTCTGCCTGCGACTTCTGCGCCCGACTACCCGACCGCCACGCACCGCCGCAAGAAACCCCCCCCCCAAAACCCGCTATCAATTCCGCGCAAAGGCTGACCCCCGCGCCCGCCCGGCACGCACCGCCGCAATAAATCCCCCGCGAAAAAAGTAGCAAGAAATTCCGTACAAAGGCTTACCCCTGCGCCCTCGCAAGGTTCTTATCAAGAGTAGGCCCCCTCGGCGAAGGCTTTTTCTACGAGATAGCGTTTCACCGTCCGCTTGGGAGTCATGGGAAACATCTCTTTGGCTATTATTATAGACGACACGTACTCATATCGCGCGAGCATCGAGTTGAGGGTCTTGAGGTTATCGTTCATCACCTGCGGCATTTTGTCAGGCTCAAGACTCATCTTTTCGGCGGTGGCGTAATCGGGATACACAAGGGCCACAAGGCGACCTTTGCTCTGTACCACAATGCACTCGGCCACCAGAGGCAGGTTGGCCAGCTTCGACTCTATAGACTCAGGATAGATATTCTCGCCGTTAGAGCCGAGAAACATAGTCTTAGAGCGCCCCTTTATGAATATGTTGCCGTCAGAGTCCATATAGCCAAGGTCGCCGGTGTGCATCCATCCATCAGAGGTAAAGGCGGCTGCGGTGGCTTCGTCGTTACGGTAATAGCCGAGCATCACGTTCTCGCCGCGCACCATTATCTCGCCGGTGGCATCGTCAGAAGAGGCACGGTCTATGCGCACCTCCATAATACCGGGCAGCGGACGACCCACCGACTGCGGAACGAACTGCCTGTGATAAGAGTAAGAGATGAGCGGCGCGCACTCGGTCATGCCGTAACCCACCGTGATGGGCAGACCCGTATTGCAGAAAAACGCCTCAGTCTCGGCATTGAGAGCCGCCCCGCCTATTATTATGTCATAGGCCGAGCCGCCAAACATAGCATACAACTTGCGCCCTATCTGCCTGTATATCAGACGCCCCACAAGAGGCATGCCCAACAGCCTGCGCATAAAGGGCTTTTCTACCACGGGCTTTATCTTGAGCTTGTATATCTTTTCCATCACCAGTGGCACAAAGCACAGTATGGTGGGACGCACCCTCTTGCACGCCTCGGCCACTATGTTGGGCGAGGGTATGCGTCCGAGCATCGTTATCTTGGCTCCCGCGGCCAGCTGAACCAGCAGATTGAAAGCGGTGGCGTAAGTGTGCGACAGGGGCAGCACGCAAAGGGTCGATATCAGTTTCTTGCCGAGTTTTCTCTCATAATTGTCAATGCCGAACATGACATTGCCCACAATGGCGTTGCCGCTTATCATCACACCCTTGGTCATAGATGTGGTGCCCGAGGTGTAACTTATTACAGCAAGGTTTTCATTGCCTCGCTCGGCATAGCGTATGTCGCTGGCAGTGAAGCCATCAGGATAGTCGCGCTTGAAATGGGCGTTTATAGACGCTATCACGCGTTTAAACTTGCCGCCTTCGGGCTGCCACAAGGCCCACCGCGTTTCAAGAGCCAGCACCCCCTCTACGGTGGGCAGGTCCTGGGTGTTGAGCTTGCGGAAAATATCCTCGTCGCAGAAGAGCAGGCGACACTCCGAGTGGTTGAGCACATGGGTAATGTCGTGCGGGGTAAACTCGTCGAGTATGGGCACGATAACGGCACCATAGGTCAAAACAGACATATATGTGACGGCCCAGCGAGAGGAGTTTTTGCCGCAGAGCGCTATCCTGTCGCCCTGACATATTCCCATGTTTTTGAACAATATGTGGTGCCTGGCGATAGAGAGCGCCATCTGCTGATATGTCGATTCGTGTCCGCTTGTGTAATCGTGCAGTGCAGGCTTGTGCCAGTTTTTCCTGAACGACTCTTCAAATATCCTGATATAGTTGTCTTTCAGCATATTGCATTGTGTTTTATTAGCCGCGAAAGCCATCGCATGCGGTCAGTATCGCCCTGCGGTCATGCTGTCTTACGCCCTTACGCTCATCACTACGGTGCGCAGAGCCTAATATGACAACCACAGGCATATACAAATATATGATTTTTCCATCACATATGCAAGAACGATACCGACATAAAGACAACATAAGACCCCCAAGCACCGCCCCGCCGTTTAAAGCCGCCAAGCACAACCACAGCCAATCACAGCACCGTTTAAAACAGCCCCCCGCAGCCACCCGCCCAATCCACCAGCCCCCGTTAAGCCGCCAAGCACGACCACGACCAACCACAGCACCGTTTGAAACAGCCAAACCACAGCACCTCCGTTTACCCCCGGTCTAAAGGCACGACACCCGCCCGTATCCGGACAGGTGTCGAGGCATTTGGGTTGTCACTTCTGCCTGAAGTATATCTGCATGGGCACCCCTGAGAAGTCCCAGTTTTCCCTTATTCTGTTTTCAAGGAATCGTCGATAAGAATCTTTGACATACTGCGGCAGGTTGACAAAGAATGCAAACGCCGGCGATGGCGACGGCAGCTGCTGCGCATACTTGATTCTGATGTACTTGCCCTTTATAGACGGGGGAGGCGTCTGCTCTATAATCGGCAGTATGTATTCGTTGAACTCGCTGGTGGCTATGCGTCGTGAGCGCGACTTGTACACCCTCATGGCCTGCTGCAACACATCCATTATGCGCTGCTTGCCTATCACCGAGGTAAACACCACCGGCACATCGTTAAACGGAGCCAGCTTGCGATGCAACTCTTCGGTGTAACGCTTCATGGTGTTGGTGTCTTTCTCAACGGTGTCCCACTTGTTGACCACTATCACACACCCCTTCTTGTTTCTGACAATGAGCTGAAAGATGTTCATGTCCTGCGACTCTATGCCGCTCTGGGCGTCTATCATGAGCACGCACACATCAGAGCTTTCTATAGAGCGAATAGAGCGCAACACCGAATAAAACTCAAGGTCCTCCTCTACCTTGCTCTTCTTGCGCAACCCGGCAGTGTCGACAAGATAGAAGTCCATGCCGAACTTGTTGTAACGCGTGTTGATAGAGTCGCGCGTGGTGCCGGCAATGGGGGTGACTATGTTGCGTTCGTTGCCCAACAGGGCGTTGGTCAGCGACGACTTGCCCACATTAGGACGCCCCACTATGGCAAAGCGCGGCAGGTTGTCGTCGTGTTGCTGCGACGACTGCTCACCACTGGCAGGCATCAGCTCTACCACCCTGTCTAACAGGTCGCCCGTGCCGCTGCCCGTCATGGCGCACACGGTGTAAGGCTCGCCCAGACCCAGCGAATAGAAGTCGTGGGCACCATACATCCTGTCGTTGTTGTCTACCTTGTTGACGGCCAGCACCACCGGCTTGCCGCTGCGACGCAACAACGTGGCTATGGCCATGTCGTAATCGGTGACCGAGCATGTGACGTCTACCATCAACACTATCACGTCGGCCTCGTCTACAGCCAGCTCTACCTGCTTTCTTATCTCGTGCTCAAACACGTCATCGCTTCCTATGGCATAACCGCCCGTGTCTATCACCGTAAAGTCGCGCCCCGCCCAGTCGGCAGTGCCGTAATGACGGTCGCGCGTGGTGCCCGAGGTGTCGTCGACAATTGCCGCGCGCATGCCCACAAGGCGATTGAAAAGGGTGCTCTTGCCCACATTGGGGCGACCCACTATTGCAACTATACTACTCATCAAATCAACGCATTACATTATCATTTCACCCCCTGACGCAGTCGCGATGCCTTAAGCGTATTCTGCATAAGGCACACTATTGTCATAGGACCCACCCCTCCGGGCACAGGCGTTATGTAGCTGCATTTGGGAGCCACAGCCTGATAGTCGACATCGCCAAACAGACGCCACCCGCTCTTGGTCTCGGGGGCGGACACACGTGTGATGCCCACATCTATCACCACGGCGCCCTCTTTGACCATGTCGGCGGTCACGAAGTGCGGAGCGCCCAAAGCGGCTATCAGTATGTCGGCACTGCGGGCTATGTCGGCAAGATTGGCGGTGCGGCTGTGGCACAGCGTCACGGTGCAGTCGCCCGGATATCCCTTCATAGACAGCAGGTTGGCAATGGGACGCCCCACTATGTTGCTGCGTCCTATCACCACGCAGTGCTTGCCTGCCGTGGGTATGTCGTAATATTTAATCAGCTCAAGTATGCCGGCCGGGGTGGCGGGCAGATATGAGTCGAGGCCCGATATCATGCGCCCGGTGGTCTCGGGATGAAAGCCGTCAACATCTTTCGAGGGCGATATGCGCTCTATGACAGCCTCTTCAGAGAGATGGGCAGGCAGCGGCAACTGAACTATAAACCCGTCGGTGGCATCGTCGGCATTGAGGCGGTCGATGACACGGTCAAGCTGCTCTTGCGAGGTGTCGGCCGCCAGCCTTATCACCTCAGAGTCAAAGCCCACCTCTTTGCATGCCTGCTCTTTGCGACCCACATACACCTGCGAGGCGCCGTCGTCGCCCACAAGCACAGCCACCAGCCGAGGACGACGGTAACCCGCCGCGACCATCTTTTCAACCTCTCCCGCAATGCTCTTCTTAAGAGCCGCAGAGACCTCTTTACCGTCCATTACAGTCATATATCGTCTATTTTTTTGTTTTAATCTTTCACAACCCTGAATGACTCTATGGCACCCAAAATCTCATCTTCAAGGCCCTCATTGAGGACAAAGAACAGGAAGTAATATTTATCTTCGCCCTCAATCACTGCCGAAAGCATGTAATAGCCCTCTTTAGGCACTCCGACCGACATTATGGCGGGCATGCCGTCTATCTCTGTCGGTTTTATGCGCAACTTTTCGATGCTTTTCTCTGCCAGCATGTCAAATAGCCGTTCCGAATAGCCGTTTATATCGCAGCTTGCACCCACAGAGGCCAGAAGCTGGTTGTAATATTCCTTATCTTCTATGGTCACACTCAGATTGGCATCGGCACCTGAATAGAGATATTGGGCGCCGTGGTCTTCATTCTTGGCATGCCCCTTGAACTCTAACGACGAGGGAAGCTCTATGTAATAAGGCAGTCTGACCTCGCTTCCGGCAATGTCACTACTACACTCTGTTTCATCGGAATGATCACCTGTCACACCTGCGTTATGCCCGTTATTGTTGCCACAGGCTGCCGCACACAAAATCATCAAAGCGAAAAAAGAGGACTCTATTGTCTTACGCAAATAATTTTTCATAATCTCTTTCAAACTAAACAACAATACCTAACGTCTTCTCATTGCGTTGTTCAAACCTCCGCGCATAAGGTTTTTGGCACCGCCGGCAGACATCATCTTCATCATCTTGCGCGTCTGGTCAAACTGCTTAAGCAGCCTGTTAAGCTCGGTCAGCGGACGACCCGCTCCCTGTGCTATGCGCTTGCGGCGCGAGGCGTCTATGATAGAGGGATGGGCGCGCTCTTCGGGGGTCATAGAGTAAATCATGGCCTCGGTATATTTAAACATATCGTCGTCTATGTCAAGGTCTTTGACAGCCTTGCCCACGCCGGGTATCATGCCCATCAGGTCTTTGATGTTGCCCATCTTCTTTATCTGGGCTATCTGGGTAAGGAAGTCGTCAAAGCCAAACTCATCCTTGCGCAACTTGCGCTCGAGCTTCTTGGCCTCCTCCATGTCAAACTGCTCTTGGGCGCGCTCTACGAGGGTGACAATGTCGCCCATGCCCAATATACGGTCGGCCATGCGCTCGGGGTGGAACACTTCAAGGGTATCGACCTTCTCGCCGCTGCTGACAAACTTAAGGGGCTTGTCTACCACCGCGCGTATTGATATGGCAGCACCGCCGCGCGTGTCGCCGTCGAGCTTGGTGAGCACCACGCCGTCAAAGTCAAGACGGTCGTTAAACTCCTTGGCCGTGTTGACGGCATCCTGCCCCGTCATGGCGTCGACGACAAAAAGGGTCTCTGACGGAGACAATGCCTTTTTGAGGGCGGCAATCTCGTCCATCATGCGGCTGTCTACGGCAAGACGTCCCGCGGTGTCGACCACAAGCACGTTGCAGCCGGCATTACGCGCGGCAGCCACCGCATTACCCGCAATATCGACCGGATCGGTGTTGCCATCCTCGGCATATACCTCAACCCCTATCTGCCCGGCCAACACGCGCAGCTGCTCTATGGCGGCGGGACGGTAAACGTCGCATGCCGCCACCATGACACGACGCCCGCGCTTGTTTTTGAGCATGTTGGCCAGCTTGGCCGTGAAGGTGGTCTTGCCCGAACCCTGCAAGCCGGCCACTAACACCACGGCGGGCTTGCCCTCTATGTTGATGTCGGCAGAACGGCCGCCCATAAGCTCGGCCAACTCGTCGCGCACTATCTTGGTCATCATCTGACCCGGCCTTACGCTCTTAAGCACATTGCTGCCCAACGCCTTGGCCTTGACCTGGTCGGTAAACGACTTGGCAACCTTATAGTTGACGTCGGCATCTATCAGGGCACGACGTATCTCTTTCAACGACTCGGCAACATTTATCTCGGTTATGCGCCCCTCGCCCTTTAGTATCTTGAACGACCGTTCAAGCTTATCTGTCAAATTCTCAAACATATATCAAATATCATTACTTTCCGCAACACAAGCCGCTTGCAGCCCCCCACACTTCCGCACTCATTGCCCCGCAAAGACACAAGCCCTTACGAAAGCGCCGCCACCCTGCCCCTTACAGCCTCCGCAAAGACACAAACATTTACGAAAGCCCTGCCCTACCCCTTGCAAGCCCCTGCACTTCCGCACTCATTGCCCCTGCAAAGACACAAACCCTTACGAAAGCGCCGCCACCCTGCCCCTTACAACCTCCGCAAAGACACGAACCTTTACAAAAGCCCTGCCCTACCCCTTACAAGCCACCGCAAAGATAGGAAAATCAGAGTGCAGTACCAAACCGCACGGTTTTCGGCATGCGCGTCCATGCCTTGCGCCACACCGCAACAGGCCAGACTACTGCTCTTTAAATATCTCGTCTACCTGTTGCCGTGCGGTGGTCAGCTTGCCGCGACACAACGATATCAGTCCGGTGGCCCGCTTGACCTCTGCCGACAGCTCGTCTATATCCAACTCTTCGTTATTGAGGCGCTCCAAGATGCTCTCCAGCTGCTCCATGGCTTGTCCGTAACTCAATTTATCTTCTGCTTTCATCATTTGATATTTTTACTCACATTGCAAACCACCGCATTCAAAACACCGTCCGCGAGGGCCACTTCCACATTATCACCCACCGACGCATCATCTACCGACCGCAGCGAACGTCCGCCACGACGCACCATGCCATAACCCAACGCAAATATGCGTCGCGGGTCGAACGCCTCCACACTTCGGCTCACACGCTCCATGTAGGCGTCGGCGTCGTCAAGCCGCCTGTATGCCGCCGTATTCAGGCGCTCAGCCGCCGTCGACAGAGCCTGCTGGCACACGTCACAGCCACGCCGCCACAACAGCCCCACATCGCCCAGCATCACCGACAAGCCTTTGAGTCTGTCGTCTATATAACGCACAGAGTCACGCTGCAACATAACCTCGGCACGGTCAAGCAGCCTCATCTGCATGGCTATCGACTCGTCGGTCTTACGCCGCAACGAGTGCGCCAAGAGGTCTATATGCTCACGTTCGCGCTCAAGGGCGTCGCGCATGGTCATACCCAGAAACTCGGCCGCCGACTCCAGACCCTCGTCGAAGCGGCGCATCTCGTCTATGAAAAAGCGAGCCGCCGCCGTCGGGGTCTTGACCGACCTGAAAGCCACCATGTCGACCACAGAGACATCTTTATCGTGACCTATGCCCGCCACCACCGGCAGACTCATGCGGGCCACGGCCGCGGCAAGCGAGTAACCGTCGAAGCAAGACAAGTCGGTGACAGAACCGCCACCCCTTATTATCACAACCGCATCGAAACTGTCGCTCCTCAGCTCTATCTGCTCGAGAGCCGCCATGACAGAACCCTCGGCACCGGCTCCCTGCATGACGGCACCGAAGAGGGTGACATCAAAACGATAGCCATACTCGTTAGACTCCAGCTCACGCATGAAATCGCGATAGCCCGCCGCCTTGTCTGACGACACCACCGCCACACGCTGCATCACAAGCGGAGCTTCGAGCGAGCCGTTAAGCTCGTAAAGACCCTCTTGCCTAAGTCGCTCGATGGTGAGGTTTCTTTGCCTCTGCATCTGCCCGACGGTGTATGAAGGGTCTATGTCTTTAATGTACAGCGACATGCCATACACCTCGTGATAGCTCACTCTGGCATACATGAGCACCCTCATGCCGGCTTCCAGCTCCATACCCGCGTCCGCCTCAAAGCCTGATATGACTCTGCCGGCATCGTTAGCCCATATCACGCCCTTCATGGTGGCTGTGGGCGACTCTTCACCCTCGGGCCTGTCGACAAGCTCAAGATAGCAGTGGCCCGAGACGTTGACCTTAAGGTCGTTGATTTCGGCTATGACCCATAGCCACCCGCCCCACGACCGCGACAGTGTCGCCTTTATGCCCTGCTGCAACTCGGTGAGCGTTATATGCCTCAACGAGTGTGACAATATGCCTGCCATATCACATTCTCTCAGGCACCTCTATGCCGAGCAACGACAACGCCCTGTCCAACACCACAGAGGTGAACGAGGCGATGGCAAGACGCGAGGCGCGCACCGCAGGGTCGTCCTCTCTGATGAACGAGAAGTCGTGATAGTACTGGTTGAACTCCTTGGCCAAATCGTAACAATAGGCGGCCACCACCGACGGCGACATGGCAGCAGCGGCGTCGCGCACCACGTTCTCGAAGTCGTTGATAAGCTTTATAAGCTCCACCTCTTTGGGGGCGGGCACAAACGAGCCGTCGACACCTGCGGGCACCTCTATGCCCATACCCTCGGCCTTGCGCAACACCGACCTGATGCGCGCATAGGTATATTGTATGAACGGACCCGTATTGCCGTTGAAGTCTATCGACTCTTGCGGATTGAACAACATGGTCTTTTTGGGGTCTACTTTGAGTATGAAGTACTTAAGGGCGCCCATACCCACCTTGCGGGCTATCTCCATAGCCTCGTCGTCGCTGTAACCGTCAAGCTTGCCCATCTGCTTGGACATGTCGTAGGCCGTCGACACCATCTCGGCTATGAGGTCGTCGGCGTCGACAACGGTGCCCTCGCGCGACTTCATCTTGCCGTTGGGAAGCTCGACCATTCCGTACGAAAGGTGGTATATGTTGTCGGCCCAGTCATAGCCCAACTTCTTGAGTATCAGCTTAAGCACCTGGAAGTGGTAATTCTGCTCGTTACCCACCACATATATCATCTTGTCGAAGCCGAACTCGTCGTGACGGCTCAGGGCCGTGCCCATGTCCTGCGTCATATATACAGAGGTACCGTCGCCGCGCAGAAGCAGCTTCTCGTCCAACCCGTCAGAGGTGAGGTCTATCCACACCGAATTGTCGTCGCGGCGGTAAAAGACACCCTTGGCAAGGCCCTCTTCTACAAGCTCCTTGCCTAACAGATAGGTCTGCGACTCGTAATATATCTTGTCGAACGAGACGCCCATGTCGGCATACGTCTTGTCGAAGCCCTCATATACCCATCCGTTCATGCGCTCCCACAGGGCATAAACCTCGGGGTCTTTGGCCTCCCAGCGGCGCAGCATCTCTTGTGCCTGTTTCATCACGGGAGCCTCCTTTTTGGCCTCTTCCTCGCTCATGCCGCCAGATGTCAGCTCTTTGACCTGTTTCTTATACTCGGCATCGAAAGCCACATAATACTTGCCCACCAGATGGTCGCCCTTCATGCCCGAGCTTTGGGGGGTCTCGCCGTCAGAGAACAGCTGCCATGCCAGCATCGACTTGCATATATGCACCCCTCTGTCGTTCACAAGGTTGACCTTGAACACGTTGCCGCCGGCAGCCTCAAGTATGCGCGACACCGAGTAACCCAGCAGATTGTTGCGCACATGGCCCAGATGGAGGGGTTTGTTGGTATTGGGTGACGAATACTCGACCATCACGCGGTCCTCGCCCTTGTGACCGAACCCGAAGCCGCCATCGAGGACAAGTCCGCAAAAAAGCTCGCGCCAGAACGAGGTGGCAAGGCTCATGTTAAGGAAGCCTTTGACCACGTTGAACGACTCCACCTCGGGACACATCTCACATATTTTGCGTCCCACCTCTTCGGCCGTAAGCTCGGGCGATTTGCGGCTCTGTTTGAGAAACGGAAAGACGACAAGTGTGTAGTCGCCATCAAACTCCTTGCGCGTCTTCTGCACCTGCACCGCTTCGGCAGCGACATCGCCGTAAAGAGACCTCAACGCCTCATGCGCACACGACGATATGTGTTTTTCTATGTTCATAATAAAAAGTTATTCCTAATATGGGACAAAGATACGAATAAGCGAGAGCAAAAGCAAACTTGTTTGATTTGGCCGAGCGGAAGTATCTTGAAACCGACAGGTTAAAGATACGAATAAGCCGAGAGGTGGGCAAATTTTATTTGCTTGACCGAGGCGAAGTATCTTAAAACCGATTTTCACCCCATCCCTAAAGCCCTGCCACAAAGCCGCACGGTGGCATCTTAGCGTCGAAATTTATTCTCTTAAAAGGAATAAATGATTGGCGAAAACCTTTTTTTTCATACCTTTGCATTTAAAACTAAAGAATATGAGCAAGTTTCCGGAATATAAAGGTTTGGATTTGGCGGCCATAGGCAGCGATATATTGTCGTTGTGGAAGAGAAACAGAACGTTTGAGAAGAGTGTCGAGTTGCGCGAGGGTGCGCCCGACTTCATCTTCTTCGAGGGTCCCCCCTCGGCCAACGGCATGCCGGGCATACACCACGTTATGGCCCGCACCATCAAAGACGTTATATGCCGATATAAGACCCAAAGCGGTTTCCGCGTACGTCGCAAGGCCGGCTGGGACACTCACGGACTGCCCGTCGAACTGGGCGTAGAGAAGAAATTGGGCATAACCAAAGAGGACATAGGCACCAAGATAAGCATAGAGGAGTATAACAAAACCTGCCGCAGCGAGGTTATGGCATATACGGCCCAGTGGCGCAATCTCACCGAGATGATGGGCTATTGGGTCGATATGGACGACCCCTACATAACATACGACAACAAATATATAGAGACCCTGTGGTGGCTACTTAAAGAGCTGTACAACAAGGGTTTGCTATACAAGGGTTATACCATACAGCCCTATTCGCCGGCTGCCGGCACGGGCCTTTCCAACCACGAGCTTAACCAGCCGGGCTGCTATCGCGACGTTAAAGACACCACTTGCACGGCTCAGTTCAGGGTGGTGCGCGATGCTGCCAGCGAAAAGCTTTTCGAGGGAGCGCACGGCACGCTCTACTTTTTGGCCTGGACCACCACACCGTGGACCCTGCCCTCAAACACTGCTCTGGCCGTAGGGCCCGGCATCACCTATCTGCGGGTGGCCTCGTTCAATCCCTACACCGGCGAGCCTATGACGGCAATAGTGGCCAAAGAGCAGCTGTCGGCCTATTTCCCCGATAAAAATGCAGGACTCGACATGTCGTCTTATGACGGTGACGGCAAGAACATTCCCTTTAAGGTGCTTGGCGAACACAAAGGTGCCGATTTGGTAGGCATACGAT
>JAIECQ010000041.1 GCA_029068395.1 Rikenellaceae bacterium
TCCCATAAATGTGTTTCGACATACGTCTTACACATTTATGGGATAGCTGTTTTTGGCCCTTGGGCTGAGTGCCTGAAAGATATTCAACATGGGCCATGACCTCAACGGAAAAACGCGGAAGCAAAACAGAAAGCATAACAGCAGGGCGGCAAACATAAGCAGACAGCCGCAACCACAGGCACAGCGGAGAGCGACCCGGGGCCTGCGGAGGGCACAGCGAGAAAATGACGAGCATCACTGCTGCCACTAATTCACCGCCATACATATTATTCACCGATATGCGGCCCTCCGTTGGGGGGAGGCTCCGGGCCGCTCGGGCTTCGTTCCTCAGCCCGGGCACAAGGAATTTTGGCTTACGGCATACTTCGTTATGCCGAACATAAGGAATAATGTGCGGTTTCGTTGCACTCAGACCGCGGTGGGTTGCTTTAATTGATTAGTTATTTACTGGTGTTCTCATTCCTTGTGCTCTCATTTCTTTTGCTTTCATTCCCTTGGTGGTTGTGGGCCGGCGCTGGCGCCGGCCTCACGGGGTGAGTGTATGGGGTGTGATGAAATTCGTCCGTGAGGCGTGAAACAGGCAGGGTGCTTTGGTTGTAGCTTTTGTCAAGGCTTTGTAGCTTGTTTTGGCTTTGTGCCTGTGCTGTCGGGGTGGCTGCTCGGGTTGCGCACATAACGCCCCTTTAGCGTGAAGGAGCCACGGGCCGAGCCTGCGGAGGCAAAGCGGGTAAGCGACGCACATAAACGCCGTGACTCAGTCACCGCCTACAATAGCGTGACGATGTTACGGGCCTCCGCGGGGGGAGGCGAGGCCCGTTGCGGCTCATACCTCGCCGCCCTGCCGGACCAAAAGCTATGTGGTGCAAAACTACTTGGTCAAATAATAGAGAGGTTCCGTTACTATCAAACCGCCCTGCCGGGTGTAAAGCTATGCGGGCCAAAGCTTTCCGAAATAAAAAACACCTAACCCCAAAACTCTACCTCCCAAACAATAACAACACCCCTCTAATTCCGTGGAGTTTCCCGCTGTCGGTGGCCGCAACTTCGACTCGTCCGGGACGTTGCTCTACGCGGGTACGTACGGCTACTATTGGTCGTCAGTTGCGTATAGTTCTAACCGCGCGTACGAGCTGGGCTTCACTGACATTATTTTGAGCGTGGATTACACAAATAAGCAGTACGGACAGAGCGTGCGTTGTGTCCGCTAAATATTAATACTTTGGTTCTTTGATTTCTTTGATTCTTACCCGAGGGATTGCGTAAAGGGTGGGCCGGCGCCAGCGCCGGCCGCAGCGGGCGAGTGTAAGGGTGTGATGAAATTAGGCCGTGAGGCGTGAAACAGGCGAGGCGGTTGGCTGGGCAAGGCTTGTCGTGCGAGCCAATCCCTGCCGCAGCAACCCATGCGACACATTAACACATACCAAAGCAAAAGCCTTGCAACGCAAAAACCTCCCGCACTCTTTCCGCGGGGAGTCATGACACATGTCTAATCAGTCGTCTGTCTGCGGCATGTTGGTGCTTCGCTGGAAGAACCTGAGTCCGAACACCCTTGCGGCATTGAACAGATGTTCGGTTATGCGTGAGACTATGACCTCGTGCTTTTCAAATCCGCGTTCGTATGTAAACCCGTATATCTCCAGCGGCAAGCCCTGATCGCCCAACGGCAGATAATGCACCACAAGGCTGAGATGATGGTTGACATCTTTGTGCGCACGAAGATATGCCGACACATAAGCGCGATATAGCGATGCGTTGTTAAGCTCTTGATCGGGATTGTTTTTGCAGTGCTCCACAATGTCGTTGTAATGTGCCCCCACAACGGGATTAGACTCCAGGGCGGCAAGTTCGGCCTCGGTCACTGGCCTTACTGACAGCAGGTCTATTGTGAACGGACGCTTGAAACGACGTCCGTCGCCCTCCTCCATGCTTCGCCAGTTGACGAAAGCCTCGCTGACCATCGAGTATATGGGTATCATGGTCACGGTGTTGTCCCAGTTCTTGACCTTGACGGTATTTACCGACATGTCTATCACCACACCGTCAGCCCCCTTGCTCTTCATCTCTATCCAGTCGCCGGGGCGTACCATATCTTGCGACGAGAGCTGAATGGAGGCCACAAAGCCGAGTATGGTATCTTTGAACACCAATGTAAGAATGGCTGCCGAGGTTGCCAGACTGACCATTATGGTCGACATCTTTATACCCATGAATATCGATACCATAAGCAATACGCCCACGATATACGTTATTATCTTCAGCGACTGCACATAGCTCTTGATGCTCTTTTTGTGGGTGCGCGGTATCATCATGTATATATCAGACGAGGCATCGAGCAGCGCCCCTGTCATCACCATAAGGAAGAAAACCACAAGGCACTGCGACAGTGTGACCACCCCTTTCACCATGACGTCAGAGAATCCCTTGAGTATGTCTTCTATGATTATAACCACAATAAGCACCTGAATGAAGCGCAACAGACGTCTGAAGAAGTTGCGCGAGGTGAGAGCGTCGGCCCAGTCGGCCTTGGCATGTGTCTTGACCTGAATTTTGTGCGCGACATTGTGCAGCACGCCCACCAATAGCTTCTTGCACAAAAGGTCGAAAAGCCATAATATCAAAAATACTATGCCAAGGGCTATTATGAATGTAAATATGTTGGTTGCCGAATAAGACAGCCCCAACTTGATGAGCATGTTTTGAATATCGTCTATGAACCAAAATTTTTCGGTTATCTCTTTCATATTCTATAACAATTAGTTCAACTACTGTGCCGCCAAGGTACGGCAAAAACCTTGCAAAATCAATCGTCGCGCTTGTTTTTTCTATACGATGGCATCACCATGCGCACATATACCGCCAGTGATATCATGCAGAACGCGGCGCACGAGGTGTATGCGGTGGCCAGCGACCAACGTCCGGCAATGAAACCTGCGGCAAGCATGCCTATGCCCACCCCTAAGTCAAACGATGTGAGGTATGTCGATGTCGCCGTTCCGCGCATGTTGTGAGGGGCGACGTTGACAAAGAGACACTGATAGGCCGGCACGCACACCCCAAACCCTACCCCTATGGCAAAGGCGCACGCGAAAAAAGCTGCGTAGGTATGCACGGTACCGAACACCGAAAATGCCGCAGCAAGCGACACCAAGGCACATATCGACACCAGATGTATCTTGCCCCTGTCGACCAGACGCCCCGACACCAGCCGCGCCAGCCCCACCCCCACGGCCATGAATATGAAGAAATAGCCGGCTCCTTCCACGCCTATCTCCTTTCCGTACAGCACCACGAACGACACTACCATGCCGTAAGGTATGGCGGTGAGCATGTAAGAGAGGGCTGTGGGCAACCCCTTGACGAGGATGAACCGGTCGAGCGAAAATTTGGGCCGCGCCACCTTGGGCCGCTCGGGATAACGTATGCCGCTTACCGACAGCACTCCGCAAAAGGCCATGATCATGCCGCATACCACCAGAGGTTCAAATCCGTAATGCGAATATATCCACACCGACAGCAGTGGCGATAGCGACATGGCCAGGTTGATGGTAAGACCGTAAAAGCCCATGCCCTCACCCCTGCGCGCCGACGGCACCACATCTATGGTTATGGTGTTGCCCGACACCGATGTGAGACCCATGAAACCTCCCTGTACAAAGCGCACCAGCATGAGCAACGCCGCCGAGGCCACAAGCAGATAGCCTGCAAACATGGCGGCAAAAGCGGCGAACGACAGCAGATAGAGCCTCTTACGCGAGAAACAGTCGACAATGTAACCCGATAGCGGACGCACGCACAACAGCCCTATGGTGTAACTCGAAAGCACCAACCCCACCTGCGAGGCGTCCACCCCCAACCGCTCTACCAGATAGAGAGGCATCGAGGGCATCAAAAGATAAAAGGCGAAGTTCATCAGAAAGTATGAGATGCAGCACTGCACGAAGTTGCGGCTCCATAACGCAGGCATGAGGTCAACGGCATCCCCTGAGGGTACACCCCTGCGGCCGTCACCGCTCTCCTTACGCATCACAGCCGATGCACCTGCCGCGACATCGTTGCTTGCGGCACACTCTTCCTCTTTAACAAGACCGTCCATAAGTCACTGTCATTTAACGCGTATCATGCTAAGGCCGTCACGCAACGGCACTATCACCACCTCTACCCTGACGTCTTGCACCACCATATCGTTGAAGCGTATGAGGGCCGATGTGTGGTCGTCGCGCTTCTCGGGCGCCGAGGCCACCTTGCCGTCCCATAGTGTGTTGTCGGCCAGTATGAACGAGCCGGAATGCAGGTGTCCGCCATCCATGAGCATGCGGTAATAGTCGACATATTCGCGCTTGTCGCCGTCCATGTACACAAGGTCGTAACATGCCCCGAGGCGCGGCACCACCTCAAGGGCGTCGCCTGTGTGTATCCTTATCTTGTCGGCAAGACCTGCGCGGGCGACGAACGACGACGAAAGCGGCTCCAGCTCGTCGTCGGGGTCGACGGTGTCTATATAGGCGCCGTCGTCGAGTCCCTGAGCCATGGCTATGGCCGAGTAACCGGTGAAGGTGCCTATCTCAAGCACACGCTGCGGACGCAACATGCGCACCATCATCTCCATCATCTTGCCCTGTATGTGACCCGATAGCATGCGCGGCTGAACCGCCTGTAGATGGGTGGCTCGGTCAAGCTCTCTCAATATGTCGCTTTCGGGCGTGGAGTGGCTTCTCACGTAATGGTCGAGCTCGTTGCGGTTATATTGCATGATTAAAAATTTTGTTCAAAGATAATAAAAATATTACCTTTGCACCGATAATCTTAAACGACTTGAAAAATGGGATTTTTTTCAGCTAACAGAAGCTCGAACTTTTTGTTCCTCGCCCTTCTCTTCTTCTCTATCGGCATGCTGGTGATACTGAACAAGGCTGGGCTGATATCTCCGAGGATATATGCCACCCTTATGACATGGCAGGCTCTTGCCGTTGCCACAGGCGTATATCTGCTGTGCACACGCCAACTCATCGCAGGCATATTGATAACCGCCCTCGGTCTTGTGGCCATGTTCAACGTGTTCAACCTGTTGAGCATCATAGGCACACCCGGTGTGCTGCTGATAATGGCCGCCATAATGATGATTTGCTATCTGCGCAGATAAGGGCAAGGCCCGTAAAGATGCAACGGCGAAAAGGAGTCTCCTTTTCGCCGTTTTTTCGCTTAAAACCCAAGCTCATGCCGCGCACTGTGGCTACGCGGCGTCATATCTTGCAGAAGGCGAAGGGCAGCAGCTCGGCGGCGGAATCGAGTACGACATACTCGCCTCCGTAACGGAATATCACCTCAAAGGGTGTGCCTTGCATGTTTTGGGCATCGAGCAACGACTGCCGGCATATGCCGCACGGCGATATGTCCATGTCGGCACCCTCTGCCGAGGCTGTCACCGCAACGGCCTCTATGACAGCGTCTCTGCCTGAGGCGAACACCGACGACAACATAGACCGCTCGGCACACACCCCCGCAGGATATGACGGACTCTCCCAGTTGGCTCCCCTCACTATCTCGCCAGAGCGTAACAGGGCCGCCGCGCCGACAGATATGCCCGAATAGGGTGCGCGGCTCAACGCGCGGGCCTCACGTGCCGCCTCGACAACCTTTTCCAGATGACGAGGCACTGAAACGGACTTCTGCATAAGTTGTTCTTTTTACTTGTTTTGAGACTGCCGCAACAGCTCCACCATCTTGGAGGCCACACGTGCCGAGGCTCCCGAGGTGCCCATGGCCTCGGTGAGGAGCCTGAAGTCGGCCAGCATGGCGCCGTGTCTGTCGCCGCCGGGCATTATGGCGCGCAACTCATCGACAGCCACGCTCACAACCATGTTTTTGTAAAGCAGCTCGCGCACCACCTCGCGACCCATCACTATATTGACCAACGACACCCACTTGAGCTTGAGAAACAGCTTGCCTATGGCCGCCGACACATGGTTGCACCAGTAACATACCAGCTCGGGAGTGCCCAGCAGAGCCGTCTCGAGCGTGGCGGTACCGCTGGTCACTATCGCGGCCGAAGAGTGCGACAATATCTCGTATGTCTTGTCGCAGAGCAATACGACGTTGCCTGCATTGCCCGCCATGTTTTTGCGATAGACCTGCTCGTCGAGCCACGGCACTCCGGCAATGACGAACTGGCAGTCGGGAAAGTGCGACGCCACCTCAATCATGAACGGCAGGTTGTAAGATATCTCGTTGCGCCTGCTTCCTGCCAACAACGCCACCACGGGACGACTGTCGAGACCACATGCGCGCAAGAACTCCTCTTTGGTCGAGAGCACCTTGTTGCGCTCCTCTATGGCATCCATTATGGGATTGCCGAAATAGTGCGACTCTATGCCGTGACGACGGAAATAGTCGACCTCGAACGGAAATATCACGAACAGCTCGTCGACATAACGGCGTATCTTCTTCACGCGCGACTCCTTCCATGCCCACACCTTGGGCGCTATATAATAATAGGTGCGTATGCCGTGTTTTTTGGCGAAGGCAGCCATGCGCAGGTTGAAGCCGGCATAGTCTATCAATATCAGCACGTCGGGCTTGAAGGCGAGCATGTCGCGACGGCACAGCTTGATGAACCCCATCAGCTTGCGGGCGTTTACCAGCACCTCCCAGAAGCCCATTATGGCCGTCTCGCGATAGTGCTTGACCATGTTGTGCTCACCCGCCACAGAGGCCATGCGGTCGCCGCCCCAGAAACGGAACTCCGCCTGCGGATCGTTGTGTTTTATCGCCTCCAGAAGATTGGCCCCGTGAAGATCGCCCGAGGCCTCGCCCACTATAACATAATATCTCATATCACTCCGTTTTTACCAATTGTCTCACAACGCCTTGGCCTTTATGTTGCCTTGTTTTGTCAAAAAGGTTGTATATTCTTTTCCTTGTCTTTTGGCGCAACTCCTTATCGGTTTACCATAACAGCTTATCTCTCCAGCAGGTCGGGACGCAGACGCTCGGTACGTTCTATAGCCTGACTCTCCTGCCACTTCGATATCTCCTTGAAGTTACCCGACAGAAGCACGTCGGGTACCCTCCACCCGTTGAACTCGGCGGGTCGCGTATATACGGGCGGGGCCAGAAGGTTGTCCTGAAAGGTGTCGGTGAGGGCCGAGGACTCGTCGCCTATCGCGCCCGGCACTATGCGCACCACGCTGTCGACAATGACCGCCGCGGCCAACTCACCGCCCGTGAGCACATAATCGCCGATAGATATCTCGCGCGTTATAAGATGCTCGCGCACACGGTGGTCAACACCCTTGTAATGTCCGCACAATATTATTATGTTACCCAGCAGCGAGAGCGAATTGGCGCACTGCTGGGTGAGCTTCTCGCCGTCGGGCGATGTGTATATCACCTCGTCATAGCTACGGCGGCTTTGCAGATCGGTTATGCAGCGCCATATAGGCTCTATCTTCATCACCATGCCGGCCTCGCCGCCAAAGGGGTAGTCGTCGACGGTGCGGCGGCTGTCGTCGGTATAATCGCGCAGGTTGTGCACCTCTATCTCGACAAGGCCCTTGTTTTGCGCGCGTTTTATGATGGAGTGGCCCAGCGGACTCTCCAGCAGCTCGGGCAACACGGTTATAATATCTATCCTCATATCACCTCCGGCATATCGACACTTCCTCGCAACACCTCGTAAACGAACGGGTTATAGGCCGCCTCGTGGGCCAGAGTGCTGCTGTTGCCGTGGCCGGGCAATATGCGCACATCGCCACCCAGTGGCAGTATCGTCTTCGTTATGCTCTCCATGAGGCTGTCATAGTCGCCGCCGGGCAGGTCGGTGCGTCCTACGCTGCCGGCAAAGAGCGTGTCGCCCACGAAGAGAGTGGCGCTCTCAGGCTCGAAGAACGACACCCCGCCGGGAGTGTGTCCGGGAGTGTGGAGCACCCTGAGCACCGTATCGCCAAAGGTTATATCGTCTTTGACAGAGAGGTCGACATCAACCGCAGGCACCATATCGTCGGTAACCGGCATACCGAACATCCTACCGTAGTCGGGCGCCGACTCAAGCACGTCGATATCGCGCCCATCCATCGCCAAAGGTATGCCGTAACGCTCTTTTAGCCGCTTGACGCCGGTTATATGGTCTACATGGCCGTGAGTGCACAGCGCCATGACGGGCCTGAGGCCCTTGCTGTCGATATACTCGCAGATGCGCGCAAACTCCCCGTCGTCATAGGCCCCGCAGTCTATCACGACAGCCTCGCCGCTGCTGTCGCCGACCACGTAACACAACTCCCGAAACATGTTGCAGGGAAAGGTCTTTACTGTTATCATATCTCAATTTGTTTTATTTGCCTTAATGTATTGTGCGCCCGGGTGGCTCGTTCCCCGGACCCACACAGAGACCTGACGGAACCGAACACCGCACACTGTTCCTTGTTCCCGGCATTGCGAAGTATGCCGCAAGCCTCTTCCTTGTGAACGGAACGAGGCAACGAACCCCGAACGGCCAGAAACCTCCGCCAAACGGAGGGCCGCAACCCCGCACAGCAATTATAAGGCGGTAACTTAAGCAAAGCCGTGAAACCCATCACCCTCACACCTTGGCCCTCCGCAGGCCCCGTGCCGCTCTCCGTCACGCCAAAGGCACGCCCCCGCGCACTCAGCAAATCCCCCCACTTCCCGCAAGCAAAGATAACGTTTTTAGCGGAAAAAGCGTTATCTTCGCGGCAAAACAGAATATATCGTGGCAAGAAAGAGAAAAGTTTACCCGCTCATAGAAGAGCTTGAGATAGTGGACATTGCAGCCGAGGGTAAGTCGCTGGGGCGTTATAACGACATTGTGGTGTTCGTGCCCATGACCGTTCCGGGCGATGTGGTCAAAGTGCAGGTCAACAAGCTGCACCGCCGTTTCATGGAGGGCTATGTGGTCGAGTACATAAAAAAATCGCCCCACCGTGCCGAACCGTTCTGCCGTCATTACGGCACCTGCGGAGGATGCAAATGGCAGAATCTGCCTTACGCCACCCAGCTGGAGTTCAAGCAGAGGCAGGTGAGCGACCAACTCAGCCGCATAGGCAAGGTGGAGCTTCCAGAGGTAAGCCCCATATTGGGATCGGCGCGCACCGAGCGTTACCGCAACAAGCTGGAGTTCACCTTCTGCAACAGGCGGTGGCTCACTTTCGAGGAGATGACAGCGGGCGTTGACGGCAGCGGAGGCGCGCTCGGCTTCCACATAACGGGCATGTTCGACAAGATACTCGACATAGAGGAGTGCCATCTGCAAGACGACCCCTCCAACGCCATACGCAGCGAGGCGGGACGCTTTGCCCGCGAACACGGCATGAGCTTCTATGACATGAGGGCGGGCACGGGACTTCTGCGTAACATCGTCATACGCACCTCATCCACCGGTCAGGTGATGGTCATAGTGATATTCGCCGATGACGACACCGCCGCGCGCGAGGCCCTGCTCGGCCACCTGCGCGACACCTTCCCTGAGATAACGTCGCTCATGTATATCGTAAACCGCAAACTCAACGACTCATATACCGATCAGGAGGTGGTGCTCTTCAGCGGCGCCGACCACATCATCGAGCGCATGGAGGGGCTGAGCTTCAAGGTAGGGCCCAAGTCGTTCTATCAGACCAACTCGGCACAGGCCTATGAGCTTTACAAGGTGGCCCGCGACTTTGCCTGTCTCAACGGCGACGAGGTGGTCTATGACCTCTACACCGGCACCGGCACCATCGCCAACTTCGTGGCCCGGAGCGCCCGCCGCGTCATAGGCATAGAGTACGTACCCGAGGCCATAAATGACGCGCGCGTCAACTCGCAGATTAACGGCATCGACAACACAGAGTTTTTCGCCGGCGACATGAAAGATATTCTGTCTGACGGCTTTGTCGCCGACCACGGACATCCCGACGTGGTGATACTCGACCCTCCTCGCGCCGGCATACACGAAGATGTGGCCGCCACCATACTGCGTGCCGCCCCCGACCGTATCGTATATGTGAGCTGCAACCCGGCCACCCAGGCCCGCGACATAGCCATATTCGATGCCGCATACAAGGTGGAGCGCATACAACCCGTCGACATGTTTCCCCATACGCACCATGTCGAAAACGTGGTGCTCATGACCAAGCGATAGTCATGCTCATACGTCCCGTCACAGAGCCTACCGACGACGGCACTCCCACGCTGGTGCACCCCATTTTCAACGAGCGTTACCACTCGTGCCACGGGGCCGTCACCGAGAGCCTCCACACCTTTATAAATGCGGGATTGGCCCAATGCGCAGGACCGCGGGTGAACATCTTCGAGATGGGCTTGGGCAGCGGACTTAACGCCCTGTTGTCGCTGCTATATGCCGCCAAGCACCGGATAGATATCACCTATCACGCCTTAGAGCTTTACCCCGTCGACCCCGCCACGGCCGCCACGCTGACCTATCATGCCGTCGTCGGATGCGACGAGAAGCTATTCTGTGCCCTGCACGAGGCTCCGTGGGGACGTCTGACGGCCATAACCGACCGTTTCGCCATCCTCAAGCGCGAATGCGACATAGCCGATTACCGCTTCGACCACACGTACGACCTCGCTTACTGGGACGCCTTCGCCCCCGACAGCGCCCCCGAGGCGTGGAGCTGTGAGGTGTTCGGACGTCTGCACCGCCACATGTCGCCGGGCGGCATACTGGTCACCTATTGTGCCAAAGGGAGCGTCAAACATGCGCTGCGTCAGGCCGGTTTTACCGTCACCCGCCTGCCCGGAGCACCCGGCAAACGTCACATGGTGCGGGCCGTGGCCGCATTATGATACGCCCCGAGGGTAAGCTCATTCTCGCCTCCCTGAAAAATCGCGCCGTGGCTTCCATACAACATCCGCATCTTTATTTGGAGAAGTGCTGCCGGGCTGTCGTCCAACAGACGCAGAAGAAAAAATAAATGACGTGCGAAGTCACTTTTCCGGCTAAAATCACTATCTTTACCACGATGAAAGACATACGAAACATAGAGACCGACGCCCAGTTTGAAGAGCGTATCAGGCCGCAGGCTCTCAATGCCTTCAGCGGTCAGGCCAAGATTGTCGACAACATACACGTCTTCATCAAGGCGGCCAAGATGCGCGGCGAGGCGCTCGACCATGTGCTGCTGCACGGTCCTCCGGGGCTGGGCAAGACCACGCTGGCCAACATCATAGCCAACGAGATGGGCAGCTCGCTCAAGGTGACATCAGGCCCTGTGCTCGACAAGCCGGGCGACCTGGCCGGCCTGCTCACCGGGCTGCAAGAGGGCGACGTGCTCTTCATTGACGAGATACACCGCCTGTCTCCCATCGTCGAAGAGTACCTCTATTCGGCAATGGAGGATTACACCATCGACATAGTGCTCGACAAAGGACCCGGCGCCCGCAGCATACAGATATCGCTGGCACCATTCACCCTCATAGGAGCCACCACCCGAAGCGGACTTCTCACCTCACCGCTGAGGGCGCGTTTCGGCATACAGTGTCATCTGGAATATTACGACACGCCCACGCTCAAACGCATAATCACGCGCTCGGCATCCATACTCGACGTGCCGATAGACGACGACGGGGCGTGCGAGATAGCCATGCGCAGCCGCGGCACCCCGCGTATAGCCAACGCCCTGCTAAGACGCGTGCGCGACTTCGCACAGGTCAAAGGCAGCGGCACCATCGACCGCGACATCACACAGGTGGCCCTCTCGGCACTCAACATCGACTCCATGGGCCTCGACCAGATGGACAACAAGATACTCTCGGTGATAATACACAAGTTCGGCGGCGGACCCGTGGGCGTCAAGACCATAGCCACAGCCGTGGGCGAAGACGAGGGCACAATAGAAGAGGTGTACGAGCCGTTCCTCATAATGCAAGGACTGCTCAAACGCACCCCCCGCGGACGCGAGGTGACACCTGCGGCATGGACGCACCTCGGCATCGAGAGGACACAGCCCGAAGCCACCCTATTCAGCTTCGAGTGACAGTATCACAAGAAAGCTCGGCACACAAGGGCCGCAACACTTGGCATCAAACAACAACAGACTGACTATATGCACATTGCATGTTCACACTCTTATCAATAATGCATAGCGAAGGCAACAGGCAATGACACTCTTTCGGCAAAGAGGAGCAGCAACGACAGCGGAAAAACCAAACCCGAAGCGATGGACAGCGTAAAGAAAGAGCCTCTTTTCGGACTCATCAAAAGCCTTACCAAGGCAGAGAAGCGCAACTTCAAGTTGTACGCCACACGGCAGGGCGACGCCAATGCCAAGTTCATCGTTCTGTTCGACGCCATAGAGGCACAAGATGTCTATGACGAAGACAAGCTCATCAGGCGTTGCGGCATAAGCAAGAGGCAGATAGCCAACATCAAGGCGCACCTTTATCGTCAGATATTGGTGAGCGTACGCCTCATAGAGGTGGGTCACAGCCGTCTTATGCAGTTGCGCGAACAAATAGACTTCGCCCGCATATTGTACGACAAAGGGCTGCACAACCAGTGTCTGCGCATCCTCGACAAGACCAAGAAGAGCGCCATAAACGCAGGACAGTCTACCATAGCCCTTGAGATAGTCGAGTTTGAAAAGATTGTCGAGACCCATCACCTGTCACGCACGCTCACACGCGCCGACAAACTGAGCGCACAGACCTCCGAGCTTTGCGAACGCATAGAGGTGAGCAACAAACTCACCAACATGTCGGTGCAACTGTATAATCTATACCTGAAACTCGGATATGCACGTTCGGAACGCGACCTGTGTCTGGTAACCGACTTTTTCAAGCCCCGCATAGAGAGCTTTACGGGCATGCGGCTGTCGTTCTTAGAGCAGGTACAGCTGGCCCAGGTGCGCATGTGGTATGCCCACATACTGCACGACTTCCCCGCCTGTTTCCGATACAGCAGAGTGGTGATAGAGCTGTTCGACAACAACGCGCACATGAAGCCGCTCTATTACGACTATTACCTGAGGGCATACTCGCGATATCTCGAAACACTCTTCCTTGCACGCAATTACAGACGCCTATCTGCCGCCTTAGACCGATATCAAAATTCCATTGAAGACATAGCGCAGGTAAGCACAAACGCATCCATACTCGCCTATCTGGCTCTCTACCTCCACCGCATAAACCTGTTTATCATGGAGGGCTCGTTTTCTTCGGGCATCAAGATTGTAGCCAAAGTGGAGCAATATATCGCATCGGCATCAGAGTATATCAACATGCACCACAAGATGCTGTTATACTACAAGATAGCATGTATGTATTTCGGTGCAGCACGCTATACCGACTGCATATCGTCATTAGAGAAGATAATATCGGTGCGCGACCAGTCGATACGGCGCGACCTGCAATGCTTCGCCCGCATGCTCAACCTGATAGCGTCGTACGAAGCCGGACTCGACTATAATCTCGACTATCAGATAAGAAGCGTCTATACCTTCATCATCAAAATGAACGACATGCACGGCGTGCAAGAGGTGCTCATATCGTTTCTCAAACGTCTCAACCACATAATGCCGGGCGACTTCAAACAAGAGCTACACAACCTTTACGAGCACATCAAGCCCTTTGAACAGCATCCTTACGAACGACGCACCTTTTATTACCTCGACATAATATCGTGGCTTGAAAGCAAACTCGAAGACAGAAGCGTGGAAGATGTGGTGTCGACAAAGTTCCGTAAGTCTTCAGGCAAGAGACTGTGAGTACAGCAGCACGACTTTACAAAATGTCCTGCAAGACCATTGCGCTCTCAATCAACACATTAGCACCCATCATGCCAACAGGGTAGCTAAAATATTTATCAACAAAGCGAACAAAATATTTGGAAGTTGACAAAATTTCAGTACCTTTGCAACATCAAAGGGTGTGGTAGTTCAGCTGGTTAGAATGCCTGCCTGTCACGCAGGAGGTCGCGAGTTCGAGTCTCGTCCATACCGCAAAGCCCTCTCGGTCAACGAGGGGGCTTTTTATTTTCAGTGATGCCCGCACCACCCCCTTACGCAATCCCTCGGGTAAGAATCAAAGAAATCAAAGAACCAAAGAATTAATCATTGGCGGACACAACGCACGCTACGACCGTGCTGCTTACCGTAGTCATTCACGAGCAAATCACTGCTACTGAAGGACAGGTTGTACGCGTCGCGAGAACTGTACGCAACTGACGACCAATAGTCGCCGTACGCACCCACGTTACTGTACAACGAACCGGACGAGGGGTTCCGGCTACCGACAGCGGGAAACTCCAATTTCTTAGATGAGTCTGTCTTTAACGTCAAGGTAATATATCCGTAATCAGAAGAAGACCAGCCTCCGCCGTTTGTGCGTGTGCAATTATCTATCAGATTCTGATACTCTGTATTGGTTGGCAGACGGTAACCGTCAGG
>JAIECQ010000042.1 GCA_029068395.1 Rikenellaceae bacterium
GGTCCGAATGAAACCAATCCGGACGATGAAAAATCGACCTATTCGACCCCAAAAAAGTCGGATAAAGAGATTATTTCCGAGAGCGTCTTCTACGTTTTTGACCAGACGGGCAATTTTGTGTCTCGTTCGGTGTTCGCGGGCGGAGAAGAGTACCACCTCGACATAAAGGGTGCGGGGGTGTACACGGTGTACGTGCTGTGCAATATGAGTGCGCTGACCGAGTTGCCGGCCAACCCCACTAAAGAGCAGGTAGAGTCGCTAACCATCAGTCATGTAAACAGTTACAAATATCTGCCTCTGGCCGGCAAGACAAATGTGGAGATTATCCCCAAGACAGCCCAACAGACCAAAATCAAGCTCAACCGCATAAACTCGGCCATAAAGCTTGAGAACCGCAGCGCCGACCGCATAGACGTCGAGAAAATAACCGTAAGCAGCTTACCCTCAATGGGATATGTATTCAAAACGAGTGAGGTGCCCGATAACGTGGGCTATAACGAGACTGTAGAGGCCGAATTGGATGCCGACGGTAACGCCGTGATTTACAGCTTTGTTGTCCCGCAGTCTCGCATGTCGGATGTCAAGGTGGAGGCGAGCGCAACTCTGAAAGAATCCTCTGATGCCGACAACACCGTGGCTACCACCACACCTCTGACATTTATAGACCAGTTAGAGACGGGCAAAAGAGCCACAGTAGTAGTGGGTTACTTAGAGAGCGGCGCACTCAAAATAGGCAGTCCCGACAACTGGGGCAACGTGGGCAAATGGAAGCTTACCGACGAGGTCACCGTTCAGGTCATCGGTGGCACATTCAACGACAAGGGAGAACTGCGCGCATACAGCGGCGGCAGTGAGTTTTCGTTCATAATAGTCTCTAAATCAGGCGAAGCCTCTCTCGAACCCGTCAACACCATCGACTGGATACACATCAACGACAACGTGATAGTCGTCGACCCCAACACCACCGACAGCGAACGCAAGTGCCGCATTGCCGTCAAGGTGGGCGGCGGGCAGGTCGGCATTTTCATTATCACACAGGGCCCTTGTCTCTCTTTTAAAGGCGTTGGCGACACGGAGATAGAGGACGGCAAGGTCACTGTTATCGGTGGCAAATCGACATCTTCACAGGTGACATTCAGCATATCTGATGATGAATTTGATGATTTGGATATCGTGGCTGCCGGTAACGGGCAAAACGGTATTAACGTAACCATAAACCGTACAGATAAGACTATCTCGGCCACGTTCAATCATATAGTCGACGCCTCAGAAGTACCAGAAGAGGGAGTATCGGTGCCAGTCAACTTCGTTGATTACAACGGAGGTGTGCAGGCCTGCGTGACCTTCGTACAGCGTCCGGCGCGTATAGTATTAAATCCCAACAATTTAACCATGACGAATGGCGGCGAAAGCAAGCTCAGCGTGGTGAGCACTGAGGGCGAGGCAGTATGGGTTGTCAACAGCCTCAAGGACGCATCGGGCAATGCCATAAGCTGGCTTACGGCCACCACCACGTCAAGCCCTGCCGCCAGCGGCAACAACCTGACTATCACGGCCCAAGCCAACACCGCCACCACCCCGCGTACGGCCTACGTGCGTGTGGAGAGCCGCGCCACGATATCGAAGCCTTTGAAGGTCGAGCAGGAGGCATCTGTGGTTATAGAGGTATTGGAGATAGACGGAATTACATGGACAAAATATAACCTCGCCAACCCGAAGCAGGCCTCAGGCGGTGCGACCTTTGCAACCAAGCTGCCATCTGAGTGCACCGGCAAACGGGAGGAGTCTCTCGGTAAACTTTACCAGTGGGGTATCAATGTGGCGTGGAGCGCAACCGACCTGAAGTCATCGACTCCGAGCGGGGCGACATGGAATAAGACGAGTTATCCTGCCGATTGGAACACTCAGCCTTGTCCGGATGGTTACAGGCTGCCGACTGATACTGAGTTTTCTAATCTTTTAAACAATAGCTCTTATACAAGAGATGGCGGCTGGAGTGCATCTGATTACGGTTACGTTACCGTTACTCTAAATAATGATTCATCTAAGAAATTGGAGTTTCCTGCTGTTGGAGGAAGCAATACATTGCAGCAAAATTATTATTCAGGTAAAAGTTGTGAATACTGGTCATCATCGACTTCTTTGGAAGATTCTAATAAAGCATCATATATATGGTTCAATTCAAGTTTGCAAAGTTTAGGCTCTCAAAATAAGGCTTGTGCCTTGAGTGTGCGGTGTGTAAAGGGCAGTGTGAAGGATAGCCAGGTAGATCCTTTTGAGACCGTGACAATCGGAGGTGTCGAATGGATGCCATTAAATCTTGCCGATGCGAAACAATCGTCAGGTGGGGCGACATTTGCCACAAAACTGCCCTCACAATGTTTTGGCTCTCGGGAACAATCCTTCGGGAAAGTATATAGATATGGAGTAAATGTTGCTTGGGACCAAAACGGTTTGCTTGAAGGAACTGCAAGTATACCATGGAGCACCACACCTTGCCCTGACGGCTACCGTCTGCCGACATACGAAGAGTTCTATAGCCTTATAAATAATAGTACTGTAACAAGACATGGTGGCTGGAGTGGATCGCACGATAGCGGCTGGATTGAATTCACCAGCGGGTCTAAATCTCTTGAATTTCCTGCGGCAGGTTATAAGTCAAGCATGAATGACGGTATGTTTTACTCAAAAGGCACCGACGGGGTTTATTGGTCAGCAACGACAGGTAAATATTATTATGCTCTATCATTCACCAAAAGCGGCTTGTCTGTTGAGAGCGGAGAGTACGGCTCTAGCATAAGATGTGTAAAAGGAGATAAGGTGCCTGATATAGACCCATTTAAAACAGTTAATATAGGAGGCATAGAATGGATGCAGCTTAACCTTGCTAACCCCAGACAAGCTTCCGGAGGGGCAACATTTGCGAAAAAAAGACCTAATGAATGCACCAGTGGTGTCCGGTTAGAGTCGCATGGGAAATTTTATCAGTGGGGTGTTAATGTCGCATGGAACACAACAGGTGCGTCTGCGTCAGGCGCCACTCCGAGTGGTACATGGCAAACATCAACCTCTTACCCGTCAGACTGGAATATATCACCTTGCCCTAATGGATATAGACTTCCCACAGGAGACGAGTTTAGAACGCTTATATCTTACACTGTTACCAGTGAGGACAGATTTAATAATGGTAATTGGTCGGAATCTGATTATGGTTATGTTGTTTTTACCTCAAAAGCAGATCCTTCTCAGCAATTGTATTTTACAGCTGTCGGATTTCGTGATGGTGCTAATGGATCATTGATTAGTCCAGGTAAAAAGGTTATGTATTGGGCAGCAAACGGCATCTATTTAAATATGTCTTATAACAGCACAAATGTGTCGTCGCCGAGTGGCAGCATAAATAAGCGGACCGGCATGAGCGTGCGTTGTGTCCGCCAATAATGACATTACATAAAATAATGTTTAGCGGAGAGAAATGAAATCAGGCAGGTCGCACACTAACGGAGCCATTGCGGCTTGTGATAAGGGGTACTTAGCAGTTGCGGCCTGCCTTTTAGAGGAAAAACCCTTAAATTCCTAAGTTTAACAGTCATATAATATTTTATGCCATAAGTTATTTAATATTCGCAGAAAGGCAC
>JAIECQ010000043.1 GCA_029068395.1 Rikenellaceae bacterium
GGTGTTTAACCATTTGGCGGTCAACGGCAGATGTAAAGCAAGAGAGACAACAAATTAAATAACAACGGCTTAACAGCCACAACAAAACAAAAATTATGACTATTTTAACACTTCTGATGGGCGGTACTGCCGGTGGTTCTAATGCAGGCGGCGGCGACATGACCTCATTTATTCTGATGATGGTATTGATCTTTGTGGTCATGTATTTCCTTATGATACGTCCGCAACAGAAACGCCAGAAAGAGCTGAACAAATTTCGCGAGAGCCTCACGGACGGTTCAAAGGTTATCACAGCGGGAGGCATCTACGGCACTGTGCGCAAATTGGAGGGTAACATCGTGCATTTAGAGGTAGCCAAAGGCGTTGAGATAAAGATAGACCGCTCTATGATTATGAACGACAACTCAGACATGAGTAGATAATAATCAGCATGTTATGATTACAATCGCTCGAAACGGTTCAGGTTTCGGGCGATTTTTTTATCTGCCCCGCAGTTTTCGGAAAGATGCCAAGGCGTTGTTTAATTTGCTTTTTTGTATCGCAGTCTCGGTTTTATTTGCTATCTTTGAAGGGTTTTAATGAGTGTCCGAGTGAAAAAGTTTTTTTCTCTTCTAAAAGATCCGGCTTTATGGATGTTCATATCAATAGCCGCCGTCATGTGGTATCTCAACCACCTGAACGCCATTTACATGAATGACATAAACGTACCTATAAAGGTACGCGGCATGGCAGGGGTAGACAAAAGCAATCCTGACGGTTCGTTTGATGTGGTGTGTCAGGTGCGCGCCAACGGGTACACGCTCATGCTAATGAACCTGTTTCCAAGCTATGCCGCATTAGAGCTTTCGGCTGCCGACCTGACGGTATCTATCGACCCGACAGACTCGTCGTATTACAGCATCAACCTCAGGTCGTTAGAGCGCGCCATATCGTCGCAGATAAAGGGTGTGGAGCTGATAGGTGTGCTCAACAACGAGGTGAGGATACGTTCGGACAAGTATGCCGAGAAGATTGTGCCGCTCAAACCCATAATCAAGTTTGATCAGAACGGACAATATATGCAGCTGGGTCCCACCGTGTTAGAGCCATCTGCAATAGTGATAAAAGGACCGGTGAAAAATGTGGCGGCCATAGATTATGTAGAGACGATGCCTTTGGTGGTGGGGCTTGACAAGCACGACTATGTGGGCATTGTGCCGCTGCAAGAGCCCAAAGGGGTGGAGACATCGGTGCACGAAGTCAGGTATAATGTAGACATTGACCGCTTTACCGAGTATAAGCGAATAAAAAAGGTGGCGGTGCGTGGCGCTTCGGGCGATTTCATTGTGTTGCCTGAGTCGGTGACAGTGAAGTACAATGTGGCCGTGTCGAGAATTTTCAAGATTGAAAACGAGGAGCTGAAGGCATACATAGATTACGACCGCAGCAACATAAAAGGTGATGACGGATATTTGGGCGACAACAGATTTTTAGTCAAGCTCGACGGTCTGTTCAACGGCATAGGCCAGATAGACATCTCTCCGCGATATGTCACCGTATTGAAAGAAAGCGACCAGAAATGAGCGTCAAAATAGCCATAACAGGAGGGATAGGCAGCGGCAAAAGCACCGTGTGTATGGCCGTAAGGGCTATGGGGTATCCCATATACGACTCTGACAAAGAGGCGCGACGCTTAATGGAGGAGAAAGAGACTATAATAGAGTCAGTAGTGGAGGTGTTCGGCCCAGAGGCGTATCATGAGGGGCATCTCAACAGGCGAGCAGTGGCCGAAAAAGCATTTTCGTCGCCCGACAAGCTACTGAAGCTCAACAGCATAGTCCACCCTGCGGTAATTGAAGACTTTTCAGCTTGGGCATCACGCCAAAAGAGCGGGCTTGTGTTCATTGAGACGGCGATACTTTTCGAGAGCGGACTCGACAAAGCTGTCGACACCATTGTAGTCATAACCGCCCCAGAAGAGCTTCGCATAGAGCGTATTGTAAGGCGCGACGGATGTAGCGCCGGCGAGGCGAGAAGGCGCATAGACGCTCAAATGAGTCAAGAGAGGTTGGCCGAAGCGGCCGATTATGTGATTACGGCAGATGATGCAACTCCGGTATTGCCGCAATTAGAGGGTGTGTTGGCTGAGTTAGAAGAGAAAAACGTGTTTTAGTCTGTCGAATATTGGGATGGGAGATTTGCATATCTACCCCACTCTATTGTTAAAAAAGGCGTTGCATCGTATGATGCAACGCCTTTAATATTTCGTTTCGATATTTACGTGGACCCGTTTAGGCTGCATGGGAAATCATAGGACCGACCACTTACGCCTTACATAGAGATAGTGTCTTGCCGGATGCCGCCAATGTTTTAAAGATGCAGCAAAGGTTGGGTCGTCGGCTGTCCCGAGGTATGCCGGGAGGTTATGCCTCCTCGTTATCCTCTTCTTCTATCCGGTCAGAAATCAGGATGCGGCCACAATACTCGCAGATTATTATCTTCTTGCTCATCCTGATATCTAACTGACGCTGAGGCGGTATGCGGTTAAAGCATCCTCCGCAGGCGTCGCGTTTGACGGGCACGACAGCAAAACCGTTACGCATGCCGCTACGTATCTTGCGATAGGCCGACAAAAGACGTTCGTCAATACCCGCAGCGACCTCTTCGGCCTGACTGCGCAGGGTCTCTATCTCTTTGGCCGTCTCCTTATCAATGCTTTCAAGCTCGGCACGTTTGTTTTCAAGGTCTATCTTGCGGTCGGTAAGGTTGGCCTTGCACTCTTCGATGCTCTTCTTTTTGGCCTTGGCTACAGCGGAATACTCCTTAATGTGTTTCTCGCACAACTCTATCTCAAGCTTCTGATAGTCAATCTCTTTAGCCAACGACTCAAACTCGCGGTTATTACGCACGTTAGACTGTTGCTCTTCGTATTTGGCTATTTTCTGTTTGGCTGACTCGATATCGTCTTTCTGCGACTTGGCCTTGCGGCTGAGATCGTCGACCTCTGCGACCAAATTGCGAAGACGGGTCTCCATACCTTCAACATCGTCTTCAAGATCTTGAACCTCAAAGGGCAGCTCACCCTTAAGACGGTTGATTTCGTCTTCCTGAGACTCTATCTGCTGTAAACGATAAAGGGCGATAAGCTTTTCTTTGGTACTTACCTCCTTGCTCTCTTGCTTCTTTGTTGTCATATCTTAATATAGGTATATTACCGGGTTGGTATATGCCGACGTTTGTCGGACTGCAAAGTTAGTGAATTTTTTCGTTAAAACGTCATAAAAAATTTCAACAACATATCTTTCCGTCTCAAAGTGACCTGCATCTACCAATGTCACGACACCGGCAGCATCGAAAAAATCGTGATATTTGAAGTCGGCGCTTACATACACATCGGCCCCGGCCTTTATGGCATCGCCCGTCAGTGAGGCTCCCGAACCGCCGCACAGGGCCACCGTATGCACCTCTGAGCACACGGGGACGGTGTGACGCAGGCAACGGCATCCCAATAGCCTGCGCACATTGCCAAGGAAATCGGCGACCGGAAGGCTCCCGGCAAGGCTGCCCACCACTCCGAGTCCGAAGCCATCGTCACCCTGACAGGCCAACGGACGCATGTGAGTAAGCCCCAGCTTCTGGCCCATTATATAACTGACGCCTCCGTAGGCCTTGTCGACGTTGGTGTGGGCTGCTATTATGGCCACATCGTGCTTTATGGCCCTCACAAGCATGCGGGCCAAGGGATCGGTCGATACGAGGCTTTTGACCCCTCTGAAGATGGGCGGATGGTGCACGACTATGGTATTCAAGCCGCAGTCGATAGACTCATCAAGCACCTCTTCGGTCAGGTCGACAGCCAGCAACACGCCCGAAGAGAGCATCGACGGATCGCCGACCTGCAAGCCGCAGTTATCGTAACTCTCTTGCAATGAGAACGGTGCAAAGCTATCGAGTGCAGATATTATATCACTGACTTTAACCATGATTCTAATCTAAAACAAACAAGGGCACACCCTTTTCGTGAAATTCAGAAACCTTGTCGGCAGTAACATCAGGGACATTGTATGCGACCTGAAAAGAATTAACATCAGACTGTATATCAGGATGTTGCAGTATTATATCGCGAGGAAGCGACTCTGGCACGGGACGTATCTGCCCTGCATCGTCCCTGACCTGGTCGAGAGCGGACTCTACGGGGACGGAATGAGCAGCAGCCGATTGCGCTGCGTCCACCGACGGCGCGGAGTCGTTGTCGTCAGACGACCACACGACCAACTCTTTGTTGCGCTTGTCGAAGTTGGCAAGCTCGAAATTGACCGCCTCGAAGGTGCTTTTAAGAAACAAGAGCCTCTCACGCATCTCTTCACGCTTTTCAAAACCGTCGCTCGGGGTATTCAACTCACGCGCAACGGCTTCAAGTTTCATGCCCAAGTCTTTGGTAAGATGGTGTATGCGTTTGAGGGTAACTATGTCTTCGGGGGTGAAGAGACGGTTGCCCTTTTTGTTTTTATGCGGCTTGAGCTGAGGAAAATATTTATCCCAATAACGCAGAACAGTAGGTGTGAGCGAAAACATATCTGCCACCTCACTTACCGTATAATAAATTCTCTCTTGGTTATCTGACTCGTTATTCATATCAGCCTCAATACTTTAACCTACACCACCAACCATGATGGCGCAAAATTTCGTGATAAAAATACAAAAAATAATTAATATTGCATGGCGTTTTTATTTTAACGTGCACCATCCGTCTCAATGAGACCAAAATAAGATTAGCATAATATAACTATTTGTTATATTTTAAATATGAATATAAAAATATCGGGCACAGTGACTGACGGCGCCAAAAGAGGCCGTAAGATTGGTTTTCCGACCGCAAACATAACGCTAAACCCTGATTATAAGGTCGAAAACGGAGTGTATGCTGCCAAGGTGGTGCTTGACGGCATTACTTTTGGTGGTGTTGCCAATGTGGGGACGCATCCGACAGTGGACGAAAGCCGCACCACCCTGTTAGAAGTACACATATTTGACTTTACATCAGATATTTACGGCAAGAAAATCGAAATAATATTAATAGAAAAAATAAGAGACGAACAACGGTTTGAAACGATGGAAGCGCTGACAAAAGCAATAGAAAAGGATTGCAAAACAGCTCGCGAAATACTAAATAAATATCAACATAATTAACAAATTTTTAACTCAACATGTAAATACACTTACACCATAGTCTAAATATCAACAGAAAGTTATATTCACAACATAAACACATGTAATCAAAATTTTAAAACATAAAATTTACATATAGTTATTTTTACAGTAAGTCATTAATCCCCCCTCTCCCTGCAAAAAATCACCATAAATATCCGCAAGAGGTATATCAGCGCATGCAACCGGGTCGGAGAGCTGTTGGGCGTATAACAAAATTTCGTCATACGGCGGCAGGTTCAAACAAATTTTATTAACTTTGCGGTTATGAAATTGAAAACTGCAGATAAATTCATTTTGAAGAGCTATCTGGGCCCGATGTTCGCGTCGTTCTTCATTGTCATGTTCATACTTTTGATGAACGTGCTTTGGCGATACATCGACGAACTTGTGGGTAAAGGTCTGCCACTAAGCATTATAGCAGAGCTTCTGTTTTACACGACGGCAACCCTGATACCTTTGGGTCTGCCGCTTGCCACTCTGTTTGCCGCCATAATGACACTGGGCAATTTAGGCGAAAATTACGAGTTGCTCGCCCTTAAGGCGGCCGGGATATCGCTGCCCAGAATAATTCGTCCCATAACCGTAATGGCCTGCCTGATATCGGTGGGAAGCTTTTTTGTGATGAACAATTTCGTGCCCTATTCTTACCAGAAGATGGGTAACATATTGTTTGACATACGCCAGATGAAACAGGAGATAGAGTTTCAAGACGGCGTGTTTTTCAATGGAATACCCCACGTGAGCATACGCGTGAAAAAGCAGGACCCCAAGACCAAGCTGCTCACCGACGTGCTGATATATGACACCCGAAGCAACAACACCGTAAACACCATTGTGGCCGACTCGGGATATATAAGCCTGACAAAAGACAAATCGCTGCTGAAAGTGATGCTGTTTGACGGCCAGAGCTATGAGGAGAACCGAAACTACGAGTGGTATGAAAGGCCAAAACTGCGCCACTATGTCTTTAAGTATGAAGAGATGGTGATGCCTCTGGAGGGTTTCAGCTTCAAGAGGAGCGACAGCTCGCTGTTTGGCGACGAATCAGAAGCCAAAAACATCAAGGAGTTAGACAAAGACATTGACTCTCTGCGTGTTGTGGCTGACAAAAAAATAAACGATATGGTAAAGCTGATTTTCATAAACCATATCGTGCGAAACGACACCCTTGAATATTACCTACCCGACAGTGTCGAGCTGGCGGCCGAAAAAAGTTACCGTTTCACGCTCAAAGAGGCCTTTGACACGCTGTCGATAGACAAGAAGACCAACATAATGAGCAACGCGACATCGCGTTTGAACGACCTGAAATTTTTCGTCTCGGCAGAGCACGACAACGTAAGAAGCACAACCGTAAAACTGTACGGAAGCCTCTCTGACTGGCATAAAAAGCTGGCTCTGCCCGTGTCGATACTCATATTTTTCCTTATAGGCGCACCGCTCGGAGCCATAATCAGAAAGGGCGGACTGGGCACTCCCGTGGTGATATCGGTGATGTTTTTCGTCATTTATTACGTCATAACGATAATGGGCGAAAGCCTTGTCAATGAGGGCGCCTGGCCTCCGATTCTCGGTATATGGATATCGTCAATCGTGCTATTCCCCATCGCCATATTCCTTACATACAAGTCTGCGACCGACTCGCAGTTGCTTGACATGGACGCCTACACCTCAGCGTTTAAAAAATTCACACGCATATTTTCGAGGAAAAAGAAAGCAACCCCGAATGTAACGCCCGTGCCGACTTACGAGGTGACGGCTCCGGAAGAGGAAGTGAACCGCGAAGAAGCTGATAACGAGGCCTTTACATCCGAAGAGGTGCAGACGAGCCATGAAGAGGGCGAGGTGACGGCTCCGGAAGAGGACGCGGCCCGCGAACAGGCTGGGAGCTTGCGATTTTACACCTCTGACGATCCGGCGGAACATGATAAGGTCGATCTCCGTGGTCCGGATGAGATGGA
>JAIECQ010000044.1 GCA_029068395.1 Rikenellaceae bacterium
TTCTGTTCTTAGTTGTTCCTCAAACATATCAAAACGGGGTCCGCGACCCCTCCCCCGGAAGGGCCGCCGGAGGCAGTTCCAGCAATACAAAACCGCAATACCAGCAAGGCATCACCGGCAGTGAAGGCAAACCATCATCCGCAGTGCTGCAAGTCATTAGCCGGAGGTTTTAGTTATTGACTTGTCGCATTGAGTTTCGCCAGTTGCTGTATTTGTTGAATTCTTCTTGTAGAGACATGAATGCTGCGCCCACTACGGTGGCGTCGTCGGCAAGGCCTATGACGGGGAGCAGGTCGGGAACGGCATCTATGGGTGATACCACATATATGATGGCGGCTATGACTATGATGTAGTTTTTAAGGCTGTAGTCTTTGTAGTAGCCGCGGTAGACGTCGTTGAGGTATGAGACCATAAGGCGTAGTTTATCGAACACCGGGCGGAGGGCGCTTTTGTTCAGATAGCCTGTGATGGAGTCTAAAAGGCTGCGCATCTTTTCTTTGTTGCCGACGAACGACTGGGCTTTGTGAGTCCACTTGCCAGATTGAAAGTCGTTCATCACATCTTCTTTATTTATCTTTGTCGCCATTGTTTTTCTGTTTTTGGTTGAAGCAAATATAATAACGAATAAAAGCCGGTTAACGATATGTTTGTTTTGCAATATGATGCCCAATTTAACAGCTTGTCGGTATAATGTGCTGTTAATTAGTGTTGTATGTGTCGTTATTGCGTGATGCCCAAATTAAAATACGGTGATGTAGGCGTTCTGGCAAGGTAATTGTGTTGACAAGGGTATATAACCAATATCAAAAACATAAAAGATAAGATTATGAAAAATCATCAATTACCCCAGCTTCCCTACAAGTTAAGCGCACTGGCGCCATATATAAGCGAGAAAACCATGGAGTACCATTACGGGAAACATTTGCAGACATATCTGACCAATCTTAACAGCTTGATTGTGAATACTCCTTTTGTCGACTCGTCGTTAGAGGAGATTGTTAAGCGTGCCGACGGCGCCATATTCAACAATGCGGCGCAGGCGTGGAACCACATATTTTTCTTCGAGAGTCTGGGACACAAGCCGCAGGAGGCTCCCACTGGGGTGCTGTTAGAGGCTATAGAGCTGTCGTTCGGTTCGTTCGGCTCGATGAAAGAGCAGATGTCGAAAGCGGCGGTGTCGCAGTTCGGTTCGGGATGGGCCTGGCTTGTGGTCAAGGGCAACGAGCTGGAGATTGTTACCACATCAAATGCCGCCACTCCTATGAGAGAGGGTCGCACCCCGGTGTTGTGCATAGATGTGTGGGAACACGCATATTACCTTGACTATCAGAACAGACGTGCCGACTTTATCGCCGCCGTATGGCAGGTTGTCGACTGGAAAAAGATTGAAGACAGATATTCAATCGCAATAATGGGTAGATAACGGCTAATCGATTAATATTCACTCGCGACCGCATGTTATTTTGCGGTCGCGTTAATTTTTACGGCCATGTTGATTTGTCTTTTGGTAAGTTTTTTCATCTTTCTTTTTATTCGCCGCCGAAATAGGGCCAAGAAGAGAAAGACACAGCAGATGCACAGCGTCGGTACGTTGGCAGAGGGCACACCACAGACACCTGTCGCGACAACCTCTGCGGAGGGTGACGGCAGGGCGTCTGACAAGGGAGCCTCTGCGGGTGCCGTTTAGGTCGGCGGGCGTGGTTCTGTGTCGGTGCCGCTCTGTGGCTTAGTTGAAGATCATGCGTTCTATCATGTCGTCGGCATAGTGATATGAGAGGTATGCCAGCGAGGGCATGGGTTTGGTTATGATGATGTTGGCACGTTTGCCGGGGGTGATGGTGCCGTGGCTCTTCTCTATCCCCATGGCGTAAGCGCCGTTGATGGTGGCGGCGTTGAGAGCCTCCACGGGGTTCATTCTCATCTTTATGGAGGCCAGCGACAGGACGAACTGCATGGAGCCTGAGGGTGACGACCCCGGATTATAGTCGGAGGCCAGCGCCACCGAGAGACCGCCGTCTATCATGGCGCGGGCAGGGGCGTAATTCATGCCGAGGAAGAAGGCGGCGCCTGGCAGCAGCGTGGCCATGGTGTCGCTGTTTCGCAGTGCTTCTATCTCGGCGGGTCCGGTGTGCTCGAGGTGGTCGACCGAGAGGGCGCCGCACTCCACGCCCGTCTGTATGCCGCCCGAGAGGGCCAGCTCGTTGGCGTGTATCTTGGGGCGGAGTCCGTGTTCAAGGCCGCACTCAAGGATACGACGGGTCTGGTCGGGGGTGAAGAAGCCCTCGTCACAGAAGACGTCGATGTAGTCGGCGAGCTGTTCGGCGGCTATGGCGGGTATCATATCGCGGATGATGAGACGCACATATCCGTCGCGGTCGTCACGATAGGGGCGGGGGAAGGCGTGGGCTCCCAAGAAGGTGCGTCGTATGGCGATGGAGGCGTCGTTGCGTATGGCGGTGGCAATGCGTAACATTTTAAGCTCGTCTTCGAGAGAGAGTCCGTAGCCGCTCTTTATCTCGATGGCGCCGGTGCCTCCGTGCATCATGCTGCGCACCCTGCGCATGGCCGAGCGATAAAGGGTGTGCTCGGGGGTGGCGTGCAGCAGGTCGGCAGAGTTGAGTATGCCGCCGCCACGCTCGGCAATCTCGGCGTATGAGAGTCCGGCAATGCGGTCTTCATACTCCTGCTCGCGGCTGCCGGCATATATGATGTGGGTGTGAGAGTCGCAGAAGGCGGGCATGACGAAGCGGTCTGTGGCGTCTATCACGTAACAGCCGTCGCACGGGGGGCAGTCGGTCATGGGGCCGAACGACTCTATCACACCGTCGTCTATGGCAACGAAAGCCTGTGAGAGGGTGGGGCAGTATGACATCTCTTTGCCGCAGAGACGTGCGGGAGCCTTGTCATAGCAGCCGACAAGGCATTTTATGTTTTTAATTATAGTCTTCATGGCGGTTGTCTTTAAGGAAGTCTACCGAGGCTGACATGTCGTGATAGAGCACTCTGTCGCGGTCGACGAACGATACCACACCTCGATAGGCGGCGTGGAGGCGCTCCAGCGCGTCAGAGCTTTTGAGAGGACGGCGGAAGTCGAGGGCCTGGGCCGCGTTCATAAGCTCGACGCCGAGCACGCGCCATACGTTGTCGACAACGCGGGCGCATTTGGTGGCGGCGTTGGCTCCCATGCTGACGTGGTCTTCCTGTCCTAATGACGACTCTATGGAGTCGACAGAGGCGGGGGTGCTGAGCTGTTTGTTCTGGCTCACCACCGAGGCGATGGAGTATTGGGGTATCATGAAGCCGCTGTTGAGTCCCGGCTCGGCCACCAGAAAGGCGGGGAGTCCGCGTTTGCCTCCGATGAGCTGATAGACCCTCTGCGACGAGATGCTGGCAAGCTCTGAGAGGGCTATGGCCAGATAGTCGAGCACGAGGGCCAGCGGTTCGCCGTGGAAGTTGCCGGCCGAGAGTATCATGTCGTCGTCGGGCAGTATGGTGGGGTTGTCGGTGACGCTGTTTATCTCGGTGGTCACAACACTCTCTACATGGTCTATGGTGTCTTTGACGGCGCCGTGCACCTGAGGGGCGCAGCGGAACGAATAGGGGTCTTGCACGTAAGGCTTGGGGCGCGAGGCTATGGCGCTGCCTTCAAGCAGTGACAGTATGGTGCGGGCCGTGTCGAGCTGTCCGTGGTGGGGACGCACCCTGTGCACCGGCTCGCGGAAGGCGTCGGGGCAGCCGTCGAAGGCCTCTATGCTGAGGGCGGCGAGCCTGTCGGCCCAGCCCGAGAGTCGGCGGGCTTCGAGCAGGCACCACACGGCATAGGCCGACATGAATTGGGTGCCGTTGAGCAGGGCCAGTCCCCCTTTGGCGCCGAGGGTTATAGGCTCGACACCCAGGCGGCGGCACACCTCATCGCCCGTGAGACGCTCGCCGTGCAGGAAGGCCTCGCCCAAGCCTAACATAGGCAGGCACATGTGGGCCAGTGGCGCCAGGTCGCCGGAGGCACCGAGCGACCCCTGCTGATAGACCACAGGGACGACACCGGCGTTGTAGAAGTCGACAAGGCGTTCGAGCGTCTCTATCCTGACGCCCGAATTGCCGTAACTGAGAGACCTTATCTTCAGGAACATCATAAGGCGCACCACAGGGGCGGGTACCTCGTCGCCCGAGCCGCAGGCGTGTGACATGACAAGGTTGCGTTGCAGCTGGCGCAGGCTCTCGCTCTCGATGCTGACATTGCACAGAGAGCCGAAGCCGGTGGTGATGCCGTAGATGGGCTTGTCGGCGGTGGCGATGCGTTCGTCGAGGTAACTGCGGCAGCGTATGACGGCCTCTCTGGCCTCGGGGCCAAGCTCTAAACGGGTGTCTGAGAATACGATGCTTCCGACCTCTTCGATAGTGAGGGGAGCGTGGCTTATAAGGTGTGTGGTCATGGCTTGTGCTTTAGTTGAAAAGTGAGTTTATTATGTCGTCGTCAGCAAGGTTGGGCATGGTCACCCTCAAGGTGTCGCTCTGCTGCATCTGTCGCTCTATTGACTCCATGGCTCCCTTGTTACGGGCCCAGCTGCGGCGGGCGATGCCGTTGGCAACATCCCACAGCAGCATTGAGCGTATGCGTTCGGCCGCCGCCTCGCTGCCGTCTATGACCATGCCGAAGCCGCCGTTGATGACCTCGCCCCAGCCGCAGCCTCCTCCGTTGTGGAGCGATACCCATGTGGCGCCGCGGAACGAGTCGCCGATGACGTTATGGACGGCCATGTCGGCGGTGAAGCGCGAGCCGTCGTATATGTTGGAGGTCTCGCGGTAGGGCGAGTCGGTGCCCGAGACGTCGTGGTGGTCGCGGCCCAGCACTATGGGGGCGCTGATGACTCCGCGGGCTATGGCTTCGTTGAAGGCCAGCGCTATGCGTATGCGTCCTGCGGCGTCGGCATAGAGTATGCGGGCCTGAGAGCCTACCACCAGACGGTTGGTTTGGGCCTCTTTTATCCAGTGTATGTTGTCGGCCAATTGGCTTTGTATGTCGTCGGGGGCCTCTTGGTATATCTCTTCCAACACCTTAGTGGCGATGCGGTCGCTCTCGGCCAGGTCGTCGGCAGAGCCTGAGCAGCAGACCCATCTGAAGGGCCCGAAGCCGTAGTCGAAGAAGAGGGGACCCATGATGTCCTGCACGTAAGAGGGGTAGCGGAACGAGCCGTCGGGCAGCAGCACGTCGGCACCGGCGCGTGACGACTCCAAGAGAAAGGCGTTGCCGTAATCGAAGAAGTACATGCCGCGGGCGGTCAGCTCGTTTATGGCGGCGATGTGGCGGCGCAGTGACTGTCTTACCTGTTGCCTGAAGAGCTCGGGGTTGTCGCGCATGGTGGCCACCGACTCCTCGAAGCTGTGGCCCACAGGGTAATAGCCGCCCGACCACGGGTTGTGCAGAGAGGTCTGGTCTGATCCTAAGTCGACGGTGATCTCTTCTTGCAGCAGGCGCTCCCACAGGTCTACGACGTTGCCGTTATAGGCCAGCGAGACGGCCTCTTTGTTTGCCGTGGCCTGCTTTATGCGCGGTATCAGCTCGTCGAGCGAGGTGTAGACCTCGTCGACCCATCCCTGACTGTGGCGCACGGCCACCGCCTTGGGGTTGACCTCGGCAATGACGCCTACCATGCCGGCGATGACGGCAGCCTTGGGTTGGGCTCCCGACATGCCGCCCAGACCCGAGGAGACGAAGAGCTTGCCTGCAAGAGAGCTTTCGCCCGGCAGCAGCTTCTTGCGTCCTGCCCCCAACAGAGTGATGGTGGTGCCGTGCACTATGCCCTGGGGGCCTATATACATGAACGAGCCTGCCGTCATCTGTCCGTATTGCGACACTCCGAGGGCATTGAAGCGCTCCCAGTCGTCGGGTTTGGAGTAGTTGGGTATGACCATGCCGTTGGTGACGACAAGGCGGGGGGCTGAGGGGTGAGAGGGAAACAGTCCTAACGGATGGCCCGAATAGAGCACCAGTGTCTGGCTGTCGGTCATCTGAGAGAGCAGCTGCATGGTCAGCCTGTATTGCGCCCAGTTTTGGAACGCCGCCCCGTTGCCTCCATATACTATAAGCTCGTGGGGGTGCTGGGCCACCGCCTCGTCGAGGTTGTTGGTGATCATGAGCATGATGGCCGCGGCCTGAGGACAGCGGTGGGGGTAATCGCCTATGGGGCGTGCGTGTATCTTATAGCTGGGGCGGTAGCGGTACATGTATATGCGGCCGTATCGTTCCAGCTCGTCGGCAAACTCGGGGGCCAGCTCGGCGTGCAGGTGTCTGGGTATGTATCTCAGGGCGTTGCGTACGGCAAGGCGCTTCTCGTCGGCGGTGAGTATGTCTTTGCGGCGCGGGGCGTGGTTGATGTCCGGGTCGTATGGGCGGGCAGGGGGCAGTGTCTGTCCTATGCCGGCTATTATCTCTTCTGCAAATGTCATGTCGGTGGTGTTTTTTACGGTTTTTGCTCTGGCGGGGTCCGCTTGGGCTTTGTCTTGTTTTGGCAGGCTGCGGGGGCCGGACCTGACGTTTGTGCTGTCAAGGTCGGCCGGCAGCGTGTCATGTCAGTCGCTTAGCTTTTCGTTTACTTTGGCCATGAGGGTCTCTTTGCGCTTTTCAGACTCTATGCCCAGCAGCACCGCCTCGCCTACAAGCTTGGAGGCGCACTCGCGGTCTTTGAGCCCGGCGGCGTTGATGCGCACGTTGAGCAGTGCTCCCTGTATGGCGGCGCCAACGGCCAGCACACCCACGCCGGCGTCGGTGACGGAGTTGGGGTTGCCGTTGTCTATCATGGACTCTAACACATCGAAGCATTCGGCCGCCTTGCACATGGTGCGGTAGGGCACGTGGGCGGCGTGGAGCGTGGCTCTCTCGATGGCCTCGCGGCGGGCGGCCTTCTCGTCGTCACTCTCTTTGGGCATGGCGAAGGCATCCATGATGCGGTTGAAGGCCTCGGTGTCTTCGTCGACAAGGCGCAGCAGCTCGTCGGCCAGCTTATGACCCTTGTCGGCGATGTCGGAGAAGTATTGCCAGCGGTCGTCCCATCCCGCCTTGTGCGAGCTGAGGTTGGCGACCATAGTGCCTAAGGCGGCACCCAAAGAGCCCATATAGGCCGAGACGGAGCCTCCTCCCGGTGCGGGTGACTCTGAGGCCGTGTTATAGGCGAAGTCCTTGCAGCTGAGGTCTATGAGCTTGGGTGACTTGTCGGCTATGAGGTACTCTATGACCCTCTCGTGAGGGTTGAAGGGGGCCAGGTCGTTAAGGCTCATGGAGCGCACCGCTATCTTGACAATCTCATCCTCGGGGAGGCCCACAGAGCGGTGTTGCTTCTCCAAGTAATAGCGTCCGGCATCTATTAGCACCTTGCGGGGCAGCAGCCCCACCACCTCGCAGCCCGTGACCCTGACACCGCGGGCCTCGGCCTTGCGGCACACCTCTTCATAGGCCACGTGCAGAGGGGTGGCGTTCATGTCGACGATATTCATAGACACCTGAGCGATGCCATATTCGGCGATGTACCACCCTATGGCCTTGGTGCCTCTGAGGGTGCCGGGCAGCATGACGGGGTTGCCGTCGGCGTCTAATATCTTCTTGCCCACAGGCGAGCCACCCTCGCGTTTGGGCCGTCCTTTCTCGCGCACGTCGAAGGCGATGGCGTTGGCGCGGCGGGTAGACGTGGTGTTGAGGTTGAAGTTGACGGCCAGCAGGAAGTCGCGCGCGCCTATGACCGTGGCGCCGCTGCGGGCAACCGACTCGTTGTATTGGCAGGGTCCGTAATCGGGCCTCCAGCGGGGGTCGGCCAGCTTCTTTTCGAGCCCTTCGTATTCGCCGGCGCGGCAGGTGGCCAGGTTGCGCCGCTCGTCTGTTGTGGCGGCGTTTTCATAGCAGTAGACGGGTATGCCAAGCTCGCGTCCCACCCTTTCGCCAAGCTGACGGGCAAGGAGGGCCGTCTCTTCCATGGTGATGCCCGAAAGAGGTATCAGAGGCAGCACGTCGGTGGCGCCGATGCGCGGGTGTTCGCCGTGATGTCGGCGCATGTCGATGGTCTGCTGTGCCTTCTTGACGCCGCGGAAGGCCGCCTCGCACACGGCCTCAGGGCTGCCCGTGAAGGTGACGACGGTGCGGTTGGTGGCCGCTCCCGGGTCGACATTGAGAACCTTGACGCCCTCGACGGATGAGATGGCGCCGACGATGCCGTCGATGACGCTCATATCGCGGCCCTCGCTGAAGTTAGGGACGCACTCGATAAGTCTTTCCATATATTCGCTTTTTGTGTTTGTCGGGTTGGTTGTCTGTTATGCTGTTTTAGGCTAAATCGTAAAAAGGGTTTTATTTTTAGCTAAAAATAGGTAATTTTATCTGAAAATAAAAATAAAATCACGATTTTCTGTTGAAAACCGTGATTTTTTATTGCCTCGTCCTTTAATGACGGGCTTTGGGGAGGTCATGGAGGGGTTCATAGGTATGTTACCTTGGCGGGGTTGCGGTCGACATGCCAGGGGTATTGGAATGCCGGCAGACCCAAGGCCATGCCTGCGTGTACCTTGCCTTTTATGCCCAACTTTTTGCGCAGCTTTTTGTCTTTGGCCATCACCGTGCACACGAAGCCGGTGTAGACCTGGCTGATACCAAGGCTTTCGGCCATGAGCGAGCCGTTCTGGTAGGCCAGGTTGGCGTCTTGGCATCCGAAACGCGACTTGGCGTCGGCGCAGATGAATATCACCGCAGTGGCGCCGCGCAGTATGGGGTCGCCGCCATTTTGACGTGCCTTTTTCATGCGCTCGAAGGCGGGGACGTATCGCCACAGGCCCGGAGCCAGCCTTCTGACAACGGTTCTTACGACGGGCAGGGTTATCTTATTGAAGATGTCGGTGAAGAAACCTAAGACATGGTCGATTATCATGTCTATGTGTTCGGCTTTAGTGACCACCACAAACTCTATCTCTTGGGCATTGCTGGCGGTGGGGGCCAGGTGGGCGGCCTCTATGATGCTGTCTATCAGTTCGGCGGGTACCGGCTCTTTCCTGAAGGCCCTGTTGGAGCGGCGCATCCTGACAAGGGACATAAGCGCTTGCGGCGAGGCCACGACCGAGCGGTCGGAGGGGTGGCGCTTGTCGGGGCCGAACAGAGGATGGTGCACGGCACCGGCAGGACAGGCGTCGACACAGTGGCCGCAGGCTATACATTTAAACTCTGTATTGACATTGACGGCAGAGTCGGCAAGGAAGAATATCTCGGAGGGGCATACCCTTACGCAGCGTCCGCATGTGATGCACGTGTCTCTGTCGATGGTGATGTTGTGATTGGGTGTCATGGTGCGGTATCAGTCGGTTATCATGTGGTAGAGACGGTCTTTCAGCTCGGTGATGTTGTCGCCGGTGACTGACGATATATATATATAAGGTATGTCGATGGTGCCGCGGGCTGCGATCTCGTCGTCTATGTGTCCTTTAAGCTCGTCGTCGAGCATGTCGCACTTGGTGATGGCCAGCATGCGTCGTTTGTCTAACAGCTCGGGGTTGTACATTTCAAGCTCGCCAAGCAGCACCTTGTATTCGGCCGATATGTCGGCGCTGTCGCACGATATCATGAACAGAAGCACCGAGTTGCGCTCGATGTGGCGCAGAAAACGTGTGCCCAGGCCCCGTCCCTCGTGTGCTCCCTCTATGATGCCCGGAATGTCGGCCATGACGAACGACAGTCCCTCGCGGTATTCCACGATGCCGAGGTTGGGTTCGAGGGTGGTGAAGGCGTAACCCGCTATCTTGGGTTTGGCCGCCGAGACAACAGACAGAAGTGTCGACTTGCCCGCGTTGGGCAGCCCTACAAGTCCTACGTCGGCAAGTACCTTTAGCTCGAGTATGAACCATCCCTCTATGCACTCGCCGCCCTTTTGCGCGTAGCGGGGAGCCTGATTGGTGGCGGTGCGGAAGTTCCAGTTGCCAAGGCCGCCGCGTCCGCCCGCTATCAGCACCACCTCCTGGCCGTCTTCGGTGACCTCGCACATAAATTGGCCGGTCTCGGCATTGCGTGCTACGGTGCCTAAGGGTACATCTATGACCGAGTCGGCGCCGTTTTTGCCGTGGCATTTGGCACCGCCGCCGCTCTCGCCGTCTTCGGCGTGTATGTGTTTGCGGTATTTGAGGTGTATGAGGGTCCAGTATTGGGCGTTGCCGCGCAGTATGACGTGGCCGCCGCGTCCGCCGTCGCCGCCGTCGGGGCCGCCGAACTCGACGAACTTTTCATGCCTGAAGTGAGAGGCGCCGTTGCCTCCGTTGCCGGAGCGGCAGAATATCTTGACGTAATCGACAAAGTTGGATTGTGCCATAAGTGTGGGTGTTATTGTCGCAAAGGTAACATAATTATCTGATTTGGCATCGGCGGTGTCATGCAAAGAGAGGTTGTCTTGCGGTGGCTTTAGCGTGAGTATATCTTTATCTTGCTGCCGCCTGAGGCCTGTGCCGTGACCTTTATCTGCACCGGTATGCGGTCTGACAGTTCGGCCACGTGCGAGATGACACCTATCTTGCGTCCGCTGACATGCAGCTTTTCGAGCGCGTCGATGGCCGTGCGCATGGTGTCGGCATCTAAAGAGCCGAAACCCTCGTCGATGAAGAGCGACTCGACCCTCAGTTCTCCGCCCGACAGAGAGGCCAGCCCCAAGGCCAGAGCCAGCGACACCAGGAACGACTCGCCACCCGAGAGCGAGTTGACGGGTCGGGTCTGGTTGAGCATGTCGAGGTCTACGACTTCGAGTATGAGCGTGTCGGGACGGCGTAACAGGCGATAGCGGCTCGACAGCTCGGCAAGGTGCACGTTGCTGAACGAGACAAGCGTTTCGAGCGTGTATCCCTGGGCTATCGATTTGAACTTGTCGCCGGTGGCCGAGCCGAACAGGTCGTTGAGGCGCTCCCAGTGCACAAGAAGCGAGCGTATGCTGTCGCTCTTCTCTTCGAGGGTTTTAAGCATAAGGCGGTTGTGCTCGTCGGTGCCGAGGGTGACATGCAGTTCGCTTATGCGGGTGCTCAGGGTGGAGGCAGTCTGTCGCATATCTTGCAGCGCTATGTTAAGAGACTCGAGCGTTTCGGTGTCTGAGGGCCGTTCGGGAGCCTTGAGGTGGAGCGCGAGGTTGCGGCTGCGCTCCAGCAGGGTGGCCTGCGCGGCGGTGACCCTCTGGTGCATGGCTTCCAGAGCGCTCCTCTCTTGGGCGAGCCACCCGAGGTCATAAGAGAGCAGGTCGGTGATTTGGCGTTTGGTGATGCCACGTTTGTCGATCCACTCCGTCACCTCGGCGGAGAGCATGCTGTGGCGCTCTTTGTGGGCCGAGTATTGTTCGGTAAGGTGGGCCTTGACGGCAGAGAGCTTTTCGAGCCTCCCGACAAGGGCGGCCAGCTGCTCTTTGGCCTTGGCGTGGGCCTTTTCGGCTTCGGCGCGGGCGAGGGCAAGGCTGCGTTCTTTGTCGTCGGCGCTCATGCCGCCCAGCATGGAGGCGCGCTTGGCCTTAAGGTCGGCAAGGCGGCGTGCGGCGATATCGACAGTGCGGCGGTGGCTGTCGGCCTCGGCTTTGGTGTCGTCGAGCATCTTCTGGCGGGTGGCGGCAAGCTCTTTGGCATACTGCTCGCGGAGGTTGTCGCCATGACTGCCGTGGACGGCCGGATGGTCGCAGCTGCCGCACAGAGGGCATGGCACGCCATCGTGCAGGGTGGCTTTAAGCTCTGACAAGGCCGGCTCGAGGCGGTCAAGGAGAGCTTTGTCGGCGGGGTCGGCAAGGGGAGGGGCGTTGTCTTCAAGGCGGGCGGTGAGCTTGTCGGCATCTTCCTTTAGCCGTTCGGCGGCCTCGGCATGTCGTCTTTCGAGGGTGGCAAGGCGTTCCTGCTCTGAGCGCAGCAGCTCGGCGGCCACCTTTATGTCGGTGTCGGCAATTCGCGCCTGTCTGATGTCTTCGGCTGCGGCGGCACTCTCTTGCTCTCTGTCGGTCAGCTTTTGACCGCAGAGGCGTTCGTAGTCTTCCGTTTGCGGCATCTGTAGTCTCAGCTCTTCAGCTTCGGCATTGCTTGCAGCCGTGTCGGCCTCTATCTTGGTGAGGCGTTCGTGGGTGTGGCGCAGCATGTTGAACTGGTCGCGTATCTCTTGCACGCTGTCGATGCGTTGAAGAAGTTCGCGGCGGGGTGCGGCCTTTTCATATTCCGACAGGGCAGAGTCGTGTTCGCATTGGGCGGCAGCCATTTCAGAGTCGAGCCTGACTTTGCCCTCTATCCATTTTATCTTCTCTGATATTTGCGAAGATGATGCCTCGATGGCTTGCAGCCTCTTCTGCGCTCTCTCTTTCTCGTCTGTCAGGGTGGCGCGCTCCTGGTCGGAGAGCACGCTGACGCCGCGGACCTGCTCTTCGACCAGGCGAAGCTCCTGCTCGGTGTCGCGGTGGTGGCGGTATATGCCGGCAGAGATGCGTGAGTATATGTCGGTGCCGGTGAGCTTTTCGAGCAGCTCGGCCTTCTCTTTGCGGTCGGCGCGCAGGAAGGTGGCGAAATCACCCTGTGCCAGCATCACCGCGCGGGTGAACTGGTCGAACGTGAAGCCGCAAAGCTCGCTTATGCGGGCGAGAAGCTCGCGTTTCTTGCCCGGCTCGTCAATGCCGGCGGTGAGGTTGCGCAGTGACATCTCGCTGTCGCGCAGGGCGCCCGTGACCTTGCCGTAAGCACGGCGGCACGACCAACGGGCACGGTAGCTGTCACCCGAAAGGGCCACAAAGTCGGTCTCGGCATAACACTCTGTCGTGCCTTTGCGCATGATGATGCGGCTGTCGCGCATGGTGATGCCATCGTCGGTCTTGATGCTCTCGCCAAGGCGGCCGCGCGGAGTCTGGTCGAAGAGCGAGAGGCACACCGCGTCGAGGATGGTCGATTTGCCCGAGCCGGTGCGTCCCGTTATCACGTATATGCCTGCCGAGCGTAACGGCTCACAGGTGAAGTCTATGGTGAAATCGCCTTCGAGAGAGGCTAAGTTGCGTCCTCTTATAGCTTCTATCTTCATCTCTATTGCTCTTGTTGTGCCTGGTCTATAACCCGGCTAAGCAGCCTCTGCATCTGCTGAGGCATGGCGGTGCCGTATCTTTTTTCAAATATTTCGAGGGCAAGGCCCATGGGGTTGACCTGTCGCAGGTCAGAGAGGGTGTGAGGCGCTCCACCGTCAGGCTGCGGTTCTATGGCCTCGATGCGGGCAAGGCGCACATTGCGTCCTTTGAGAGCCTCTTCGATGCGGTATCTGAGAGAGGGTTCGGGAGCGTTGACCGACACACGCACCTCAAGAAAGGGAGAGGTGGCCTCGGGGGTGCCCTCGGGGAACTCGCGCAGCTGCGTCAGCATCTCCTCTATGCTGTCGCTGTCGGCGGATATGCGCAGAAGCTCGACGGTGCGTCCGGTGTCTATCAGCTCTATGCGTATGCTGTCGCTGTCGGTCACCACCCTTCCGCGGGGAGAGCTGTGTCCGCTAAGGCGTTCGCCCTTTTCGGCAAGCTCGACATAGCAGAGGCTCTTTGCCGACCCTTGCTCGGCAAACGACATGGCTATAGGTGAGCCCGAGAAGCGTATGTCGGCACGGCCCAACGTCTGTTGCGCCCTGTGCATGTGTCCCAGCGCAACATAAGAGACCGTGGGGGGGAAGAGGTCGGCGGGTACGCATTCGAGTCCGCCTATGATGGTGCGCTCGCTGCGGTCGTCCTCTGAGATGCCGGCGCCGGAGGTCTGCATGTGTCCCATGGCTATGACGGGCAGTGAGGTGTCTGTGAGGGTGTCGAAGAGGTTGCGGTAGAAGAGGCGCACGCCCTCGCCATAGCTGTCGCAGTCGGGATAGTCGCCGTTTCTGAGGTATGGCACGGCCAGTACATGGGCTATGGTGCGTCCCTCTCTTGTGACGGGCACTATGTGACGCCGATAGTCGGGAATGCCCTCGGCAGTACGTCGCACGGTGCCGCGGGTGATGATGTTGAAGCTCTCTAAAAGCGGGTGGGGCGCCTCCAGACGTGCTCCCGAGTCGTGGTTACCGGCAATGACAACGACGCTGAGGGACGGATTGGCCGCGGTGACATCGCGCAGAAAGCTGTAATAGAGGTGTTGCGAGTCGGCCGAGGGGTTGGGGGTGTCGAATATGTCGCCCGCGATGAGCAGCAGGTCGGCGCCGCGCTCGCTTACGGTGCGTTGCAGTCCGGCGAGGAACAGCTCGTGTTCGGCGCGGCGGTCGTATCCGAAAAATGACTGTCCCAAATGCCAGTCGGCGGTGTGTATGATTTTTATCATTGCTCGGGCAGGGGTTTGACTGTAAAGAGCCTGTCGGTGGCTGCTATGACTATGTTGTCGCCGCCCTCTTTGAGGCCAAGCGTTTGACGAATCTTGTCGAGGCCGAGGGAGCAGCAGCGTTTGATGACCGTGGCGGCGGTGATGCCCGACTCTTTGAGCCTCTTTTTTGCCTTGCGGTTGAGGCACAGGCTCTCGGCTATGGCGTATGTGCGCAACGAGGGGTATGGTGAGGCGGTGTCGCTTAGTATGACCCCCTCGCACAGAGGGGCCGCGCCGGGTATGCGGGCGGCTATAAGGCCGGTGGTGCGGCTCTTGACGAAGGCGGCGTCGGCAAGCAGCAGGTATGGGTATGTGCGGTCGTCGCAAGGGGCGGCGGCGCGGTCGTCGCGGCTGAAGCGGTGGGTGCATGCCTTATCGCCTGTGATGGTGGTGACGGCAAGGGTGGGTGCGTCGCTGCCGCCGACGGCGACATATATCATCACCTCTTTGCATTCGCCGTCGAGCGACACCGTCTCTACGTCGACACTGCCGTAACTGCCGAAAAGGCGCCCGGCCTCGTCGACGTCGAAGAGCGGTGAGGCCTTGACCACTATCTTGTCGCTGAGGCGGCAGAGGGTGTCGGCGAGGGCCACGACATCGGGGGAGCACTCTTGCAGCAGCAACAGACGGCGGGTGCCGTCGCGGCGGGCAGGGTCGACATATATGAGGTCGAAGCTCTCGGTGAGGCTCTTGACAAAGTCGGCGCTGTCGGCACATATCACATCTATGTTGTCTGCCCCTAACAGCTTGAAGTTGTGGCGGGCGATATCGGCCAGCAGCTCGTCGCGTTCGACGGCGGTGACATGGCGGTAGCGGCGGCTTAGGAAGTAGGCGTCGCAGCCGAGTCCGCACGTCAGGTCAATGGCCTTGTCGCCGCCGAGACGTCGTGCAAGGGCCGTGTGCTGGCTGCTGGCCTGCTCGAAGCTCACCTCGGGGATGATGCACCTGTGGCGATAGAACAGAGGCAGCTTGGTGCGGCACCGTTCCAGCAGCTTTATCTGGGTGCACACACAGGCGGGGAGACCCGAGAGAGCCAGCCGGCGGGGGTCTTCGCCAAGGTGCTCTTCTATGAGAAGACGGGCCTCGTTGCCGCAGAGGTATTTGAATTCGTCGCGTCTCATGGCAAGGGCTTCTTGTCGGGTATTATCTCGGCGGCAATCTTTACCATAAGTTCGTATGCCTGGCTGTAATCGTTGTCTATGACGCCGTCCAATATGGCGTCTTTAATGGCGTTCTTGATCTGTCCCACCTCGGCGCAGGGGGGCAGGCCGTATGTCTGCATTATCATCTGTCCCGTGATGGGGGGCTGGAAGTTGCGTATGCGGTCTTTCTCTTCTATCTGACGCATCTTCTGCTCTACAAGGTCGAAGTTGCGCAGGTAACGGGCCACCTTCTCGCCGTTGCCGCTGGTGATGTCGGCACGGCACAGTGTCATGAGGGCCTCGGTGTCGTCGCCGGCATCGAACAGAAGACGCCGCACCGCCGAGTCGGTGACACCCTCGTCGGCAAGGACGATGGGGCGCAGGTGGAGCAGCACCATCTTCTCGACAAACTTCATCTTGTGGTCGAGCGGCAGCCTCCATGCGTTGAAGATGCCACGCACCATGCGCGAGCCAACGAACTCGTGGTTGTGGAAGGTCCATCCTATGCGGTTGTCCCACGCCTTGGTGCGGGGCTTGGCTATGTCGTGCAGCAGCGCCGCCCACCGCAGCCACTCGTCGCCGCCGGAGCGGGCTACGTTGTCGAGTACCTTGAGGGTGTGTATGAAGTTGTCTTTGTGGGCGCGTCCGTCGCGTTTTTCAACCCCTTTGAGACGGTGAAGGTCGGGGTATATTAGCTCTAAGAGGCCCGTCTTGTCGAAGAGGAAGAAGCCGCGCGAGGGGGTGGACGAGCATATTATCTTGCGGGTCTCTGTGGTGATGCGTTCGCGTGATATGATGGCTATGCGCTCGCGGTTGCGCCGTATGGACTCCATGCACTCGTCGGTGATGCGCATGTCAAGCTGTGTGGCGAACCGTATGGCCCGCACCATGCGCAGGGGGTCGTCCGAGAAGGTGGTGTCGGGGTCGAGCGGGGTGCGTATGATGCCGTTTTGCAGGTCGCTCATGCCGTCGAAGGGGTCGACAAGGGTGCCGAAGTCGTCGTCGTTGAGCGAGAAGGCCATGGCGTTGATGGTGAAGTCGCGCCTGTTCTGGTCGTCTTCGAGGCTGCCGCACTCGACGGAGGGGTTGCGCGAGTCGGCCCTGTATGACTCTTTGCGCGCTCCCACGAACTCAAGTTCAAGTCCTTTGGTCTTTAAAGAGGCGGTGCCGAAATTCTTGAACACCGACACCTTGGCGCGCACCTTCTTGCCCAGCCGTTCAGCCACCTCTATGCCGCTGCCTGTGACCACAACGTCGATGTCGCCCAAAGGACGCCCCAGCAGGCAGTCGCGCACGAAGCCGCCGATGACGTAGGCACGGCATCCGCACTCGGCGGCCGTCTGCCCTATGAGTCTGAATATGGGGTTGCTCAGGGGTGCGTTCATCTATCTAAGCTCTCTCAGGTAAAGGCGTATGGTGTTTTCAAGGCCCAGATACAGGGCGTCGCTTATGAGGGCGTGGCCTATGGATACCTCGTCAAGGCCCGGTATGTTGCGTGCGAAATAGCGCAGGTTTTCAAGGCTCAGGTCGTGGCCGCCGTTGATGCCAAGGCCGCATCTGGTGGCCTCGGCGGCTGCGGCTATGTATGGGGCGATGGCCGCCTCGGGGTTGCTTTTATAGCCTGTGGCGTAACCCTCGGTGTACAGCTCTATGCGGTCGGCGCCCGTCTCGGCGGCATAGGGTACCAGCGTGGGGTCGGGGTCGAGGAAGACGGAGGTGCGTATGCCCTCGCTCTTGAAGGTGCGCACTATGCCTTTGAGCATGTCGAGGTGGGTGCGGGTGTCCCACCCGGCATTGGAGGTGATGGCGTCGGGGGCGTCGGGCACGAGGGTCACCTGCGCGGGGTGGGCCTGGCACACTAACCGTATGAAGGCCTCGGAGGGGTAGCCCTCGATGTTGAACTCGGTGCTGAGGATGCCCGAGAGCTCGCGTACGTCAGAGTAGCGTATGTGGCGTTCGTCGGGGCGGGGGTGTACCGTGATACCCTCGGCGCCGAACCTCTCGCAGTCGAGGGCGGCACGGCTGACCGACGGTGTGTCGCCGCCGCGTGAGTTGCGCAGGGTGGCTATTTTGTTGATGTTGACGCTTAATCTTGTCATCTGTGTTGTCGTTTTGGTTTGTCAGGGACTGACAGGGTGTGAGGTACCCTGTGTCGCGCTTTTTCTGCAAAATTAATCAAAAGCGGGAGAATTATGTAAAAATATGCTAATTTTGACCCAAACACTTTGCAGTTTATGAAAATAGGCGTATATGCACGGTCGAGGCACTATCTCGGGTGCGAGCTTCTGTCAGAGCTTTTGTCGGCAGCCGGAGAGTGCGGCGCCATGTTGTATCTGGGGCGCGACTATGCGGAGTCGGCAGGATGCGGCGCGGCGGCATATTATGACAGCTTGTCGGAGTTGGACGGTAAGGTCGACTTTATAATATCGCTCGGGGGAGACGGCACCTTCCTCTCGTGCGTGGCCGAGCTTAAAGGGGGGCGCACTCCCATACTGGGTATCAACAGCGGGCGGTTGGGTTTCCTGTCGTCGGTGGATGCCTCGTCTGTAAGGCAGGCCCTGAAACGGTTGGCAGAGGGTGACTATATGTTGCAGGAGCATATGATGATAGAGGCTGACGGCCCGTTTGACAAGTCGCTATGTTTTCCCCATGCCTTCAATGAGTTTACCGTCAAGAGCAATGTGGGCCTTATGACAGTGTCGCTGTCGATAGACGGCGAGGCGGTGGCCGATTACTCTGCCGACGGACTGATAGTGTCGACACCTACTGGTTCGACAGCCTACAGCATGAGTGTGGGCGGTCCTGTGGTGTCGCCGGGGTGCGGGGTCTTTATAATAAACCCCATAGCCCCCCATAACCTGACCATGCGTCCGCTGATAGTGGGCGCCTCGTCGCTGCTGGAGCTGTCACTGTCGGCACGCAGCGGAGGGGCGGTGGCCACACTCGACAACAGGTCGTTTGCAGTAAGCTCGGGCGACAGATTCACACTCAGGCGTTCTGACAAAAAAGCGGTGGTGGTGAAATTCGGCGACAGCTCTTTCTACTGGACTTTGAGGCGCAAGCTTATGTGGGGAACCAATATAATATAGTGCGGCATTGGTCCGGCGGTTGGGAAATGTTGGCCGATATGCGACTCTTTTGTAATAATTTTGTATATTTGCCACATTGGAGAGGCTTTATGTCGGCACGAAAGAGTGTCGTGGCGGTGGCAGGCGGCTCTTTAAGGGGGTGGTTGTTAAACTGAGTTTTGAGTATGGGAAACGACATACGCCATGTGGCGGTGATAATGGACGGCAACGGCCGGTGGGCCTTGTCGAGAGGGCTGGAGCGCATAGAGGGGCACTATCGCGGGGTCGAGGCTGTCAGACGGGTTATATCGGCGTCGTTGGATGCAGGGTTGCAATATCTTACCATATATGCCTTTTCAAAAGAGAACTGGGGACGCGACAGGAAAGAGGTGGATGGCCTGATGGAGCTTTTTTGCAAGACCATAGCCTTAGAGGTGCCATCGCTTATAGAGAAGAACGTTAAGGTGCGTTTTCTGTGCGATAAGAGCGAGCTGTCGCCTGATGTCATATCGTCGCTCGACTATTGCACCGACAAGACCGCCGGTTGCTCGGGCATGACTCTGCTGGTAGCCCTCAATTACAGCGGCAGGGCCGAGATAGTGTCGGCCATGCGCCGAATGGCAGAGGCTTCTGAGAGCGATATAGACGAAAAGACGGTGGAGAGGTATCTCTATACCGCAGGGGTGCCCGACCCCGACCTTATAATAAGGACCAGCGGAGAGCAGAGGCTGAGTAACTTCCTGCTGTGGCAGTCTGCCTACAGCGAGTTTTATTTTGTCGACACCTTATGGCCTGACTTTACCGAAGAGTCGTTCAATCGGGCGTTGGAGGAGTTTAGAAAACGCAAGAGACGTTTCGGCAGGTAATCACTTGATAACAGTTTACAGATGAACAAGATAAAGGCACTTTTGTTTTTGGTGTTCTCGATGGCGGCACTGTCGGGGGCGGCTCAGTTTAATGATACCTCGCAGGTGGTTCTGCCCTCGCTGGACTACTCCAATCCGCGCAAGTACAATATAAAGGATATCAAAGTTACGGGTGTCAAGTATATAAGTCCCGAGCTTATAATAAACGCTTCGGGGCTGAGGCGCGGCGACAGCGTCTATCTGCCGAGCGATTACATATCAAACGCCTTGCAGCTGTTGTGGAGTCAGCGTTATTACTCTAACGTGCGTGCCATTGTGACACTTGAGGGCGATGACGCCTTTTTAGAGATAGCATTAAAGGAGCGTCCGAGGGTGTCGGTGTGGAACGTGGAGGGTGTCGGCACCGGCGACAAGACAGAGATACTCAAACGACTGAAGCTGCGCGAGAGGACAGAGCTGTCTGACTATGCGCTCAAAAACTCGGTCGACATAATAAAACGCTATTGTGCCGAGAAGGGTTTTCTTAATGCCCAGGTTGACATTCGCCAGCAGAACGATTCGTTGCTCGACAATTTTGTGATAGTGACGTTTGACGTAGACAAGAAAAGTCGTGTCAAGATAGGCCGGGTGAGGGTGACAGGTAACGACAACATTCCCGAGAAGAAGCTTAAGACGGCGATGAAGAAGACCCGCGAGAGGAGCCTTATAAATATCTTCAAGAGCGCCAAGTTTGACCGTAACGAGTATGAGAACAACTCCAAGCACGAGCTTATAGACTATATGCAGGGACGCGGTTTCCGCGACGCCCGCATATTGTCAGACTCCATATATGCCATTAACGACAAGCGCATCGGCATAGACATAAATGTGGACGAGGGTCAGAAGTATTACTACCGCAACATATCGTGGGTGGGCAACACCAAATATTCGAACGAATATTTAGACCAGCTTTTAGGCATCAAAAAGGGCGATGTGTATGACAAGAAGACAATGGAGAGCCGTCTGGGCTTGGGTGTCGACGGCACCAAGGCCTTGATGAGCGGCATTGTAACGGTGTCGTCTCTGTATCAGAACGACGGTCACCTGACCTATATGCTTGAGCCTGTTGAGACGGTGGTGGCGGGAGACTCTATAGACATAGAGCTGCGCATGGTAGAGGGCAAGCAGTTTACGGTCAACGACGTGATAATATCGGGCAACAACCGCACCAACGACCGCGTGGTGCGCCGTGAGCTTTACGTGCGTCCCGGCGAGCTTTACGACCAGTCGATGCTTATAAACACCCTCAACGTCATAGGTTCGCTCAACCACTTCAATCCCGAAGCCATAGTGCCGGATATTCAGCCGGTGAGCGATGAGCTGGTCGACATACGTTTCGACCTCGAAGAGCAGGCTTCCGACGAGTTTGAAGTGTCGGGCGGATGGGGCAGCGGCATGTTCGTGGCGTCGGTGGGCGTGTCGTTCAACAACGTGTCCATGCGCAAGTTCTTTGACCGTCACGCATGGAGGCCTTATCCCTCGGGAGACAACCAGCAGCTTAAGATTAACGTTCAGAGCAACGGTATATATTATCAGGCCGTGTCGTTCAGCTTTGTCGAGCCGTGGCTGGGGGGCAAGAAGCCCAATCCGTTCTCGGTGTCGGTATATTACTCTTCGGAGTCGGACGCCACATACTTCAACCGTCACAGCAAGGCGCGCTTCCGCACCATAGGCGCCTCGATAGGTTTGGGCAAGAGGCTGGCCTGGCCCGACCCATACTTCCAGGTGATGGGTTCGATATCGTATCAGGCATACAAGATGCGCGACTGGTCGTACTTCCTGTTCCGCAACGGCATTGCCAACACCATATCGCTCACCGGTACCTTGTCGCGCAACTCGATGGACCAGATAATATATCCGCGTCGGGGTTCGGAGATATATGTCAAGCTGGCGTTGACGCCACCATACTCTCTGTTTGACAAACATAAGAAAGATTACTCAGAGAGCAACACGTCGATGTCTGACCAGGAGCGTTACCGCTGGATAGAGTATTACAAGATAAACAGCATGGCCCGCTTTTTCGTGCCCATGCTCAAAAACAACAAACTCGTGTTCATGGCCAAGGCCGAGTTCGGATATCTGGGCCATTACAACCCCAACAAGCTGTCTCCATTCGAGGGGTTCAGCATGGGTGGCGACGGCGTGACCGGATATAACCTTTACGGTGTGGAGACCATAGGTTTGCGAGGTTATGACGAAAATGCGCTTACCCCTTATGTCAATAACGGTATTCAGTCTAAGGTGTATGCCAAATATACGGCAGAGCTGCGATATCCGATAGTGCTTCAGCCCAGCTCGACGGTTTATGGTCTGATTTTTGCCGAGGCAGGTAATGCCTTCGACAGATGGCGCGACTTCAATCCGTTTGACATGAAGCGTTCGGTGGGTGTGGGTCTGAGGCTCAATCTGCCGATGATAGGTATGTTCGGCGTGGAGTGGGGTTACGGCTTTGACCGTGTGCCGTCGACAAACAAGCGTGGCGGTTCGCAGATACACTTCTCGTTGGGACAGACGTTCTGACAGATTGTTTAGTTGTGCTGCTGGCTTATGCTTGCATTGTTAGTGCCTGAATACAAAGATGTTGTGTGACGGTGTGGCCTTTTGTGGCGTATTGTGTGAAGTGACTGGTATTGGCGAAAAACTATTTGAAGAGTAGAAAATGTTGCTTTTCTCAATAGTAATGCTTATATTTGGAAAGTAAATTTTTCTTTATGAAGAGGATATTTTTATTGATGATGGCCGCCATGTTGGTTTCGGTGAGCGGTTACGCACAAAAATATGGGTATATATATTCGGAAAAGGTGTTTAAGGCAATGCCCGGTTATCAGGAGGCCTTGAATAGAGTGGAGGAGTATGCCAAAGGTGGCGAGGAGAAGGTCAAGTCCCTTTATCAGGAGGCGCAGAAGGGATATGACAATTTGGCATCTTTGCAGTCGCAGTTGACCGAGTCGCAGTTCAGGTCGCTGGCAGAGGCTGTAGTGGCCAAAGAGCGCGAGGCAACCAGATATAACGAGGAGTTTTTCGGAAACGAAGGCAAGCTCGTCGAGTATCGCGATTCGCAGATGAAACCGTTTGAAAACAAGGTGCTGACCGCCGTGGAGGCTGTGGCCGCCGCGGGCGGATATGACATGATATTCGACCTGTCGACGGTGAAACTGACCGTATATCAGTCTCCGTCTCTTGACCTGACCCAGAGGGTTATAGGTAGGCTTGGTCTTTAGTGCGGGCCTTTGGTGGCATGGGGGGCCTTTGGGGGCGGTGCGGCTTCTGTAGGCAATCGCTCGTATGTGCGTTGTGTCTTTAGGGATTGCCTGTTTTGGGAAAGATAAATTATTTTTTAAATAGACGATGAAGAAAATTTTGTTTTTAACGATTGCACTGTTCGGTCTTTCGACGGCTGTCAGCGCACAGAGCGTGAAGATTGCACGTGTCAACACTCAGGATATCATGGCTGCCTTGCCAGAGGTGGATTCTGTAAAGATCAAACTCGAATCTTTCGCCAAAGAGTTGCAGGATGAGCTTGAGACAATGCAGGTTGAGTATAACAACAAACTCGAAAATTACAGTAAGGTGAAAGCTACGCTTAGCCCCGTTATAGCATCGCAGAAAGAGCGCGACCTCAACGATCTGGCCCGCCGCATACAGGAGCGCAGCCAGACAGCTCAGGAAGATTACGGCAATGTGCAGATGTCTTTGATGCAGCCCGTCATAAGCAAGGTGGAGGAGGCTATCAAGAAGGTGGCCAAGAGCATGGCTATAACCGTGGTGTTTGATACTCAGGACGGTCCCGTATATATCGACGAGCAGACTCCCGATATCACCAACAATGTGATCAAAAGTCTTGGAGGTACCCCAAAGCCCGCAGCGCAATAGTTGTCTGATAACAATATGAAAGCCACCATGTCAGGGTGGCTTTTTTTGTTTCATGCGTCCGGCATTGAGACGATTGCATGTTTGTGCGGCATGGTTGCGGATGTGGTCAGCCGACGCTTAAAATATGCCGGCGGAGGCTTGGGCGCCTCTTGGCATGTCTATAGCAAACGGGCGGTCAGGGCAGCGGTTACTCTTTATACCATGAGGCGTACATCACATATCCGTTTGAGATGCCCTCTATGAGGGTTTTGTTCTGTTCCGGGTCGACGCTCTTGACCTTTTTGGCGGGTATGCCGGCATATATCGACCCCGGCTCTATGACAGTGCCGGTGAGCACTACAGAGCCGGCGGCAACAACCGACCCATGGCCGACAACCACATGGTCGAGCACAACGGCACCCATGCCTATGAGGCAGTTGTCTTCGATGGTGGCACCATGTATGACGGCGTTGTGGCCTACCGACACGTTGTTGCCTATCTTGGTGACAGATTTCCGGTAGAGCGTGTGTATGACGGCGTTGTCTTGTATGTTGACCTTGTTGCCGAGGGTGATGGTGTTGACATCGCCGCGCAATACCGCACCGAACCATATACTGCAATCGTCGCCCATTGTCACGTCGCCTATAACTGCGGCATTGTCGGCAAGGTAGCAGTTGTCTCCAAATTTGGGGTTGAAGCCCCGTACGCTTTTTATTATCGCCATAGCTTTGTTTGTTTTGAGTCTGTTATATGGTGCCCTCTTCTTTTTTGGCCTTCTGCCACAGCTCTTCCATCTGCTCTATGTCAAGCTCTTTGAGTGCGGTATCTCTCTCTTGCGCAAGCTGTTCCAGTCTCTCGAAGCGAGATATGAACTTGCGATTGCATCGCTCAAGGGCGTTTTCCGGGTCGATGCCGTAATGGCGGGCGGCGTTGATGAGCGAGAACATAAGGTCGCCGAACTCCTCTTCGGCACGGTCGCTGCCCTCGGCTTCCGATTCAAATTCGCCTATCTCTTCTTTGACCTTTGCCCACACATCGCGTTTGTCGCTCCAGTCGAAGCCGACACCGGCAACCTTCTGTTGTATCCTGAAGGCCTTTATCATGGCAGGCAGCCCTTTGGGGACTCCTGACAGTGTGCCCTTGCCGCTCTTCTCTCGCTTTTTGAGCTGTTCCCAGTTGCGGGCTACATCGCCGGCGTCGTTTACACGGGTGTCGCCAAACACATGCGGATGCCTGTATATCAGCTTGTCGCAGATTCCACGGGCAACATCAGCCATGTCGAACCGTCCCTCTTCCTGTGCAATCTTGCCGTAAAAGACAATGTGCAACAGAAGGTCACCTAACTCTTCGCGGATGGAGTCGTAGTCTTTTGATATTATGGACTCGCACAACTCGAAACACTCCTCTATGGTGTTGCTTCGTAAGGTGTCCCAGGTCTGTTTTCTGTCCCAGGGGCACTCTTCTCGCAGCCGGTCCATTATATCGAGCAGCCGTGCGTATTGGTTGGTTTTCTCGTTCATGTCGTTATCTGTTGGTTAATCGTCCGATTTGTCGTATGGGGTCGGTTTGCGTTGATAGTGCGAGTAGTCGGGCGTTTTGGTGTTGTAGTTGTTGCTTGTCTTGGTCTGGTAATTGTTGCTGTAGGAGGTGCTGTACCTGTTCGGGGAGTCAGATATGTTTTGTCTGAAGAGCGGTTTTTGAATGTACAGGGTTGCCGTTAAGGGCGTCATGATGCCGAGCCGGATGGCTAAGTTGCGCAGTTGTAATAGATTGTATGTTTTGGTGCGCCCGCTGTAAGTGAAACTCTCACACAGCCAGAAAAGCCCGCCCGATGTGGTTAAGATGACAAAAAGA
>JAIECQ010000045.1 GCA_029068395.1 Rikenellaceae bacterium
TTGTGTATTAGTGTCAGCATAAAACCTTAGTAATTCTATGGCGTAAAAAATTAGGCAACAGTCTGATTTTAATGCTGCAAGATTTGCATGTCTCACAGATTTTCAGTATCTTTATGACAGTACCGGATCATCGGGTTACAGGTCGTTGTACATACGCACTTTACGACCTTCTGACAATCGCCTTGCTGACCTATATCTGCGGAGGCGAGGATTATGTGGACATGAGCGAGTTCGCTTATTATCGGGCGCGTGATTTCGGTCTACTTGCCGACCGTCCTGACCGCAGCCCGTCTCCTGTCACGTTCGAGCGGCTGATGAGTGCTGTAAATCCCGATGAGATTGAGAAATGCCTGATTGAGTATGGCCGAAAGTTCCTTGACACGCTCGCTGAGAAGCAGGTCGTCATAGACGGCAAAAAGCTCAGGGGTACATCGCCTAAACAGCATGGAACAAAAGGCGATTACATCATGAACGCCTATGTCAGTGAGAATCATATAGTAGTCGGACAGCAACGTCTCAAAGACAAGGAAAATGAGATAGTCGCCATACCGCAGCTTATCGAAAAACTGGATATCGAAGGTGCTGTAATCTCTATAGATGCTATTGGTACACAAGTAAACATCGCTCAAGACATCCTTGATAAAAATGCCATTACTTTCTCGCAGTCAAAGAGAATCAAGGCGCTCTGAACGAACAGATCATCGATGCATTCCGCTACAACAAGCCTATCGACTCAGCTTCGCAGATGGATGCCGACCACGGACGTATCGAGACACGCGATTGCCGCATATTGAATGCGGACGCTATCGAGGACAAGGATGTCTTGGTTCGTTGGCCCGGCCTGAAAACATTGATAGAGGTCACTTCAAGGGTTGACAATGGAAACCGCTCGGCAACTGCCGTCAGACGGTACATCAGTGACGAAGATTATCCCAAGGCTGCATACTTCAACATGCTGGCCCGTGGTCACTGGTCAATAGAGAACCAATTACATTGGAATCTCGATGTGACATTCCTCGAAGATGCCTGCCGTGCAAGGAAAGGGTATGCGGCACTAAACCTCTCGACAATCAGAAAGTTGGCTATGCAGATCATAAAAGAGCATGTCGACAAAAGCAGTCTGAAGAAAAGACGCTTCAAAGCGAGCCTTTCCAACGACTATCTGACAGACATGCTACTTAATGCCAAATTTTGATGCGGTTGCCCCAGGGTGTTGGACGATGTGCGCACGTCGTTGAAAAATCACTTTTACGACATTGAGACACATGAAGCATACGTAACAGCGGAGAAAGTACGCAACTCCTTTTTAGGAATAACGATTCGTCAGCAAACTTTATTAGGGATGTTTAGCAAACACAACGGAGATGTACGGAAGCTGGTGGGCATCATCTGCGACTGCGTGTGGGCGAACATGAATGTGAAGACGACCGCCGTCATCTTCACCCCCGACCACGGAGGAAAAGGAACGGGACACGGCGGCAAGACCATGAGCGAGATGCAGGTACCCGATATCGTCATCGGGGCCAAGATTCCGTCCGGACATAAAATCAACCGCATCGTGATGAAATACGACAACGCGCCTACCATCGCGTATCTGTCGGCTCGACGCGACGGAGGCTTGGTACGGGAAATCTATTTTTGCGGTAATTTACCCGCAACCTTCCGAACAGCAACAAGGAGCACACTTACGATAAAGCGTGCTCCCCTGCTTTTTTTGATTGCGTATCTGGCACCTACTCCGTCTTCAACGCATCCACCGGGTTGGCTGTCGCCGCCTGCCAGCTCTGAACTGTCACCGTAGCCAGCGTAATCGTCAGCACAATCAGCAGCGACACGGCAAACACCCACCAATAAACCGGCGTCCGGTAGGCGAACCCCTCCAGCCAGCTCGTCACCCCGTACCACGCCAGCGGCACCGCCACTACGAAGCAGATCAACACCAACCGCACGAACGACCGGTTGAACATACCCAAAACCTCTGCCACCGTCGCCCCCAGTACCTTCCGCACCCCGATCTCCTTCCGTCGATACTGAGTCTCGAAGAGCACCAGCCCGAAGACACCCACCAGCGAAATCACCACCGCCAACAACGAGAAAGTCGTAATCAGCGCCGTCGTCTTCCGCTCTTTCTGGTAGATACTGTTGAAGACCTCGTCGTAGAACTGCACCGACACCGGATACGTAGGGTCGATCTCGGCCACCGTCCGGCGGATATGTTCCACCGCCCGCTCCACATCGCCCTTGATACGAACGTAAGTCCACGGCAACGTCGACACATAACCTCCCTTCAACGGCTCGACACCCAGACAAAACGCCCCCGAGCTGGCGAGTTGCAGCGGTTGGTAGTTAATGTCCGGTATGAACCCGACCACCTCGCCGAAGTCGTGGCTGAAGAAACCGAATCCCAGTTTCACGGTCGGATACATGCGTCGGGTCGCCTCATTGAAAATAAAACACCTCTTATTGGTCTGATTGTCGCTTTCCGAAAAATTTCGACCGTCCACCACCGAAATCTTCATGACGTCCAAAAACTCGGGCGACACCGACAGGTAGGCGAATCGGATCGTCTCGCTGTTTATACGTATCTCGTTGGCCTGTGCCCCGCCAGTGCCGAAGAGGAACTGCGAGAAGGCCACGTGCTCTATCTGCGGACTCTCCTTGAGGAGGTTCACCAGCCTTGTACGGTTCTCTCGGGTGAGCGCATCGTTCAGCTCCAGCACCGCCACCTGCTCCGTATCGTAACCCGTATCGTGCGTATGGAGGTATCCGTTTTGGAGCTGCATGAAGAAAGCTGCGATGATGAGCCCCGTTGATATCACATACTGCATTCCGACCAACATCGTCCGCAGGGCACGCCCCCGTGCCGAGAGTCCGAACGATCCCTTGAGCACCAGCGCCGGCGGAAACCGGGTGGCATAGAAAGCCGGATAGAGTCCCGCCAGTAGCCCCACGCCGAGAGCCACTGCAAACGAAACAGCAACGATACCCGGCTTGGTCATGAGGTTCAGATCAGCGTCGAAAAAGGCCGTAAACCCGGTTTGTCCGACCGCATAGACCCAGAACAACGAGGCGAGAAAAGCCAGTAACGCGATTCCCACCGCCTCGCCGACCAGTGTCGTGCGCAGCATCCCGACCGACGAACCGAACATCTTCTGCGTATTGATGCTTTTTATTCGAAGCGGCACGAGCGACGTGGCGAAATTCACGAAATTCACCGCTGCAATGCCGATCACCAGCAGCGCTATGGCCAGCAGCACGGAGGTCGTGGCCCGACTCCCTTTCGGCACAGAGTCGTACTGCGTATCGACTGCATAGTGCAGGTCGGCCAGCGAAAGGAGCCTCACGGCTTTGTAAGCCCGAACCCACCCCGGAATATCGGGCGAGTGGAGCACCTCGTCCAATAACTGCCGTTCGACCTCTTTCGGCTCGCTACCCTCCGCGAGGGTGACATACAACTGATAATTGAAGTGCCAGCCGTCCCATGGCCACCAGGTCAGCGGGTCAATCCCGTTGTAGACGACGTTCTGCACCAGCGTATTTCGTGGAAAGTCGCGATAGACGCCTCCGACGGTCATCAGCGTATCGCGGTTGCCGGTGAAGGTTATCGAACGTCCGACGGCCGACTCCGAGCCGAAAAACTTCCGCGCCATGCTCTCCGGAATGAGGACCTGTCCCGGTTCCTGCAACGCCCCGCGCCTACCCTCGACCATCCGGAAGTCGAATATCTCGGCAAAGTCCGGGTGAATCAGGTGGACGTCGACCCGGAAGCCCTGCACTGCGCCGTTGCGTTCGACTTTGGCCAAATTCCCGATGGTCGCATAATCCATCCGCAGTCCGGTCGTCTCGATCTGCGGCAGCCGGTTTTCGATCAGTTCGGCCCATTTGCGCCCCACCAGCGCATTGTATTGCGTGCTGTCCTCGCTCACCTCCAACCGGTAGATGCGATCCGCATAGCGATGGAATCGGTCGAACGAGCGGTCGTAGTCCACCTGCATCAGGATGATCGTGAAGGCGGCGAAAGCGACGCTCAGCCCCAGAATATTCAGCGTCGAGGCCAGCCGGAAGCGTCGCAAGACGGTCAGCAAATTTCGTAAAATCATTCTCATGGTTTCAATGTGTTTTCGAACTTTCATACCATGTGCCAAAATCGGACCAAGAGATTTATTTCATTGATAACCATGCTTTTGTGGTTAATTGTAATCCCGTCGGTTGTCTAATTCTTTGACAACCGATGTCTAATTTTTAGACAGCCGGACGCTCTATTGTAATTTCAAAACCGAACTGCAAAAAACGCAATAAAAATCACAGAGCAGCAATAATGCTTTAAGTGAGGGCACCCTCACTCAAAACAGATATAAAGCAAACAACAAGCAATACAAAAGAAAAAGGGAGTCCGGAATTACCCTGAGATTAATTGCTTTTGTGTTGTGACATACAAGCAATTAACTCAGAATAAAGGTCGCAAATTTTTGCATGACTGCAAGACGGAATCGCAAGAAAAATAATCTGCACTCGCATCGGCATCAGCCAGTCCACCCTAAGTGGGGACCATAGACGCAATGGCGGCATTTGTCTTCAAATGATTTGAGTGAAGACAAGCTGGCGGGAAGTGATTATGTGACTAAGAAGGCGAGTTTTTAAATCGGCATTCAAGCTATTTTGGGGGCTGGTAAGATGCTGAAGGGAAGTCTGAGGGCATCCGTCCCGGCAACTGTAGCATGGCGGCACATAGGCGGGCGGTCGTCTGTTCATTCGTTTTGGTATTTGGATGGGGAGCATCCGACCTTCTCTTTGAAGTACTTCCCGAAGAATGACTGATTGGCGAAATTCAATTTGTCGGCTATCTGCTGTATGGTGTATTTGCGGCTTTTGAGCAGGGCCTTAGCCTCTAAGATTATGAAATCGGTGATCCAGTCGCCGGCAAAACGTCCGCTTACCTTGTGTACTACCTGTGACAGGTATTTGGGGGTGACGCATAGCTTGTCTGCATAGTATGATATGCTGCGTTCTTGCATGTAGCTTTTTTGCACCTCTTCGATAAATTGCGTGTACAGCTCTTGCTGGCGGCTGCTTTTCTCTATCGGTTTGCTGTATGATTCGGATGATAGCAGATATTTGTAGATATTGCAGGTTAGCGCCTGTGTATATCCGAGCACGGCTCTCTTGCGGAACGGGTTGTCCGTTTCCGCTATTTTTGCTTTCATAAGACGGTATATTGTCATTGACTCGTCTATTGCGTCGGGTGTCAGATGGCATACTGGCGAGGCATGCAACAGACGTTGCAGCGGCATGGTGGCGTCGAGTAGAAGCGTGGTCTGAAAATATTCTGACGCAAAGGCTATCACGGCAATTCGGGTGTCGTCGCTCATGCCTCGGTATTCTCCTATGGCTCCCTCCATGACCAGCAGAATATCATTGGGGCGGAGTTCTATGTCACGCAAATTGATTTGAAACCGCATTTGTCCCGCCAGGCAAAAGATGGCGACCGAGAAAGAGAGTTTGGCAGGGTGATTTACAAACTCCAGCGCTGCGTTTGTTGGTTCGGGAGTATTGTCTATGTTGTCGATGAGTATGAACTCATTGTTAATATGAACTGCTGTGTTCTCTGCGGACAATCGAATCAAATCCAAATCCCAGTAAGCTTGCTTCATAATATATCATTCGACTTTTCGGGGAGTAAAATTAGTTATTCATGTCGAAAAAATCGCAATTGTCGACTATTAGACCAAAATACTGTCCCGTCAGGTGACATATTGTGTCGGATAAATAGGGAATTTTACAGCCAAAAACAAACAGTTGTAAAACAGAAACAATGAAAAGATTGATTTTAATGAGTGCCGTCATCGGTATGCTATGCGGTTGCGGTGACTTGCCGCAAGAGCATTCCGCTATACGGAGTGTCGTGTTGACAGAGCCCGTGGCGTTGGAGTCTGCACGGGTCATAAGCCATCCGGGCATTGTACGCGAAGCGCACACAATCAGCCTCGGATTCAAGACAGCCGGACAGATTGAGCGTATCTATGCGCACGAAGGCGACTATGTGCGGAAAGGGTCCTTGCTTGCCGAGCTGGACGATGCCGACTATCGGTTGGGAGTCAGTGCTTTGCAGATACAGTACGACCAGCTCAAAGGCGAAGTGGAGCGCATGAGGCAACTTTTCGATCAGAAAAGCATCTCGGCCAACGATTATGAAAAGGCCGTTGCCGGATTGAGGCAGTTGGGCGTGCAATTGCAGGCCAATAAAAACAAACTTGCCTACACCAAACTTTACGCACCTGCTGACGGCTATGTGCAGAGCGTTAACTTCTCTCCGGCTGAGATGGTCGATGCCGGTATCGCCATGTTTACCATGATGGACGTATCGCACATGGAGGTTGCTGCCGATATTCCGGCGTCAGAGTATCGGAAGCACGACAGGTTTGTGCGATACTATTGCAAGGCGGAGGGTATCGACGGCGAACTGCCTGTGAAGCTGTTGAGCCTCACTCCTAAAGCCGACGGCAACCAGCTTTACCGCTTGCGCCTGTCTTTTGCCGGGCAGCCCGACAAACGGCTTACGGCGGGCATGAATGTGGAAATAGGTATAGAGGTAACGAATGCAGGTCCTGCTTCGGGGGTTGCCGTTCCGCTGTGTGCCGTCTTTAGAGACAAGGAGGGCGGCGAACCGTGCGTGTGGGTATTCGGGCATGATTCTACCGTGACCAAACGTCCTGTAGTGCTGGATGGTACTGACGAAGAGGGGCGTGCCGTTATCGTTGGGGGACTTGCCGCCAATGAGCCTGTTGTTCGCGCCGGAGTGCATGTGCTGAGAGAGGGAGAGCGGGTGCGTGTTGTGGAAAAGGCGGGTGAAACCAATATAGGAGGGTTGTTGTAATGAAGATGACCGAATTTTTCGTGCGGCGGCCTGTGTTGTTCTGGTCGCTGATGGCGGCGATACTGGTTGCGGGAGTGCTTGCATTTGTGCAGATGCCCAAACTGGAAGACCCTGCCGTATCGGCCAAACAAGCGATGGTGGTGGTGGCGTGGCCGGGAGCCGGTGCGCACGATATGGAGCTGAAAGTGGCCCAGCTGATGGAGGACGAACTGCGGGCACTGCCCGATGTGAAAAAGGTGAAAACCGAGTGCCGTAACGGTGTTGCCATGTTTACCGTAGAGTTTCAGATGACGGTGCTGAAAAAGGATCTGGAACAGCATTTCGACCTGTTGCGCCGCAAAGTGAACGATGCGGCCTCGCGTCTTCCGCAAGGTTGTTACTCTCCGGTGGTGATTGATGACATGATGGACGTGTACGGCATCTTCTACGCGCTGACGGGCGACGGATACGATTATCCGGAAATGTACAGGTATGCCAAGTACTTGCGCCGTGAGCTGCTCGACGTGAAAGGTGTTAAGCGAATCAATATCATAGGCAACCGCGACGAGGTGATCAATATAGTGCTATCGAAAGAGCAGATTGCCCGTAACGGCATCGTTCCCACGCAGATAATGTCGGCATTGCAGGCGGCGGGCAAGACGGTCGATGCGGGACGATACCGTGCCGGCGACGAGCGTATCGCAATCTACGTCGATTCGGCCGTCAGAAACGAAGATGACATACGCAACCTGACAATCAGGACGCTTGATGGAAAGACTATGCGCATAGGTGACATTGCCCGTGTTGAGCGAACCTTTGCCAAACCGCAGCGCAACGGTTTCTTTGTGAACGGCAAACCGAGTCTAGCCATCTGCATGGCCATGGAGGCGGCTGCCATCGTTCCCGACGTGGGTAAGGCCGTCGACGCCCGATTGGCCGAGGCTATGAGAAACGTCCCGGCAGGATTGCATGTAGAGAAGATTTTCTTTCAGCCCGACAAAGTGGATGACGCAATCTCTTCTTTTATGTGGAACCTCGTCGAATCGGTGGCCATAGTCATTTTAGTGCTTATCTTCACGATGGGGCTGCGCAGCGGGCTGATTATCGGCATAGGGCTGGTGTTTACGGTCGCCGTGTCGTTTCCCATACTGCTGTTATGCGGCACAACGCTGCAACGCATCTCGCTCGGGGCCTTCATCGTGGCCATGGGCATGCTGGTGGACAATGCCGTGGTCATCATGGACGGTATTCTGATTGACAAGAAGAGGGGACTCGGGCCGAACACCTATTTGTATCGCATAGGGCGCAATACGGCTTTGCCACTTTTGGGAGCTACCGTTATCGCCGCCTCGACATTCCTTTGTGTGTATCTATCGCCGGATACGTCGGGCGAATATGCCGGCGACCTCTTTTTGGTGTTGTGCGTCAGCCTGCTGGCAAGCTGGGTGCTGGCTTTGGTGCAGGTTCCCGTATGCGCCAAGTCATGGCTGCCTAAGAGGGAGAAAACGACGGGGGGTGCCGCCGGTGTAGTGATGAACTCGCCCGTACACCGTTTTGTACGTCGCACAATAGGGTGGCTGATCGGTCGCAAGTGCGCCACAATAGTCGTCGCCTTCGGTTTGCTGGTGCTCTGCATATTAGGCATGACGCGTGTCAAAAACCTCTTTTTCCCCGATTTCGATTACAAGCAATTTGTTGTCGAATGCTTCTTCCCCTCGGCGGCCGATGCCGACACGGTGTGCGACCGGCTGTTGGAGATGGGGGCGCAGCTCGAACGCAATCCCGCCATCGAACGGGTGGCTGTCAGTCAGGGAAGCGCTCCTGCCCTCTACTGTCTGGTGCGTCCCATGACTTCGGGCGGCGACTGTTATGGCGAACTGATAGTAGACTGCAAGGATTACAATACGGTGGTGGCGCAGATTCCTGCTGTGCGCAAGCAGCTTCGTGAACGCTATCCCGACGCCTATATACGCATACGTAAATACAACTTCTCGACCTCTACCTCGCACACCGTAGAGGTGGAGTTTGCGGGGCCTGATCCTGCCGTGCTGCGCCGTTTGAGCGCACAGGCCGAGGATATAATGCGTCGTTCGCCCTATGTGGACGCCTATTCGGTGCAGAACAACTGGAAGCCTACGGGCAAGTCCATTGTTGCCGAATATGTGCAGCAGGACGGTCTGCGTGCCGGCATTGAACGCGGCGATGTGGCCAACGCACTGCTGGCGGCAACGGACGGTATGCCGGTTGGCGTGCTGAACGATCAGGAGCGCATGGTGATGCTCAACATGCAGGTACGCAATGCCGACGGCAGCCGTATCGGAGAGCTTGGCTCCATACCTGTCTGGAGCATGATGAATGCCCATATGTCAAACGAGGAGCTGCAAGGAGCACTCTCCGGCGGCAAGGCGGTGAGTGAGTTGCAGGACAAGATCTTCCGTGCCGTGCCGCTCGGCAATGTCGTAGACAAGTTGCGGCTTGATTGGGACGAAGATGTGGTGCAGCGGCTTAACGGCAGGCGCGTCATTGAGGCGGAGTGCGACCCTAACCCCGACTGCGTGGATGCCACTCCGGCTAAGGTTGTCGCCTCGATATGCGATGAAATAGAGGCTATTCCGCTGCCTGACGGTTATACGATGCGTTGGGTGGGAGAAGGAGAGGTTCAGGGTGAGGCCATAGGCAACCTGATGAAATACATGCCGATAACTGTTTTTATTATTCTGGCCATTCTGCTGTTGCTGTTCAACGATTGGCGCAAGGTTATACTTATTTTGCTCTGTCTGCCGTTCGTCTTCTGCGGCATCACCCCTTCGCTGCTGCTGACCGGACAGCCCATGACATTCATGGCTATTATAGGCATGATGGGGCTTATAGGCATGATGGTCAAGAACGCCATTGTGCTGGTAGATGAGATAGGGCGGCTTCAGTCTGAAGATAAAGTATCACCCTATACGGCAGTGTTAGAGGCGACAGTGTCGCGTGTACGTCCCGTGCTGATGGCTTCGCTGACTACCATTGTCGGCATGATTCCGCTTGTCGGCGACCCCATGTACAGCTCGATGGCCATAACTATCATGGGCGGTCTTGCGGTCGGCACTATTATCACGCTCGTGCTGCTGCCTATCTTCTATGCCGCATTGTTCCGCATACGCAGACCTGCAAACATATAAATGAAAAACCGATGAACAAGAAAAACATAGTTGTTTTGTGTTGTGCCGTTTTATGCTCTGTTTCTGGTGTCAGGGCACAACAACCGCTTCGTATCTCGCAGTCAGAGTGTCGCGAAATGGCGCTTATGCACAGTGAAGAGCTGCAACTGTCTGAAAATGCGCTCAGACAGGCCGAACTCGACCGTAAAATAGCCAGGACGGCTTTCCTGCCCAACGTAGGCGCTTCGGCAACAGGTGCTTATGTGATGCCCGACATGGATATGATGGGCATGAAAATGCGTATGCGAGGTACATATATGGCCGGCATAAACTTGATGCAGCCTGTCTATACGGGCGGTAAGATCACTGCCGGCCACCGATTGGCCCGTATAGGCCATGAGGCTGCCGACGAGCAGTGTCGCATGACTCGCATGGATGTGCTTGTAGAAGCCGACAATGCCTATTGGACCTACATTGCCGTTGTCCGCAAGGTTCGCATGATGGAGAGCTATTGCGCTCAAATGGATACGCTATACCGGCAGACGGAGGCGGCATACATGGCCGGCATGACGACTGAAAACGACCTGTTGCGCGTTGAGGCCAAACGCACCGAGATAGATTATCAGTTGCAAAAGGTGCGTAACGGGGCCGACTTGTGCCGCATGTCGCTATGCCGCATTGTGGGCGTCGATTTCGATACGCCGATAGAGGCTGTCGATACGACAATTGTTGTGAGGCAACCCGAGCGGCTTGCTTCTGACATGGATTCGCGTCCCGAGTTGCTGCTGCTCGAACAGAGGGTTGCCGCTGTTAAGGAGCAGGTGCGCATGGCTCGCGCCGATATGCTGCCTGTGGTAGGGTTATCGGCAGGTTATTCCTATTTCGGCAATATCAAGCTCAATGGTATGGCCGATGCCGGCGGCGGGATGATGGTGCCATATTCGCAGAAGTTTGAAGAGGGTATAGGGTTGGCCGTGTTGTCGGTGAAGATACCTATTTTCCATTGGGGAGAGTGCCGCAAAAAGGTCCGTAAAATACAGTATGACCTGCGTAATGCCGAAATTGATTTGCAAAAAAACACACGATTGCTTACGATAGAGGTGCAGCAGGCTATCCGTAACGTGCATGATGGCTATAGGCTCATCATAACGGCAGAAAAGGGGGTGCGGCAGGCCGAGGAAAACCTGCGTGTCACGGGTAACCGTTATGCTGTGTCGATGGCTACGCTGGCCGATATGCTCGACGCCCAGTCGCAGTGGCAGTCGGCGGAAAGCAATCTGATTGAGGCGCAGACGCAATACAAAATTTATGAAACCGGATATCTGCGGGCGACGGGCAGGTTGTAGTAAGGTCTCGGTTATTGTTCTTGCGTTCGGGATGGTTGAGGAGAGGGCTTTGGAGGCCCTCTCTGCTGTAATATATTGTGTGCAGTGGCCGAGATGAGAGGCGGGGGTGAAACGTTTCGAACGATGAAAAAACGACGGACAAGCTGAATATCTTGCCAAAATGCTATCTTTGCAAGATACTTTCATCACCAAGATAATGTCTCGTATGGATAGAGAGGAGTGCAGCCGTGAGAAGAAGATTTGCCGTGTGACTTACGTTGGCGGCGGTGTTAACTTTTTGCTGATTATATTTAAGTTTGCGGCCGGTTTATGGGGCCAGAGTTCTGCTATGGTGGCCGATGCCGTGCACTCGTTTTCCGATTTTGTCACCGATGTCATAGTGATTGCCTTTGTGAGGATATCGGGCAAGCCCAAAGATGTCGACCACGATTACGGTCACGGCAAGTTCGAGACACTCGCGACGTTGCTGATAGGTGTTGTGCTGCTGTTTGTAGGCCTTGGTATTGCCTATAACGGCATACGCACCATCATAGAGGTGGTCAGAGGGGCGGTGCTGCCCTCGCCGGGCACCATTGCCCTTGTAGGTGCCGTAGTGTCGATAGTGGCAAAAGAGATATTGTTCAGATATACAGCGGCACAGGGCAGGCGTCTTAAGTCAGACGCTGTCATAGCCAACGCATGGCATCATCGCAGCGATGCTTTTTCTTCTGTGGCAACGGTGCTCGGCATAGCGGGGGCCATTGTACTGGGCGACCGGTGGACGGTGCTCGACCCGCTGGCAGGTGTGGCGGTCAGCTTTTTCATTGGCAAGACGGCCCTGGGGCTGATAAAGCCGTCGGTTGACGAGCTGTTGGAAAAGTCGCTTCCGCAGTCGACGGAAGATGAGATTGTGCGGTTTGTCGACAAGGTAGAGGGGGTGCATGACATTCACGACCTTCGTACCCGCAAGATAGGCAACTATTACGCCATAGAGTTTTCAGTGTGCATGGACGGCAAGGTGTCGCTCAAAGAGGCCCATGACGTCATATCGAAGATAGATGACGATTTGCGACGGAAATATGGCGACAAGACGCATGTCATGATTCATGTGGAGCCGCTGCCCGAGCAGGAGTGAGAGCGGACGTATGGCGGTCGTGCCGGGTTGGAGCCGCTTGCTTGGGGGAGTTAATGTTGTGAATATCAAATGAAACAGTAACCGCTATGCGAATCAATCATTTGGCCGTTTATGCAGACAGTCTTGAGTTGCTCCGCGATTTTATGTTAAATATTTCGGCTTTGTAAGCGGAGCCATATATGAGAACAAGAGCAATAATTTTACCTCTTATTTACTCGGCGCAAGGGTGACGGTGCGCGTCCGGAGCTTATGCACATTCCCTGATTGGCGGCAGGGTGCGGCCCCGACAAGCGCTTGGCCTTACGCACTTCTCTATATCGGTGGGTAGCAAATAGCAGGTCGACGCCATGACCGAGCGTCTGCGGGCCGACGGACACACTGTCCTTGGCGAGCCCCGCACCACAGGCGACGGCTTTTGCGAGAGCGCCATTGCCGATCTATAGGGCAACTATGTAGAGGTGACCGGTATAGGCGCGATATAATATGCGGGCTGCGTTATCGTCCGCCGAAGGTGCGGGTGTATGATACCGACGGCATTATCGGTATCATGACCATGGCTTTGTATGCGCCTTTGTGCGGATAGATGCTCACCGGGTTTTTGTGATTCGTCACGTTGACCACCGACAGTTGCCATGTGCGCACTCCGTTCCGTTTTTGGCGCTCCATGCAGTAGCCTATGTCGGTGCGGAAATAGTTGCGCATGCGCATGGTGGGCCATGTGGAGATGCCTATGACGGGCTTGCCGTCGGTGTCGGGATAGGCTTCGTTGGTGAGTCTGTAGGGTAGTCCTGTGCGCCATGCCACGTTGAGCGACAGGGTGTGTCGTCGGTCTGACCGTTTCAGCACATCGTATCCGGCAAAGATGTTGAAGTCGTGCGGTATGTCATACTCGAACGGGTAGGTCACTCCGTCTGAGCGGCGGCGCGAGTTGGTGTAGGTATATGAGGCCGTCAGCGTCAGGCGTTCGGTCTGCCACTGTAGCATCGTCTCCACGCCGAAAGCCCTCCCCGTGCCATAGACGAAGCCGCCGCGTTCGAGCAGAAAATCGTCGCTGTCGTAGATGAGCGGCAGGTTGCGCATCTGTTTGTAGTAAGACTCTATCGAGAGCATCAGATGTTCGTGCAGCCGTGTGCGTCCGCCTATAGAGAGCTGCCAGGCGCGTTGCAGCTTGTTGTCACGGAAAGGGGCCCAGAAGTCGATGGGCATGGAGTAATAGTAACGGTTGAACAGTACTAACGGCTGCGAGTTCATGGTGGCAGAAAACCATAGGGCGTTGTCTTGCCCGAAATAGCGTGACAGCTGCGCCCGCGGCTCGAGAGACATGGCGGTGTGGCGTCCGTTGTCGTACACGGCGCCGCGCACCCCTATGTCGGCGCGCCATGAACCTATGTTGAGGCGGTTGTTGAGGTATATGGCTGTCGACATCAGCTTTTGGGTGGGATAGCTGCGTTCGTTGACGGTGCCGTCGGTGACGCTTCTGGTGGTAAGAGGAAAGAAGCGTTGCGCCGAGAAAGAGGCTCCGTAAGATAGTGAGTAAGACTCTGTTATCACCTGGTCGAGGTTAAGGCGCGCACCCCACTCGTGTGTCTTGAAGTTGGTTTTGTCGTTTATTTGGGTGTCATCGTCTTTGAATTTCGACTTCTGTCTGTTGTTGAGATAGGAATAGAAGAGTACGGCCGTAGAGGTCAGCTTGTCGCTCCAGCGCGACTCTAAGCGCAACGATCCTGCGGTGTTGCCCCAGCCGAAGCCGTTGGAGGCTCCCTCGTCGAAGTTGTACACGTGGTCGTCGCCCGAGTACACCCCTGCTGTGACGGTGTGGTCGGGATGCAGGTCGTATGATAACTTGCCGCTCACGTCGTAAAAACCGTATCGTGTGGGCAGCCTCAGCATTGCCAGTCCGGCCTCGGGAAAGAAGTAACGGGCCGAGAGCAGATAGGAGCCTTTGTTGCGCACTATGGGTCCGTCTACCGTGCCTGCCAGCGACATGGTGCCCACGGTGAGTGACTGGCGGTGATGCTCGCGGTCGCCATCGCGTGTGCGTATCTGCGTAAGCCCCGACAGACGCGAGCCGTAAGCGGGGGAGATGTAACCCTTGGCCACCTCGGCCGACTGCACCGCCTCGCCGCTGAAGATAGAGAGGAGGCCGAAGGCGTGGGCATAGTTGTATATGGGCACGTCGTCATACAATATCTGCGTCTGGTCGCCGGCACCGCCACGCACTAACAGTCCTGCCATGCCGTCTTTGCCTGCCGATACCCCCGGCAGCAGCTGTAAAAACTTGAATATGTCTTTCTCGCCCGCCAGCATGGGGGTGAGTTTGAGTTGCTCTATGTCGACGGCCACATTACCCGTGGGACGATAGAGCATCAGCGGTTTGCGCGCCTTGACGGTAACCTCGGGTATGGTGAGCTTAAGGCTGTCGGGCTGTTGTGCCGCCAGCATGAGAGGGAGGCACAGCAAGAGGGTCAAGAGATATCTTCTCATAACTCGGGCGTCTTGTATGTGTTGTACCCGGCGAAGATGCCAAGGCCGTTGTCGATGTTGGAATAGACAGTCACCTGCTCTATGAACGGGTTACCCGAGGCCAGGCTGCCCGAGTTGTTGCGTTGCTTATAGAGCGACCGCTTGTAAAGGTCATAGGGCTTGGAGGCGGCGGTGAAGGTGAGGGTGAACTTGTGTTCGTTATATCTGTTGAGGCCGCCATAGCTCGAAAACCGCAACGGCAGCACAATGGCAAAATTTTCTTGTGTGATGTGCAGGAAATCACTGAACGACACCGACGCCCCCTTGTCTTGAGCATCGTAAACATCACCCGCGGCGTTGACCTGGTCGACAAACTGAGAGGCGGTGTGATATGAGTCCACTTTGTACGATAAGGTGTCACCGATAAAACCATACTTGTCTGAGTGGTGCCATACGACCTTTGACTTGCCCGTTATCCACAGGCCCGTTGTATTGGGGTCGGTCTCTATGCGCGACAACTCGAAGTGGCTGTATCTCTCATTCTTTTTAGGCGATCTTATGTCGACCGAGGGGGCCGCCGGCACCTCTGTCGAGGCCGATAACCTGCCATAGCCGGGTATGTCGACCTCCAGGCGGTAGCTGCGTCCGGCAGTGGGACGAAAGGCTGTGGGGGTGGTGCCGTCGGGTGAGGCTGCAAGGTCGAGCACCTTGTCGCCATCTTCCGTAAGGCGTATGCGGGCATTGGCAACGGGGCGGAAACGGGTGGAGTCGCCCGAGTAAACGCCGCTCCAGAACAGCTTCACCGTGAAATCTTCCTGAGGGGACAGAAGGGCATTAACCACTGCCCGCGATTCGACACCGTCGTGCTTCATCTTATAGTCGACATTGCATGAAAAGAGCACCACCATGAGTGCAAGCAGGGCAATATGTCGGCTCATTTTGCGGGACGTAATATTATGGTTGTTTGGTCAATGCGTTGCGGCCACATGTCAGGGGTCTGGTTGTCGGAGATTGTGAGCGACACAAAATATTCCAGCTTCACCTCTTCGGTGATGTTATCCGGGAATATGGTTACATCTAAATAATAGTTGCCGTTTTCACCTTTGCTGAATTTGGCATATTGATCATTGACGAAATGTTTGCCGTCGATTGCCGTTGACGATTGGGGCATGAATTCAGGAAAAATCCAGCCGTCGTATTCAGGGTCGGCATCTTTCAGATAGTGACCTGTCAGCTTAAACGATTTGGTGTCTTTATCTATATATATGATTGTCTCTATTTCATTGAATTCAAAAACACCAAACTCCCCGAACTCAATCTCTCCTTTGTTGCATGCGGTTGCCGTTAAGACGGCAAGCAATAAAAGGAGAGGCTGTTTTAGTAATTTGCTAATTTTCATAACTGTTGAACTTGAAATTTACTTTGTTTTTGCTGTGTTTTGTTGCTGTTTTGTGTCAATACGGTGTAAACGCATTATTCTTTACGCAGGTTGCGTCTGCAAGTTACTAAATTTTGGTACACAAAACAAAATTAGGGGACTTTAGTGCATTATGTGTTTCTTTTCAGGCTTTCTCCAGCCGGCTCTGTATTCCTTGTCGGTGAAGAATATTTTCAGGTCGGCTCTATATTCCTTGTCGGTGAAGAATATCTTTTTGTCGGCCTGGTGTTCGTAATTGCACATATACCATATACCTTTGTTTTCAGTGGCCTTGGCTTTATATGAGTGGTTGGTTTTGTACACTGTCAGGTCGGCTCTGTATTCGGCATTTACCACAAACACTTTGACGTCTGCACGGTAATCGTGTCCGGTGACATATATTTTTTGGGCATAGGCCGACCAGGTGGCGGTCAAGGCAATCATGGTCAATATGGTTCTGGCAAGATGTTGTAATAGATGGTTCCGTTTCATGATGGATATGAGCGTTTAATCGTTTTATGCTTTTTATACGTTTGTATGCAAGATAGGGCTTTTGCGCTAAAAAAGCAAGTTAATGATGCTTTTTCATGTGGTTGTGCGGGGCAGTGGAAAGGTGGATATTCGATGTGCATGTGCGGTGCCGGACATAAAAAAGCCGTCCGCAAACACGGACGGCCAAGGTATCGGTCAAGGAAACGAGAGGCTAATTTTTGCCTATGCAGGTGTAAGAGAAGCCGTTTTCTTCGAGATAGTCGCGGTCGTAAATGTTGCGTCCGTCTATGATGACAGGCTGGGCCATCGTCTTTTTCAAAACGGGTAACGAGGGCATGCGGAACTGGTTCCACTCGGTCACCAGCATCAGGGCGTCGGCGTCTATGGCGGCCTCGTACATGTCGTTGCAATAGGTCACGGCGTCGTTGCCCAGGCGGCGTCGGCATTCGTCCATGGCCACGGGGTCGTACACCTTGACGGTGGCGCCGGCATCTTTGAGCTTTTCTATCAGCACAAGAGAGGGGGCCTCGCGCATGTCGTCGGTTTCGGGCTTGAAGGCCAGACCCCACATGGCGACGGTCTTGCCTTTGATATCGCCACCGAAGCGGGCCGACAGCTTGTCGAACAATATCTCTTTCTGTTTTTGGTTGACCTCTTCGACAGCTTTAAGCACCCGCATGGGGTAACCGTTCTTTTCGGCAGTCTTGATGAGGGCTTTGACATCTTTGGGAAAGCAGGAGCCGCCGTAACCGCACCCCGGATAGAGGAACTTCTTGCCTATGCGGCTGTCGGCACCTATGCCCTTGCGTACCATGTTGACGTCGGCACCCACCAGTTCGCACAGGTTGGCAATGTCGTTCATGAACGATATGCGTGTTGCGAGCATCGAGTTGGCAGCATATTTTATCATCTCGGCCGACGGTATGTCGGTGAATATCATCCTCTCGCCCGAGAGCATGAAGGGCTTGTAAAGGCGTGACATCACCTTGCGGGCCTGTTCGCTTTCGGTGCCCACCACCACACGGTCGGGATACATGAAGTCTTTGATGGCGGCACCCTCTTTCAGGAACTCGGGGTTGGAGGCCACGTCGAAAGGCACATCCTTGCCGCGCTTCTCAAGCTCGGCCTTGACAGCCGTCTTGACCTTTTGGGCCGTACCCACCGGCACCGTCGACTTGGTGACCAAAATGGTGTATTTGTCGATGTTCTGGCCGAAGGTCTTGGCCACGGCAAGCACATATTTGAGGTCGGCCGAGCCGTCTTCGTCGGGTGGTGTGCCCACAGCCGAGAAGACCACCTCAACATCAGAGAGCACCTCTGTAAGGTCGGTGGTGAAATGCAGGCGACCGGCCTCTATGTTGCGCTTTACCATATCGTCCAAGCCAGGCTCATATATGGGTATCTCGCCGTTTAAAAGCTTGTCTATCTTTGCCTTGTCTATGTCTACACAGGTGACATTTATGCCCATCTCGGCAAAACAGGTGCCCGAGACGAGGCCCACATAACCGGTTCCGACTATTGCGATATTCATAGTTACTTCTTTATGAATTTGTCATCATGAGTTGACAGCAACACCGCCTTCTTTTTTCGGGGCGAGAGTCCGCTCGTGTTGAGGTTGTATTTTTGGTTTTTATCGATATATTCCTTTACAGTGCAGACAAATCTACCTCCGGCCCATACCTGACCGGGAGGTATCGATTTAGTCACGATAGACCCGGCTGCAATTAACGCCCCTTCGCCTATTGTGACCCCTGGCAATATATGCGAACCCGCACCGATATATGCGTTGTCTTCTATCTTTATCTTTCCGAAAACATCGAACCCGGGCTCGATGAGTCGGGCGGCATGAGCTCCGCCGTGGGTGTGAAAGTACACGTCATGCGTCACCTGCACATTGTTTCCTATCTCTATCAGATAAGGCTCTGACGGCCAGTTTCTGGTTGCGATAAAACAGTTCTTGCCTATTTTTACACCCAATTTTCTGGCATATTGTTCCGGAGACAATAACCTGTCTCTGATTTTGCCTATTAGACGTATCAGTCTTTTCATAACAAAACGATTCGTTGCCGATGTTTTTATATGCCACTCTGTTTCTTAACCCTTCAAAGGTACGATAAATATTCCAATAAGCAATATCATTGCGGGTCAGCCAAGGTTGTAATAGCTCTTGAACCACTCCACGGTGCGCTTTATGCCATCTTCAAGAGGGGTGCAGGGGGTGAATCCTGTGGCCTCGGCAAGGGCTGACGAGTCGGCGTATGTCTGGTACACATCGCCCGGCTGCATGGGCAGGAACTCTTTTTGGGCCGGGCGTCCTATGGCCTTCTCTATGCAGGCTATGTAATCCATGAGCCGCGTGGGACGCTGGTTGCCTATGTTATATACCCTGTAAGGGGCGGGTGAGGTGGCGGGGTCGGGTGCCGTCTCGTCCCAGTGGGCGTTGCCGCAGGGTGTGACGTCGGTTATGCGCACCACGCCCTCTACTATGTCGTCGATGAAGGTGAAGTCGCGCAACATGTCGCCGTTGTTGAACACCTTGATGGGACGGTCGTGGAGTATGGCGTCCATGAATAGGAATGGCGACATGTCGGGGCGTCCCCAAGGTCCGTAGACGGTGAAGAACCTGAGTCCGGTGGAGGGTATGCCGTAAAGTTTGGAGTATGCGTGGGCCATAAGCTCGTTGCTCTTCTTGGTGGCGGCATAGAGGCTCACGGGGTGGGCTATGCCGTCGTGCTCTGAGAACGGCACCTTGCCGTTGAGACCGTAAACGCTTGACGACGAGGCGTAGACCAGATGACCCACCTTGTTGTGGCGACAGCCCTCAAGCACGTTGATGAAGCCGTCGATGTTGCTTTCTATGTATGCCTGCGGGTTCTCTATCGAGTATCTCACCCCCGCCTGCGCCGCAAGGTTGATGACCGCGTCGAATGCGCCGTTGGCAAACAACATCTGCATGGCCTGTCTATCTTCCAAGGCCATGCGCACAAAGGTGAAGCCATCGTGCACCGACGATTTGATGAACTTATACCACGGCAGTTCGTCGCCCTCGATGCCCAAAAGGGCCAGGCGGCCATATTTAAGCCTTGGGTCGTAATAGTCGTTTATGTTGTCAAGGCCCACGACCTTATCGCCGCGGTCGAGCAGTTTTTGGCAGACGGCCGAGCCTATGAATCCGGCCGCCCCGGTGACAAGTATGTTCATTTTTCACTCACTATTTTTTAATGCTAAAATTGTGTCGCATCTCTTTGCGTTTATAGTTTGCACACATCGTACGCAATGGCTCAGAACAGCGCCTCGTATTTGCGTACGAATGTCTCGGCCGAGCATATCTCTGTGACTCTCTCTCTGTTGCGGACGCCTATCTTGTGGCGCTCTTCGGCCGGTAGCGATATCATCTTTTGCAGCACGTCGGCCATGTCATTGACAGACCGCGGGTTGAATGTCCATTCCTGCCGGCCTATTATGTGCGGATTGTCGCACACATCAGAGCACACGCAGGGCAATGCGCAAGCCATGGCCTCGCAGAGCACGTTGGGGAAACCCTCGTATATGGAGGGCAGGCAGAAGATGTCGGCCTTGCGATATTCCGTCACAACATCGGTGGTGGCAGGGTGGAAAGTTATCATGTCGCCGATGGACAACTGCTCAACCGACTCCTTTACAAGGGGTATGAACTCCTCTTCCATCCATCCATACCATACGAACTTGCATTGCACACCTCTGTCTTTCAGCTCTCTTATGGCTTTCAGGTAGTTAAGTGTGTTTTTTTGTCTGCCGACCCGTCCTACGGCCATTACGGCAGGTGTTTGCGACGGCGTCGGGCTATTATCGTTTAAGGGGCTGAACAGCTCGGTGTCGACCATGTTGGTTATGGCGGTTGTCTTTGTCGCCAGGTGTGGCAGATGGCTTTTTATATACTCCTGCTGCGTGTATGAGTTGGGCACGACATAGTCGGCCAGGCGGAAGAGCTGAAACTTTATCTTCTCGTAAAGAGGCATCTCTTTTTGCGTCAGGTTACGTTCCGACACTATCAGCCTGAACCTGCGTCCCGGTATCAGTCTGGCCAGGCAGGCGGCCATTGACGGCCCGTCCTTATAGGCTATGACCGCCTCTGCCTTGTGTTCCCTTATAAGCCTTCTTATCACCCACGGACGGGTAAGCCTGGAGCGACCCTCGGTGTGTGTTTCAAGCTCTATGTCGTTGGCGGCAAGGCTTTCGGCATAGTGGTTTTCTTTGCCGTGAAATCCGACCAGCCTTATGCGGTGCCCCGCCTTTTTAAGCTCTATGGCAAGGAAAGCCAATTGTCTCTCGGCGCCGCCCGGGCCCATGTCGTCGGTGAGCAATAGTATGCGTGACATCAGTGCAACAGTTTGTTTTTTATGATTCGTAATATGTCGCGCCACTTATATTTGGGGTTGCGCACCCGGTTTAAGAACGCAAGCTCATAGTCGGGATTGTAGAAAACAGAGCGGTGATAGGTATCCCACCAGTCCAACCATGCAAAAGAGACAATTTCCCACGGTTTGGGTCCGGCATAGTGTATTATGCAGTTACGGCTGTGCAGATAGTCGTCGATGGCCGACTGGCAACCGTAAAATTCATGCATAAAGGGCGCGTTGTTAAGATAGCTTTGCTGAAACGTTTGTGTTATGCAATATTTGGGCGATATGTGCATTATGCGGCCTTTGCACACTATGTTTATGACATCCTGATCTTGGAACTGATGTTTTTTGCCTGCCTCGCTGATGAAGGCCTCTTTCAGGTTGTCTTTTCTAAGAAGTGCAGAGTTGACAATCAAAAAGCCAGAGTTGACATATTCCAAGTTGCTGACAGATATCTTTTTCAGATGCTTCTTAACGTGCTCGGAAGGATATCTGTAACTAACGCCAGGAACGGCTCCGAAATAATTGTCAGCCAAGTCTGTTGTGAACACCTCTTGCAGCGATGTTCTGAAAATAACATCGATATCGCTGTATATTACCTTGTCAAAATCTGCTAACAGCCATGGTATCAACAGCCTGTAATAGGCGGCCGTCGATATGCCCCTTATCTCAAATGCAGAGTCGAAATCGGTGGGGGCGGGAATGAACGATATTTTATGTCCGTTTATTTTGGCCACTTGCGATTGGAGCAACATCTTGTCGTCGTCGGTGACATCCCGACTTATGATGACATATATGTCATATAGAGTCTCTTGTGCGCTCTCTAAAAGCGAGAGTATGCACACCCCGGTCTGCATCACATAGTTATGGTCGGTTGAGAAGACTATGGGTATCATGGTTAATATAGTTTTATTTTGGACGGATCGAAGTGCAAGTGTATGTTGTTGGGGTCGGGAACTGTTTGCCAGTCGCCATATAATGCCGTCAGAATCTCTTCCATGTGGCAAGGGGCGTTGGTCTCGACGCCTTCAAAGACGATGCGCTGAAGCGGGAATATGAGGTTGCGGTCTCGTGCGGTGAAGTCGCGGGCTACCGAGCTGGGCGTCTGGTAAAGTTTGTCGGCATTGGCAAACGGACGGCAAAAGAGGTTGCCCAGCGGGAAGAGGCATCGTTGCAACCATATTCTAAGCAGGTTGAGAGAGAGACGCCGCAGTGACTTGGGATAGAGACGGTGCCATATAAGCCGCTCGTGCAAGGCTCTTAGTTTTGTTGTGAACCTGATGAATCGGGGCGATGTTTTGCCCATAGGGAAAATATCTATGAAAGCGCCTTTATATTTGTAATAGTCGGTCCAGCCCTCTTCAACCTGAGAGTGCAGGTCGCGAAGTTTGGCGAAGTGCATTATATAGGTGCCCTCGGTGGTGTGGTCCTGCCACTGATACGGTGAGTCGGGGTCGTTCAATATGGCTTTGCGGAGTCTTTTATAATCGTGCTCTTCTATCTCTATGTCTATGTCGTCGTCCCACGGAATAAAGCCGCCGTGCCTTACGTGGCCGAGCACGTTGCCGCCCGTGAGCCAGTACGGTATGTTTTCGCGTTGGCACACCGTGTCGATATATTTTAAAATATCGAGCAGTCTGAGCTGAAACTCTCTCAGCGTGGAGCCGTCGGGGTTGTATCGCTCTCGCAGCTCTGCTTGTTTTTCGGGGGAGATGAGCATGTTATCGTCTTTTTATTAGTGATATGAATTCTTTGAAAAAGGCGGGTCTGAACAGATAGAGCAGCATGACGTAACATGTCACGCCGAAAGGCAGACCCACTGCCAGTTTGAGCACATCGCTCTCGATGGCCAGTTGTACAAGATGAATGCACCCACCCATGGCTACAGCCAAAAGCAGATATGGCATAAAGTCTTTGAACTGCTCTTTACGGCTTATGCCAATTAAGCGTCGGGTATAATGGGTGTTGAGGCTTACGGCTATGATGCTGTAGACAACACGGCTCCAGCATATTGCATATATGCCGAAAAACATTGAGCCTATGAGCAAGGCCGTGGCAATGCTCTTTTTGATTATCTCAAGGCGCAGGGCAAGGTCTGAGCGTCCCTTGACATAGAGCACGTTGAGGTTTATTTGCGACAGGTGGTCGAGCATCCAGGCCAGAGCCAATATCTGTAACAGGGGCACTGACGGAAGCCATTTGTCGGTAAGCAGCACAACCACGCCGGGACGGGCCAAGACAATCAACCCTATCATTACGGGAAACACTATGGCCGAAGCGAATTGTATGTATTTTGAATAAGCGCGGTTCAGTCGTTCGGTTTCGTTTTGTATGGAGCTGAATATGGGGAAAGCCACACGAGATATGACGTTGCCGATGGTTTGTGCCGGTATGGCGGCAAAGAAGTCTCCACGGTTGTAAAAGCCCAACTCTATGGCCGAGAACCGACGCCCTATTATCATGGGATAGAGCATGCTGTATGCCTGGTTGAGCAGAGATGAGCCGAGACATTTTGAACTGTAAGAAAACAGGTTTCTGAACGAACGCCACGAGAATGTCAATGCAGGCATCCAGCGCGTGATATAGGTTGTCAAGATGGCCTGCACTATAAAGCTGCTGAGCGACTGGCCCACCAGTGCCCACACGCCGAAGCCGTTGAAGGCCATGAGCAGGGCACATGCGCACGACACCATGGCCGCAGCCACAGATATGAGCGACTGTTCCTTGAACCGTATCTCTATAGTCAGTTTGGTCTTGTGAACGGAAAACAGTGCGGCGATGACGAAGTTGAGCGATACCACCCGTGTTATGTCGACAAGTTGAGGCGAGTTGTAAAAATCGGCTATCAGCGGAGCACAGAAAAACAGTACCGCATATAGCAAGAGCGATATGGTTAGGTTGAAGTAAAAGACAGTGCAGAAATCGGTGTCGGTTCTGTCTATGCGTTGTATCAGAGCCGTGGAGAAACCGCTGTCAATGAGTATCTGCGATATCTGTATGAAGATCATGATCTCGGCTATAAGGCCGAAATCTTCAGGCACCAATATTCTGGCCAACAACACATTGACAACAAGCTGTATCACCTGAGAGGCCAATCTTTCTATGCCGCTCCAGGCAACACCCCTGACTGTCTTTTTGCTCAACGATTCTTCCATGAACCTGCGTTATATCTGTTTTAGTTTCATCTGCGGATGCCGTTTTACGTCTTGGCAATGCCTTATGTTCGCTCGGTGTGTCTTTTTTGGTAGTCGCTCAGTGTCTGTCCGCGATAACCGAGAGCATGAACATGTGACATGAGAGCCTCCATCTTGGCGTAAAACTGCTCAAGTGACTTGTCGTCAGTAATATAAGGGCTTCCGCCTGGCATAAGCTCAGATGAGTGTATCATAAACTCAAGGTAATCGCAGTCGGCCTCTTTGTGCACCTTGTCTGCCAGCCATATCATAGACGCAGCCGACTCGGTGGCAGGACGTAGCCACACTGTCGTGCCGCCTATCAGGGTTTTGAGTCTGTGTTTGAGGCCTCCTGCGGGTGCCATGTGAGTGTGCCGCACCGTCATGGGCACCTCTAACACTCCGTCTATGTTGCTGACTTGTGGCGATATGTGGCGGTAGTCGCTGCCGCCACATGTGATGCCATAGCTTTGACTCCACGATATGCCGGGGGTGTGAGAGCAGTCTACTGTTATGCCAAACTCTTTGAGTATCTTGAAGTAGGTGCCGTTCATGGCCCAGCGACCGGCTCTGTGTGAGGTGGGTGTTATGCCGAAGCGCTCGTGCAGCAGCCTGTAGATGGTGTCGAACTTTTGGCGCATCACCTCTTCGGGATATTCTATAAGGTATGGTTGCCCCGGGTGCGGCCCTGTGAGCCGATGCAACGGCGGGTTGTTCCATGCGTGAAGATGCACCCCTATCTCGCATCGCTCTTCAGAGAGCCACTCCTTGGCCAACTCAACGAAAGAGTCGTCCATGGCCATCTCGTAGTTGGTCAGATATACCGGCTTGAAGCCAAACCTGTCGCACAGCTGCTGAAAGCGGGGTATGAACGCCGTGTTGCGGGTGGTTATCACATCGCCGGGCTTGTATTGCCACAGGTTGTCGCCCTCGGTATCGACCGTTATTATAAATGCAGGCTCCCTTGCATCTGTGTCGGCGGATGCCGGTTGATTTATGGGGTTTATATTGTTGTCTGTCGGTTGCATGAATATCGGGAGGTTTGTTTTTGTTTCAAGTATAACTATTTGTAAAAGAGTATTGTGTATAGATGTACGGGTTGTTTTACGGTGCCTGTAAAGATATGGCGAGACAGACGGCACTCGTTTTTGCCGGCCGTCTTTGTGTTTGCTATAAGCGTTTTATACGTTTGACAAGTTGTGTTTTCAATATTGTTAGCAGTGTGGCAAATTGGCGGCATGTCGTTTTGGGATCGCAAAAATCTATGTCCATGAACACAGTGCATGTCAGGGCCTTGTATAAGATGTACCACGGGCGTCTTTTGAGCCATGATAGCATGGGAAACAGAGGCACGGCGGTGGCTTTTTTTATCTTCTTGCCACACAGGCCTATCCAGTCTCCGTTTGTGTTGTAAAGATACCATATATATGGCAGGTTGGCACCGCCGGCTGTCATGACAATGGCGTTGCCGTCGTTGCGGAAGTTCATCTCCATGAAATAGTCGCGTCCGGAGCTGTCTCTGATGAACTCGACACTGAACAGACCCGAATAACCGGTGGCGCGGATGAACTCCTTTATGGGAGAAATGTTTATGTTGAGCTTCTCGATAGGTTCTAATGTAACTATGCCGGTGTTGCTGCGGTGTGATGCCGCAAGCTGCAATTTCACCCCCCCTGGCGTAAATATCTCATTATCAGCAAGTAATGAACAACCGATAATTTGATACTCCATAGTTTTGTCAATAAATTTCTGCACCTGAAGGTGTTTGCAGTCTATCTGAGAGATACATTCGGCCAGTTGTTCGGGCGATGTGCATATCATGATGTCAGACTTGTGTCCTTCGGTGGAAACGAGGGGTTTGAGGATACATGGATAGGGCATGCTCTCTCTTTTCTGCATAAGCTCATCACGCCCGATGGTCTGAGTGTGGGGCGGAATGTTGAGTCCGCATTCAACGGCAAGTTCAGACATATTTTGCTTGTTCATAAGGTGCGTTATGGCACCTTGACGTGATGAACACGGTATCATGTATTTGTCGGCCAGCTGGTTGCAGTTGAGGTCGACAAGGCTCGACATGGTATCGCTACAACATATCAGTACCGGTTTTTCATCGCGTCCGGCAGCATAGCCTGTGAGGTGGTCAATTATTTTTGCCGCGGGTATATGACTTATTGAGCCTATATATCTTGATTTGGCGAAAAAGCAATCGTTGGTCTCCGAATCCAAAAACACCGTCGGTTTTATGCCCTTTTTGCCAAGGCTTCGTATGACGCCATAGGTGTTGTGGTGTTTCGGACCTATGATTACAACTTCTCTCATGCTGTTCGTTTTGCGTTATGTCGACTTCTCTACGTGGTGTAAATGTATCGTTTAATGGGCCGACAACACATCATTTCACTTATCAGACAAAGATAATTTATTCGGGCGATATTTGCAAGCGAAACACCATTGGCGCTGCACTTTTCGTGCTAAGGCATGAAAGTGTTGTGTTTTAGTGCTTTGTGCCGGTGTTTGTAACGCACATACCGCAAAGTCTCTTTCGGGGGAGGCTTTGCGGTATGGTGTGAGTGCGGCCGACGGTTAGAGCAGTCTGTTGGTGGCCGTGTCGGGGAATATTATTTTAGGCTCTAAGGTTTTGGCCTCTTCGAAGTCCATGTGGGCATACGATATTATTATCAGTATGTCGCCCACGGCTACCTTGCGGGCTGCGGCGCCGTTGACGCAGATGCAACCGCTGCCTTTGTCGCCCTTAATGACATATGTTTCAAAGCGTTCGCCATTGTTGTTGTTTACTATCGAGACCTTCTCTCCGGCAATGATGCCGGCGCCCTCCATCAGCTCTTCGTCTATGGTGATGCTGCCTACATAATTAAGGTCGGCCTGTGTGACGCTGACCCGGTGTATTTTTGATTTCAATACCTCTATCATCATGGCTTTGAAGTTCTGTTTTGCTGTAAATGACAGTTGTCTGCGCGTATTACTTGTATTTTATGTTGTCGATGAGTCTCACCCGGCCAACCTGCACGGCGATGCAGCCGTATACCGCGCCCTCGTGATTCCATGAGTCGATGCTCTGAAGGGTAGAGGCATCTACAATGTCGTAATATTCCACTTTCATAAGCTCGTTGGAGTCTATCTGCTCTATGACCCATTTCTTGGTCTCCTCTACATCGGCCCACTCCTTGCGGGCCACCGATGCTGCCAGGGTCATGTGTATGGCAGGGGCGGCGGCACGTTGTTCGGCTGACAGCAGGGTGTTGCGTGAGCTCATGGCAAGGCCGTCGTCTTCGCGTTTGATGGGGCAGTCTACTATAATGACCTTAGAGCCTGTCTGGCGGCACATTGAGCGTATGATGGCTATCTGCTGGAAGTCTTTCTCGCCGAAATATGCCTTGTCAGGCTCTACCATGTCGAAAAGACGGCTTACCACCTGTGCCACGCCGTTGAAGTGGCCCGGACGGTGCTCGCCCTCCATGACGGAGCCTATGGTGCCGAAGTCGAACACGCGCGTGTCGGGCTCGGGGTAAATCTCCTCGACGGTGGGGAGGAAGGCTATGTCACACCCTTTGTCTTCGAGTATGGCAAGGTCGGCCGCTTCGGTGCGCGGATAGTTCTTCAGATCGTCGGGGTCGTTGAATTGCGTAGGGTTGACGAATACGCTGACCACGCTGGTGGCGTTCTCTTTCGTGCAACGTTCTATAAGGGAGGCGTGTCCCGCATGAAGCGCTCCCATGGTGGGCACAAAGCCGACATCGCCACGGTCGCGACGTGCGGCAATAGCGCTTTTAAGCTGGGTTACAGTTCTGCAAATCTCCATTTTGAAAGAATGTTTATACTGATAAGATGCGCATATCAGGTATGGTTCGTTTTTTTCGGGGGCAAAGTTATAGAGTTAAATGGATAAAAAAAATAAAAATCGGTCTTTTTAGCAAAGAGGTGGTGCGCGGGTGTTTCTGCGGTGTCGGGCAAGGGGGGCAGATGGTTGCATGCCGTTTGGTTCAATGCGTGCGTAAAGTGGCGCCAAAGCCGGGAATACTCTGTTTTTGTCTTTAAAATAGAGTGGCGGCTTGGGTGTTATTGCGGGAAATGTTACCTTTGTGACGTGATATTATGCACGCCCTGCATTAGGGATGGTGCGGCTGGTTTGACCCAAATTTTACTTTGCTTATGTTTGAATTGCTTCAATGGCCCTATTTTGCACTGTTTGTTATAGTTGCGTTGGGCTTTATGCTCGGACGCATAAAGATAAAGGGTATATCGCTCGATGTATCTGCTGTGATATTCGTGGCTTTGCTTTTCGGCCATTTCGGGGTTGTGATACCTGGTGCGTTGAGCGACTTCGGCATGGTGCTGTTCATATTTACCATAGGCATACAGGCGGGTCCGGGGTTTTTCCGCTCGTTTCGCACCAAGGGGCAGTCGCTGGTGGTGATATCGGTTGTGATAGTGGCTGTAGCAGTGCTTTCGGCCCTTGCCATGCGCGCGGTGTTCGGCCTTAGTCAGGCCGAGACGGTGGGCATACTAACGGGCGCCCTGACGAGCACACCCGGTCTGGCCACGGCAAAAGAGATTGCGGGAGACCAGACGGCAGTGGCTTATGGTATCGCCTATCCTTTCGGGGTCATAGGCGTGATACTCTTTGTAAAGCTGTTGCCTCGTCTGTGCAGGGTTGACTTAGATGCCCTGGAGAGCAAGATGGCGGCCACGGTGAAAGAGGAGTATCCTGTCATAGGCACGCGCACATGCCGTGTGGAGAGGGTGGCTGTAATAGGTCGTTCCATTGCCGATTTGAGTCTGCGTGTGGTGACCGGGGCGGTAATCTCGCGCATAAAGCATGGAGACGACTATCTGCTGCCGACAGGCAGACAGGTGCTGGAGAACGGCGACCTTATAAAGGCCGTGGGCACGGAGGCATCGTTAGACAAGCTTGAGCAGCTGGTAGGGGGCAGGGTGATGGAAGATTTGCCGCTTGGCGAGAGCCTCGATTTGGTGACGGCCATACTGTCTAACAAATCGTTGGTCAATGTGCGGTTGGCTTCGCTCGATATACCGTCTAACTTCAATTGCACCGTAACGCGGGTATATCGTGCGGGCATAGACCTTACGCCAACGCCCGACTTGCAGCTCAAATGGGGCGACAAGCTCACCATAGTGGGAGGCAAACGCGAGCTTCAAGAGCTTGTGAAGCTAATAGGCAACGATGCCAAGAAGCTGTCGGACACCGACTTCTTCCCCATAGCCCTCGGCATTGTGCTGGGTGTGCTTTTCGGTAAGGTGACTCTCTCGTTCGGCGACTCGTTCACCTTTTCGTTCGGGCTCACGGGTGGCGTGCTACTGACGGCCCTGTTGCTGAGCGCAAGGGGTAAGACGGGACCTGTGGTGTGGTCTATGTCTTTTTCTGCCAATCAGTTGCTGCGTCAGTTGGGGTTGCTGTTGTTTCTTGCCGGGGTGGGCACCTCTGCCGGCACAAGCATGGTGAGCACGATAGTCAGCAGCGGGTGGAGCCTTTTTGCCGCAGGTGCCCTGGTGACATTCCTGCCTATGGTTGCCGCTGCTTTTGTGGGGGTGAAGTTCTTTAAAGTCAATATGTTCGATCTGCTCGGCACGATAACTGGCGGTATGACCAGTACGCCGGGTCTTGCTGCGGCCGACTCGATGACTGACAGTCCTGCGCCATCGGTGGCTTACGCGACAGTTTATCCGGTGGCTATGGTGCTGCTGATATTGGGCGTGCAGTTCGTGGCCATGGTGTTGGCCTGAAGAAACGTTACGCCGGGAAAGTACCTGTTTCCGGCGCTAAGGGTTGGGGCGGTTCTGATATTTTCGATGGTATTAAGAGGATATGAAAAAATCCTGTCTCGCGCATTGCGGGGCAGGATTTTTTGTTATGGCTTGCCGTTGATTACGCCTCTGTGACGATATCTTTGAACAGCTTTCTGAAGCCTGTCTCTTTCTCGACGATGGCATGCAGCTGGTCGACAGGTACGCGTTGTTGCTCCATGGTGTCGCGGTGGCGTATCGTGACGGTGCCGTCTTCGAGGCTCTGGTGGTCGACGGTTATGCAGAACGGGGTTCCTATCGCGTCGTTGCGGCGATAGCGTTTGCCGATGCTGTCTTTCTCGTCATAGACGACGTTGAAGTCGAATTTGAGGTCGTCGATGATGCGGTGGGCCATCTCGGGCAGGCCGTCTTTCTTGACCAGGGGCAGTATGGCGGCCTTGACAGGGGCCAGCGGGGCCGGTATGCGCAAGACGGTGCGGCTGTCGTTGTCTAACTGCTCTTCGTGGAAGGCGGCAGAGAGCACCTGAAGCACCATGCGGTCAACGCCTATAGAGGTCTCGATGACGTAGGGGGTGTAACTCTCGCCTGTCTCGGGGTCGAAATATTGTATCTTGCGGCCTGAGAATTTGGCGTGGTTAGACAGGTCGAAGTCGGTGCGCGAGTGTATGCCCTCCACCTCTTTGAAGCCGAACGGGAAGTTGAACTCTATGTCGGTGGCGGCGTTGGCGTAGTGGGCCAGCTTTTCGTGGTCGTGGAAGCGGTACATGTCGTCGCCGAAGCCGAGGGTGCGGTGCCAGCGCATGCGGAAGTTTTTCCAGTAATCGAACCACTTCATCTCCTCACCGGGACGAACGAAGAACTGCATCTCCATCTGTTCGAACTCGCGCATGCGGAAGATGAACTGGCGGGCCACTATCTCGTTGCGGAAAGCCTTGCCTATCTGGGCGATGCCGAACGGTATCTTCATGCGGCCGCTCTTTTGCACGTTGAGGAAGTTGACGAATATGCCTTGAGCAGTCTCCGGACGCAGATATATCGTGGAGGCGTTGTCACCGACAGAGCCTATTTTGGTCTCGAACATGAGGTTGAACTGGCGTACGTGGGTCCAGTTTTTGGTGCCCGAGACGGGGCATGCTATTTCAAGGTCTTCAATCAGCTCTTTGAGGGCCGCCAAGTTACCGTCGGTCAGCGCCGCAACCATGTGGCTGTTGGCACTGTCGCGCTTCTGGGCTATCTCTAATATACGGCTGTTGGTCTGTCTGAACAGTGGCTCGTCGAAGCTGTCGCCGAAACGTTTGCGCGCCTTGGCAACCTCTTTGTCTATCTTTTCGTCCTGTTTGGCTATCCAATCTTCTATGAGAACATCGGCGCGATAGCGTTTCTTTGAGTCTTTGTTGTCTATAAGAGGGTCGTTGAAGGCACCAACGTGGCCCGAGGCCTCCCACACGCGGGGGTGCATGAAGATGGCGGCGTCTATGCCAACGATGTTTTCACCTAAGCGCACCATGGCCTCCCACCAATATCGTTTGATGTTGTTTTTAAGCTCTACGCCCAGCTGGCCGTAATCGTAAACAGCGCTCAGTCCGTCGTATATCTCGCTCGACGGGAAGATAAACCCGTACTCTTTGCAGTGAGCTATCAGCTTTTTGAAAAGTTCCTCTTGAGTCATGACTTGAAAAATTCGTGCATATATTTGACAAAGATAGTTATCTTTGTGCAAAAAAAGTAACTTTGTGGCAAGAATTTTAGCCGTCGATTACGGCAAGAAACGTACGGGGTTGGCGGTGACCGATCCGCTACAGATCATCGCAAGCGGGCTTACCACTGTCGAGACAGGAAAGCTGATGGCTTTTATCAAAGATTATGTGGCGCGTCATGAGGTAGAGATGATTGTAGTGGGGTTGCCGCGTACCGTAACAGGTGAATATTCAGATAGTTTTGCCTACATAGCTCCCTTTGTGGAACGTCTTAAAGAGCAGTTGCCGGAGGTTGAGGTGGTATATCACGACGAGCGATTCACCACCAAGATGGCCATGCAGTCGATGATTGCAGCGGGGGCCACGCGGCGGCAGCGTAACAACAAGTCGGGGGTGGTCGACATGGTGAGTGCGGCGATAATATTGCAGTCGTTTCTTGACAGCAGAGCCATGAGAGAGGGGCAATAACAGGTAGGCCTAAAAGGTTATTTATACGGTTTTAGGTTTTTTCTGGTGGGTTTGTTTTTTAATGAGGTTTTTAAGATATGATTTATCCGATTTATATTTACGGTTCGTCCGTGTTGAAGAGGGTGGCCGAGGAGGTTACGCCCGATTATCCCGATTTGAAGCGGTTTGTGGCCGACATGTTCGAGACCATGTATGACAGTGAGGGGGTCGGTCTGGCAGCACCGCAGATAGGCCATTCGGTGCGCATGTTCGTCATTGACACCGACCCTTTTAGCGACGATTATCCCGAGGGAAAGGGTTTTTGCAAGGTCTTTATAAATCCTGAGATTATAGAGAGTTCTGAAGATACGTGGCTTTTTAACGAGGGCTGTCTCAGTCTGCCCGGCATTCGTGAGGATGTGGTCCGTCCCTCCTCGGTAAAGGTGCGTTATTTCGATGAGGACTTTAACGAACACATAGAGCAGCTCGACGGCATAAAGGCGCGCGTGTTTCAGCACGAGTTTGATCACCTTAACGGAAATGTCTTCACCGACAGGTTGGCTCCGCTGCGTAAGACATTGATAAAGAATAGACTGCAAAAAATGTCCAAGGGCGCATACAAGGCATCTTATCGCTGCAAGCAGGTGAAGTAGAGAAGTGTACATGGCGTGATGCAGCCCGGGCCTTTTGACGGCACTGCCTCCGGTGATGCCCTGCCGACACTGCGGATGATGGTTTGCTGGCACTGTCCTTGCTGGCACTGCGGATAATGGTTTGCTGGCACTGCCTCCGGCGGCCCTTCCGGGGGAGGGGTCGCGGACCCCGTTTTGATATTTTTGAGGGCAAACTAAGCGGATAATTACAGCATTCCATAAATGTGTTTCGACATACGTCTCACACATTTATGGAATAGCTGTTTTTGGCCCTTGGGCTGAGTGCCTGAAGGATATTCAACAGGGGCCATGACTCTCAACGGAAAGGGTGCGGAAACAAAACAGAAACAATAACAGCAAGGCGGCAACCATAAGCAGCAGCGTAGCAAAGTATTACGGGCGGTACGGAAGCATAGCCGCACAGCCGCAACCACCGGCACAGCGGAGAGCGGCGCGGGGCCTGCGGAGGGCACAGCAAGAAAATGATGAGCATCACTGCCGTCACTGATTCACCGACATACATATTATTCACCGATATGCGGCCCTCCGTTGGGGCGGAGGCTCCGGGCCGCTCGGGCTTCGTTCCTCAGCCCGGACACAAGGAATTTTTGCTTACGGCATACTTCGTTATGCCGGTGATAAGGAATAGTGTGCGGTTTCGTTACACTCAGACCGCGCGGAGGGTTGCCTTAATTACTATAGCTATTTACTGGTGTTTTCATTCTTTTTGCTCTCATTCCTTTTGCTTTCATTTCCTTGGTGGTTGTGGGCCGACCGCAGGTCGGCCTCATCGGCGTGGAGGTCGAGGGCGTGATGATGGTCTGGCGTGGTGAGTGACAAAGACGTGTGGCACCTTGGGTTGGCCGGTACGTGCCTTTAGCGTAAAGGAGCCACGGGCCGAGCCTGCGGGGGCAAGTCGTGAAAGTGAGGCGCATAATCGCTTACCCTTAGTCACTGCCTATAATTGCGAGACGGTGTTACGGGCCTCCGCGGGGGGAGGCTCGGCCCGTTGCGGTTCGTACCTCGCCGCCCTGCCTGCGCTGGCGCCGGCCCACGGGGAGAGTGTTGGGGGGCGTGGTGAAATTGGGCCGTGAGGCGTGAAATAGGCGGGGCGCTTTGGCTGTATTTTGGCAAGGCTTTGTAGCTTACGGTTTGGCTTTGTGCCTGTGCGGCTGTTCGGGTAGCGCACCTAACACCCCTTTAGCGTGAAGGAGCCACGGGCCGAGCCTGCGGGGGCAAGACGTGAAAGTGACGCGCATAACAGCCGTGACTTAGGCACTGCCTACAATAGCGTGGCGGGGTTACGGGCCTCCGCGGGGGGAGGCTCGGCCCGTTGCGGCTCGTACCTCGCCGCCCTGCCGGCGCAAAAGTCTGCCGGTCCCAAGTATGCCAAAGCAAAAACCACGCACATGCCAAACAGGCTTCTGGTGATGCTACCCCGAGCGGGTCATGGAACACATCGACTTATCCCAGCAACTGGAATACCCAGCCTTGCCCGGAGGGTTACCGTCTGCCTACTAAAGATGAGTTTCAGAATCTCATTAATGGCAGTACTGTCAGTCGCGGCGGAGGATGGAGTTCATCCGATTATGGATATATCAAGTTCACCTCCGGCTCTAATTCC